>CAMFLH010000001.1 GCA_945957295.1 uncultured Uliginosibacterium sp.
TCGAGGCTCTTGATCTTGAAGCTGGAAAAGGTGAACGGATGATCCATCCACGACAGGTCAAGGTGGATGTGCAAGCCGATGCACAGCTGCTGCGGGGTGATGAAGTGGTCCTTCGAGTGGTCGTCGCGCTCCAACGCCATCATCCATCGTCCGGGTTACTGGGGTACACCGGCATTTACGGCACGCAGGGGACAAAACTGAAGCCCGGTGCCGGGCCAATGGGTGCTCAGCGCGCGCCGCGCTGGCGCCGGATCAGGCGCAGATCGGTAATGAATTCGAGCGGTGTTCCGACCTGGATCTGATGAAACGCGGGGTGCTGCGGATTAAGCAGGTAGTTGGTTTCGGACGGGATCACCGCGCTCGGCACGGCCAGCACCGGGCTACGCTTGCTGCGCGCCCACTCGCTGCCGATCTGCTGCAGGTGTTCGCGTGCGCCCAGTTCGCGCCAGCCTTCGGGCAAGCTGTTCGCCGCCAGATGCTCGATCGGCAGGTCGGCGGGAATGAAGGCCGGGATCATCACGTAGCGGGCACGCAGCGGATCGTCCTGCACCAGCAGTTCGAGCATCGCGAGCGATTGCGTCGCCGCGGTGTAGACCATCGGCACATGCTTGCGATTCCAGCGCCCGCCGTAGAGCCGCGCCCCCTCGCCGCTGAAGGCGGTATCCGCAAAGCGCGCAGTGACCAGCCGCCAGACGGTGAGCGTCATCGATCAGGCGAACACGCCGTGTTCGATCCGCCCCAGCGTATCCAGCACACTCTCCGCGCCAATATCGGTGTCCAGCAACGACATCGGCGTAGCGCCGCACAGCGCAGCGTTGGGCGACTTGAGCCAGTCGAGCGCGACGTCGAGATCCTCAAAAACCTCCTCGGCACGTTCCACCACACGCGCCAGCCGCACCACCTTGGCCGACTCCTCGCTGTTGAGCAAGCCTTCACGCTTGCGCCGCGCCAGCGTGCGTTCCGGGATGCCGAGCGAACCGGCCAGTTCCGCCTGCGTCAGTTGGATCATGCGGGCGAGCGATTCCACCGCCTGCGCGGGAATGCCGTGACGAATCAGGCTCACCCACTCCAGCGGCGTACGCGGCACGCTCTGCAACACACGGTGCCCACCAAGCAGGCCTTGTATCGACAGATCTTCTCGCTGCAACGCGGCTGAACTCATGCTGCACCACCTTTCGCCATATGGCATTCAATATAGGCAAAAATGGCGCAAACAACAAGATCAGCGCGACCCGCGCAAGCGCCGGATTCAGCCCATGCGCCATAGTGATGTCGATGCAATGCAACGCCGACGCAGCGCTCGCGGAACGTTTTCCGGCCCGTCAGATCGAATCGACGCACATTCCCACACGCCACGGGTCAACCATGTCCTGCCTCGGTCGCATTTCGCTCCGCCGTCTCGTTTTGCCGTTCGTCATCCTGCTATTGGCCGGTTGCGCCACGTCACCGCCGGAAGGCATTTCATCGATCACGCCCTTCGACGCGGCGCGCTACACCGGCAAGTGGTACGAAATCGCACGCCTTGACCATTCGTTCGAACGTGGGCTTTCCGACGTCAGCGCGCGCTACCGCCAGCAAGCGGATGGCAGCATCGAAGTCATCAACCGAGGTTTCGACAGTGCGAAGAACGACTGGCGCGAAGCGGTGGGCCGCGCGCTGTTCATCGGCGACACCAACCGCGCTTCGCTGAAGGTGTCGTTCTTCGGGCCGTTCTACGGCGGCTACTACGTCGTCCGGCTCGACCCGGATTACCGCTGGGCAATGGTGGTTGGCCCCAGCCGTGATTACCTGTGGATTCTGGCGCGCGACAAACAGCTGGCACCGGAGATCCGCGAACAGCTGATCCGCGACGCCCGTACGCTTGGCTTACCGACCGATCAGCTGGTCTGGGTGACGCACACCCGCAGCGACAGCTGACGGCAGCGCCGTTCAGGCCGCAGCGGGCATCCAGCGCCAACTATCCATCGCCAGCGCTGGGCCGTCGAATACCGCGAGAAAGCGCTCTACGTGTGCGTTCTCGCCCGCCGCGCCCAGGGCCACGAACAGAGGCAGGAAGTGCTCCGGGCTCGGGTGGGCACGCAGCGCATCCGGCGCGCGTTGGGTCCAGTCGAGCAGATCGTCGATGCGGCGCGCCTCGATCGCGTCGGCGACCCAGTCGTCGAACGCCTTCACATAGGGCATCGGATCAACCGATTGCCCCAGCAGATCCGGGCGGCGAAACGCGTCGCGCAGGTTGTGCGTGGTGTGGCCCGAAGCGACGATCAGCACGTTGTCCGCCGCCAACGGCGCGAGCGCCTTGCCCACCGCGAAGTGGTGTCGTGCGCACAGCTCCGGCTGCACCGACAACTGGATCACCGGCACATCGGCCTTGGGAAACATGTGCAGCAAGGGCACCCAAGCGCCGTGGTCGAGCCCACGCGCGCCGTCGATACCGGCCGTGAGGCCCGCCTCGCGCAGCAGCCCCCGTACCTGCTCGGCCAGCGCCGGCGCGCCGGCGGCCGGATAGCGCAAGCGGTAGAGCGCATCCGGGAAGCCACCGAAATCGTGAATCGTCGGCGGCGCCTCGGCCCCGGTCAGCATCGGGATGCCGGTGTTCCAATGCGCCGACACCGCGATGATCGCGCGCGGCCTCGGCAAGGTTTCACCGAGCTTGGCCCAGGCACGCGCCGCATCGCTATCGAGCATTGCATGCAAGGGCGAACCATGCGAGAGGAAGAGAACGGACTGGGCTGCTGCGGTGTTCATGATCGTTTCCTGAATGATTGGGCGCGAGCCGACCCGGCCCGCGCCACGGTTGCGACGGCTTACTTCAGCAAGCCTTCTGCGCGCAGCGCCGCCTGCACCGCCGGGCGTGCGGCAACGCGGGCATGGAAGGCTGCCAGCGCCGGCCATTGCGCGAGGTCGATGCCAACCCACTGGCCCCAGTTGATGACGGTGAAGAGGTAACCATCCGCCACCGTGAACTGCGCGCCGGTCAGGTAATCCTTACCCTGCAGTTGGCTCACCACATAGTCGAAGCGCTTGGCGAGCAGCGCCTTGGCTGCATCCTTGGTTTCGGCCGGCGCGTTCGGGTTGAAAAGCGCGCCGAAGGTCTTGTGCAGCTCCGAATTGATGAAGGTCAGCCACTCCTGCAGGCGGTAGCGCGCCATCGTGCCGTTGGCCGGCGCAAGGCCGCTTTCCGGCTTCTGGTCAGCGATGTACTGCACGATCGCCGGGCCCTCGGTGAGGATCTCGCCGCTGTCAAGCTGTACCGTCGGTACATAGCCCTTCGGGTTGATCGCGGTGAAATCGCCGCCGTCGGCGAACTGCTTGGTCTTCAGATCCACCTTCACCAGTTCCACCGGCAGGCCGGCTTCGCGCAATGCGATATGCGGTGACAGGGAGCAAGCGCCGGGCGAGAAGAACAGTTTCATTTGGGTTTCTCCGTTGAGTTGGGGTTGGAGCTTGGGGTCTGGAACCGGGCGGCATCACCGCCCGGGTGTTTCAAAATCAGGCAAAAGCGGGGGCACTGACGGGCTTGCGGGCATCCAGCGCAAAGGCGCCAGCGCCAAGCAAAGCTTGCACGAAGGTCGCCACCGTCAGGAAAGCCGGATATTCCCAGCCGCCGTTAGGCGCCGTAAAGGTCCAACCGTTCCCTGCGTGGGCCCAGGTGGCGCCGAGCAAGACGGGGATCAGGGCCGTCGCAACCAGCCGGGTGCGCCAGCCGAGCAACAACGCGATGCCGCCAAACAATTCCGCCGCAAACACCGGGTAGGCGAGGAAGCCCGGCAGGCCCAGCGAAGCGAAGAACGCCGCAGTACCCGGCAGTGTGAATACGAGCAGCTTGAGCATCGCATGCGCGATGAACATCAGGCCAAGGCTGATGCGCAGAACAAAGCTTCCGATCTGGGTGGTCTGTTGGTTTTCCATGATGGCTCTCCTGTGTGGGTTTCGCGTGATGCGATGGAGAGAAGTCTGCCAACGACGAAGATCGGGATAAAGTAGCGGCATCGCAATTGTTTATTGCAATTATCGGGATAGTCACCATGGACCGCATCGAAGCAATGACGATCTTCACCAAGGTGGTGGAGCAAGGCAGCTTCGCCGCCGCGGCCGACAGCCTGAAACGCTCGACCTCGGCCGTGTCGCGCCAGGTGGCACAGCTTGAAGCGCTGCTCGATGCCCGCTTGCTACACCGGACGACGCGCCGCCTGTCGCTGACCGAGAACGGCCGCGCCTACTACGAGCGTTGCGTACAGTTGCTGGCCGACATCGCCGAGGCCGAAGAACTCGCCGGCGCGCGCGACCCCACGCCGCGCGGCAGCCTGCGGCTAACCGCACCCATCAGCTTTGGTGTGAGCCACCTGGCGCCCGCCATTGCGGCATACCTGGCGCGCTACCCGGCGGTGCGCGTCGACGTCGCGCTATCCGACCGACAGGTGGATCTGGTGGAAGAAGGGCTGGATCTCGCGATCCGCGTCGGCGAGGTGGGCAGCCAGACACTGGTCGCCCGGCCGATCGGCGAAGCGCGCCTGATGATCGCAGCCGCCCCCGCCTACCTCGCAGCGCATGGCAAGCCCCGACATCCGGACGATCTGGCGCAGCATGCCTGCCTGACTTACGCCTACGCCTCCGAAGGTTTGAACTGGGTCTTCCGCAGCGCCTCCGGCGAGCGCATCAAGGTGCCGGTGCGTGGCCCGGCACACGCCAACAGCGGCCCGCTGCTGGCCGAACTGGCGGCACAGGGGCTGGGCCTCACCTCGGCACCCGATTTCATCCTGCAACCGCTGATCGACAGCGGCCGCCTGCGCGAAGTGTTGAGCGACTGGCGCCCTCAACCGCTGACGATCTACGCGGTCTATCCGACGCGGCGCCACCTGTCCGCCGCGGTGCGCGGCTTCGTCAGCCACCTCAGTGACTGGCTGGCAAACGCCTGCCCGGAAAGCGAACGGGCGCCCCGGCTCACGCCGGAACGCCCGTCGAATTGAGGCTCGGAACGCTCAGTTACCGCAACCGCAGCCACCGGCACCGTTACCGCCGCAACCGCCGCCCGCGCTTTGCTGCGCGGCCGCTTCGGCGTAGGCACCGAGCTGTACGCGGAAGTCGATCACGATGTTGCCCGGCTCACGCGCGACGTAGTCGATCTTGATCTGGTCGCCGTAGCGGTGGCGGATCTGATCGAGCAGGGGCAGCGGGTCGTGGTCATTCTGGAAACGCATCACGTCGCCATCGTTGAGCGACTCGAGCGCACCGAAGATCGCGGCATGGCGGAAACGCTTGGAAATGGCACGCGCATCAAAACCGAAAACACCGTTTTCTTGCGCAAGGGTGTCGGAGCACGACATGGATCACCTCTTGGGGTTCGTTGGGGTGGCGCCAGTTTCGCGGCGCGCCGGCTTTGTTTCCTTGAGCCGGAACAAGCAGCCGGACGCGCTGTCAGGGATAATGCACACCCTGTTTCCCCGGCAAGCGTCTATACCCAGAAGAGCGCGCACGCCAAGCAAGGACGACCCCCGATGCCAACACAAGCCCCCCCGCGCCTCGCCGCAGACGCCCTCGCCTTCTTTCTAGATTTCGACGGCACGCTGGTCCCGTTCGACAAACCGGACGAAACCGTGCCGCTGGTCGACGACGGCCTGCGCTCGCTGCTGACCGAGCTGCGCAATCGCGCCGACGGCGCGCTCGCCATGGTCAGCGGGCGCAGCATTGAAGTAATCGACAGCCTGTTCGAACCGCTGCGCCTGGCCGCTGCCGGCGAACACGGCGCCGAATGGCGCTTCACCCCGCACGCCACGCGCGAACAGCTGGTGCCGCCGCCGGGCCTGGTCACCGCCCACGCGGCTTGCGAACAGTTCGCCAACCACACGCTGGGGGTGCGCTTCGAACGCAAAGCCCTGTCGATGGTGCTGCACTTCCATCGCCACCCGGAACTGCGCGACGCCGCAGCCAAAGCCGCCGAATCGGGCTGCCTGCCCGGCAGCGGCGTACGCGTGATGCACGCTCGCGGCATGGTCGAGGTCAAACCGGTGGAAGCCAGCAAGGGGGTTGCGATCAACCGTTTCATGCAAGCCTTCCCCTTTGCCGGGCGCAAGCCGGTGTTCATCGGCGACGATATCACCGACGAAGATGGCTTCCTTGCCGTGAATGCGCTCGACGGCATCTCGATCAAGGTTGGTGCCGGCAACTCACACGCGCGCTACCGCCTGCCCGACGAAGACGCGGTGCGCGACTGGCTTGAGCAGCTGCTCGATTGAGCGTGACGCAAGCAGGCGCGCTGGAATCCCGCCTGCACATCTGGCAGGGGGACATCACCACGCTGGCGGTCGACGCCATTGTGAATGCCGCCAACAGCAGCCTTCTCGGCGGCGGTGGCGTGGACGGTGCGATCCACCGCGCCGCGGGGCCGCAATTGCGCCAGTACTGCACCGGACTCGGCGGCTGCCGCACCGGTGAAGCACGCATCACCCCAGGCTTCCAGCTACCTGCACGCCATGTGCTGCATACCGTCGGCCCAGTGTGGCGCGGCGGGCTGGCGAGTGAAGTCGATCTGCTGACAGCCTGCTACCGCGCCTGCTTCGCGCTGGCAGAGGCACATCAGCTCAACACCCTCGCCTTCCCGGCAATCAGCTGCGGCATCTACGGCTTTCCACCCGAACTCGCGGCCCCCATCGCAGTACGCGAATCACTCACCGCACTCGCTAGCCGCGATACGCTCCGTGTCACGCTGGTCGCCTTCGATGCCGAGATGGCGGCACTCTTCGCCCAAACGCTCTCGGGCCAGCACCGGTAGACAAACTCAGCGAGCGCCAACGACCATGCCGCAGCTCCCACGCCTGCTCTTCACCCACACGATCTACAACGGTATCGGTTGTGCAGCCGGCGTTCTGCTGGTGGCACTGTGTGGCTACATGGCGGGCGGCTTCACGCTGGCGGCGGTGCTGTCCAGCGGTGCGATGGCAGTCAGCATCGCCGACGTGCCGGCGCCAGAGGGCCACAAGCTGCGGCAACTGCTGCCGGCGTGGCTGGGGACTTCCCTGGTCACGCTGCTGGTCAGTGCCAGCCACACGCACGCAGTGCTGCTCGGGCTGGAGATCACCGCAGTCGGCTTCGTCGCCGGCTTGCTCAGCGCTTGGGGCCGACTGCTGTTGCCGATGGGCTTCAGCCTCGTGCTCGCCACCGTATTCGCGATGGCCTTTCCGCTGCCGGCCGGCAGCGCGCCGCTGGGCCACGCGGGCCTTTTCATGCTGGGCGGGGCGGCGTATGTGCTGTGGGGCTGGAGCCTGGCTATCCTGCTTGCGGTGCGCACACGCCAGCAGGTGCTCGCCGACGCGCTCGACGCGTTTTCGCGTTACCTGCGACACAAGGCGCGCTACTACGACCCGACAAGCGCGCTCGAGACGGTCTACCTCGACCTGATCCGCGAGCACGCAAGCTTGGCTGAAAAGCTTCAAGCGGCGCGGGATTTCTGCTTCTACCGTATCCGGCCGGGGCGCCGCGCCGAACTGGCACGGGTGCTGTATGCCTTGCTGGATGCCTATGAGCACGCGCTGGCATCGCAGACCGACCGCGAGCTGATGCGTGCCCGCTACGGCGCGTCCGACGTCATGCGCGAGATGGGTCAGCGCGTGGTGGAGGCGGCCGATGATATCGAAGCCGTTGCCAGCGCCATCGTGCGTGCGCGCCCGGTGCCGATGCTGCCCGACCGCAGCGCCAGCTGCGCTGTGACGCAGGCCGCGGCCTACGCGCTGGCCGAGCCGGATCTCGCTTCGGCCGAACATGCGCGCGCGGCAGCCCTGCTGCGCGGTCTGGCCGCCAAACTCTTCCACTCGCTGCAAAGCGCGCGCACGCTGATCGATGCCGCACGCCTGCGCAGCGAAGGGTCGCCGCTACCCAGCGAGCGCGAACTGCGCGCCTTCGTGTCGGTGCGCAAGATCCGCATCGCCACGCTGCGCCGCCACCTGAACACCGATTCGCCGGTACTGCGCTATGCGCTGCGCCTCGCGATGGCGATGCTCGCTGGCTTCGTACTGGCACGCAGCCTGCCCTACGCTGCGCACGGCCACTGGATCATGCTGACCACGGCCGTCGTGTTGCGGCCGAGCTTCAGCCAGACGCGCCAGCGCCACAACGATCGCGTGATCGGCAACCTGATCGGCTGCGTGATTGCCGGCCTGCTGCTGCATGTCGTTCACAGCCCGCTTGGCATCCTGCCGCTGCTGTTCATGTCGATCGCGATCGCGCACGCCTTCGTCACCGTGCAATACCGCGTCACCTCGATTGCGGCCTGCGTGATGGGCCTGCTGCAACTTCAGTTGCTGGCGCCGAATTCGCCCTTCGTGCTGACCGAACGTGTGATCGATACGGTGATCGGCGCACTGATCGCGCTGGGTTTTGCCTTCGTGCTGCCGGCCTGGGAACGCCGCAGCCTGCCGCAGCTGATGAAGCGGGTGCGTGAAACCGCAGCGAACTACGCCGACGCAGCGCTGGACCCCAAGCTCGGGCCGCTGGCCTATCGCCTTGCCCGCAAACAGGCGCAAGACGCACTAGCCGCGCTGAGCCAGGCCACCGCCCGCATGCTGGACGAACCGAGCAGCCACCAGACTGCATTGCCACCGCTACATGGCACGGTGTCGTCGGCGTATCTGCTCGGCGCGCAACTGGCGTCCGTGCGCTTCATGCTCGAGCAACGCGGCGCAGACTTCGAGCCAGCGCGCCGCGACGCATTGCTGCTTGAAGGTCGCCGAGAACTGGCTGGCATCCTGGCCAGTGCGGCCGCAGGCCAAGCGGCGCCCCACGAAGCGGTCGCCGTCGACACCAGCCCGGACGACATGCGCGAACAGGATGTGCACATCCTGCTGCAACGCCGGCTCGCCGCCGCGCGGGAAGATGCGCAGCGGCTGGCCAGTTTCGTTGCCGCCTGATCAGTCTTCCAGCTCGGCCTTCGCCGCTTCGACGTCAAGCCGCTCCATCGCCTCGACCGCTTCGCAGGTGGCTGCTTCGGCGTAGAGATCCTCTGCCCGCTTCATCTTGCTCTTGCCAAAGAGCATGACGAGGCCATTCGCCATTTCCATGCGGGCAATCGCGGAGTACGGAATCAGTTCCAGCGCAGTCTCGAAATGTTCAACAGCGCTGTCCTTCTTGGCGCCGTAGGTCAGGTTGCCAACCAGCGAGCCAACCTTGTCGATCACCTCGGCCTGGAAGGCGCCCAGCGCGATGTGCGCTTCGGCGTGATCCGGTTCGAGTTCCAGCGTTTTCTCAAGGCTGGCGCGGATCTTCCCACCGAGCCCCTTGGCGAGCGCTTCGCCGACCGAGATCAGCTGGCTGAAGCGACCCAGCGCGTAGGCGTGGAAATACCAGGCGTTGGCGGCATCGGGCATGGTCTTCTGCTGCGCCTCGGCGCGATCGATGATCTGCTGGAAAAGCGCGCTCTTCTCGTCGTCGTCATCGACGAGATAGGTCGCGTAGATCATCGCGGCCTTGTTGGCGGCAGAGACACCAGCGCCGCCCGCCTTGAGGCCCAGTTCAACCGCCTTGGCAAAGTCGCCGGCGTGATAGGCGCGCCAGGCATCCTGCGCCTCGGCCGACTCCGGCCAGGGCTCACGGTCGCCCTGATGCAGGCGGGCCCAGTTCTTCTTCAGGGCATCGCCTGCGTAGCTGTACTGTTTTTCGGGATGCGGAAACTTGCGCCAGCCTTGCGTACTCATGGTGGTCTCCTCCTCAGTTTTTCAGGTACTCGCGCGACAGGGCCTCGAAATGCTCGCGCGAGCGCCCCCTTAGATACGGCGCCACCAAGGCCATCACCTGGTAGGCGCCGCGTGTGAATCCAGCCCCTTCGATCTTGCCGCGCGGATCACGCGCATATTCAAAACTCAGCCAGAAGGTCGATAGCACGACCATGTTCACCGCAAGTGTCTGGATCTCGGCCTTGGTCGCCTCCATCTCACCGTTGCTGACCAGACCTTCGCACAGAGCGGCCGCGGTGCGGCCCTTGTGCGCGAGGATCGCGCGAAGGTGGGTTTCGAGCAGGCGGTTGCGCGACAACAGGTCGGCCAGGTCGCGATAGAGGAAGCGGTACTTCCAGATCAGTTCGAACAGCAGGTGCAGGAAGAGCCAGATGTCCTCCACGGTGCTGCGGCCGCCGGCGGGCGCAGCCAATGTTGCGGTGATCTCGCGCTCGAACTGGCCGAAGAGTTCTTCGAGCAGTTCGTCCTTGCTGTGAAAGTGGTAATAGAGGTTGCCCGGCGAGATATCGAGCTCGTCAGCGATCGTGGTGGTGCTGACGTTGTGCTCGCCAAAGTCGTTGAAGAGCCGCAGGCTGGCTTCAAGAATCCGCTCGCGAGTGCGCCGTTTCGGCTTGCGCTCCATACCCCTCCTCCCCCAAGTCAGGAACCCAAGCGTATCACCGCGCCATCCGCGCCGCGTTTGCGTGACAACAAAAGGCCGCGGTCCTGCCGCGGCCTCTAGGCTCATGCCTGTTGCTCAAACCTCGCGCGCCTTGATCCACGCATCCAGCTCGTCAAGCGTGTGCCTCAGCGTGACGGCCACCCGCGCGAGCCCACGCACCGGCTCAAGACCGGGCAATTTGTCGTCGAGCAGGCTGCGGTGCGGATCGCGCAGCACATCGGTGCGCAGGCGGATGCCGTGCCGCGCAAGGATCGGCCGCAGCATATGGCGCCGCCGCCACAAATCACGTCGCGTCATCTGGTAGGCGTGCTCGCACAGCGTATGGCGATCGCGATAGCTGAAGACGTTGGTGAAAAACATCGCCGCATCGTCGGCATGCGGTTCAAACAACAGCACATCGGCATCCGGGTACTGATGCTGGTAGCGGTCCATGCCGGTCCGCATGCGCGAATGGATGATCGCGCGGAAGGTCTGCGACAGCACCACCGGCAAGCCGCCCTCCACCAACTTATGGCGCTCCTTGCCGCCGCGCTTTTCTGCCAGTTGCGCGTCGAACGGCACCAGCGGGTTGATGCACAGCACCAGCTTCGCGCCCTGTTTGAGCGCTACCGAAGCGTGCAGCGTCTTGATCAGTGCGCCATCAACAAAGTAACGGCCACGCACCCGCACCGGAGGAAACAGCCCCGGCAGCGCCGAGCTGGCCTGTACTGCACGCGAGATCGGTACGTCTTCCCACCCCTCAGAGCCCAATGGCACCGATTCACCCGAATCGAGATCGGTTGCGACGAGGAAGAGCTTGTTCTTTAGCTTGCGGAAGTCATTGGTGCGGCCAGGTGCGCGAAACAGCTGCGACAGGAAGCGGCCAATGCCAGCGTTGTTGAACACGCCCGTGGGCAAGGCGCGCCCAAGCCGCGCGAAAGATTCGTAGAGCCCGCGGTCAAAAGGATCCGCGAGGAATTGTTTGAGCGACCTCCACAGCAGCGGCGGCACGCTGCTTGCGCGGTTCCAGTACTCACGAAAAGCGGGTTTGAGCAGCAACTCCGGGTCGAAGACCTCTTCGCTCTTGCCGTTGTCGATCAACATGTGCGTCAAGCGCGCGGGCGAAATACCGTTGGCGAGCGCGGCCGCGATGAAGCTGCCAGAGCTCACGCCCACGTAAATGTCGGCTGCGTTGAAATCGAGCCCTTCCATCGACTCGGCCAGCGCCGCGATCGCGCCTACCTCATAGATGCCACCGAGCGGCCCGCCCCCCGCCAGCGCGATACCGATCTTGCTCACCGTCGCTTTGTCATCAGCGCTCATGTTGTCTCCTCCGCCATGTTGCCGCAGCCCTGCTGCGCAGCTGAACCGCACAAACAGGCTGCAAGCGTGACAAGGCCGTGGCTCCATGCAGGCAGCCACGGCCTCGGCCGGATCCGGTCACGACACTGCCGCTACCGAGTCTCGGGCAGGAGCCGCGCCAGCTGCGGCTCCGAAACCAATCCGGATTACTCGGCGGCTTTGGCAGCAGCGCGGCGACGTGCCGGCTTTTCTTCGCCAGCCACTTCCGCGGCTTCGGCTTCTTCGGTGAGCTTCTGCACCAGCGCGGTCAGTTCTGCTACGCGCTTGGTCAGCTTGTCGATGTCCTTCTTGGTCGGCACGCCAAGGCTCGACAGCGCACGCGAAACACGCTCTTCGAACACGTTCTCAAGCTTGTCCCAGGCACCGGCCATCTTGCCAGCAGCGTCCGCGATCTTGGCGTCGGCTTCCTTCTTGGTGCGCGACTGGATGACTTCGCCTTCCTTCACGAGCGCTTCAAATACCTTGTTGCCCTCTTCCTGAGCCTTCGCAAAGGCGCCAAGGCCGGCCAACCAGATCTGGCTGGCAGAATCCTTGATGGTTTGGGCGAGTTGGCTGTCAGCACCGGAAAGCGACTTGAGTTTCTTGACCATGGTGAACTCCTTCTGGATCGGTTTGCCTGTCTTGCCGCCCGTGAGTCCGAAGGCTTGTGGTGAGCGGCCAGTTCTTGTTACGGGTTCCAGTGTAGGGAGTCGCTCTAGAGGGCACACACTAATCCCCTAGGGAGGGCAGTCTAAAAAGCATTTACCCGGACTGCATCAACAGGGAGCCACTCCCTGCCCGGCATCATTCGACAACCGGGACACAGCAACGATGCCCAGACAGTGAAGTCTTGCGCTTGCGCGGCCACATGCCTCGGTTAGGATCACGAAATTCCGGCCCTCGGGGGAGAAGCCGGCAGAAAGAACCTGAAAACAGCGGAGGGAACCATGAATTACTTCATCACCGGCGCGACCGGCTTCATCGGGCGGCGACTGGTTCGCAAACTCCTCGATCGCCCGGAAGGCACGATCTTCTTCCTTGCTCGCAAGGAAGAGGCCGAGCTAATCGAAACACTGCGCAGCGAGTACTGGTCTGCCGGTTGCGACCGCGTCGTCGCAATTTATGGGGATCTGCGCGAAGACGGCCTCGGCGTCACGAAAACGGATCTGCGCAAACTCAAGAACAAGGTGACGCACTTCTTCCACCTCGCCGCAATCTACGACCTGAAAGCGAGCGCGGAGATCCAGCAGAAGGTGAACGTCGAAGGCACCCGCCGCGTCGTGCAGTTCGCTGAAGAGTTGGGCGCCAAGCACTTCCACCTGTTCAGTTCGATCGCCTCGGCCGGCATGTTCGAAGGCCTGTTCCGCGAAGACATGTTCGAAGAAGCCGAGGGGCTCGATCACCCCTACTTCTCGACCAAGCATGAGTCCGAGCGCATCGTGCGCGAGGAATGTAAGGTGCCGTTCCGCATCTATCGCCCCGGCATCGTCGTGGGCGACTCGCGCACCGGCGAGATGGACAAGATCGACGGCCCTTACTACTTCTTCAAACTCATCCAGCGTCTGCGCAACATGCTGCCGCCCTGGATGCCGGCCGTCGGCCTTGAAGGCGGCCGGATCAACATCGTGCCGGTGAACTTCATCGTCGATGCCGTGGATCACATCTCCCACGCCAAGAGCGAGGACGGCAAGTGCTTCCACCTTGTCGACCCGACCCCCTACCGCGTTGGCGACATCCTCAACATCTTCGCGCGAGCCGGCCATGCGCCACAGATGTCGATCCGCATCAATGCGGCGCTGTTCTATTTCATCCCGAAGGGCATCCGCAAGGCGATCCTGTCGCTCACGCCGGTCAAGCGCGTGATCAATGCGGTAATGAAAGACCTGGGCTTGCCCGACGAGGTGTTCACCTTCGTCAATTACCCGACCCGCTTCGATGCGCGCGAAACCCAACGCGTACTGCGCGGCAGCGGCATTGAGGTGCCGCGACTTGAGGACTACGCCTGGCGCCTGTGGGACTACTGGGAGCGCCATCTCGACCCGGATCTCTTCGTCGATCGCACGCTGCGCGGCAACGTGAAGAGCAAGGTCGTGCTGGTCACCGGCGGTTCGTCAGGCATCGGCAAAGCGACGGCCTACAAGCTCGCCGAAGCCGGCGCCACCACCGCGATCTGCGGCCGCGATGTCGAAAAGCTCGAAGAAACGCGCAAGGAGTTCCAGGCGGCTGGGCTCACCGTGCATACCTACCAGGCCGACGTATCGGACGAAAAGTCGTGTGCCGATCTGGTCGCTGCGTTGAACGAGCAGTTCGGCGGCGTCGACATCCTGGTCAACAACGCCGGCCGTTCGATCCGCCGTGCGATCGAGAACAGCTTCGACCGCTTCCATGACTTCGAACGCACGATGCAGACCAACTACTTCGGCGCACTGCGGATCACGATGGGCGTGCTGCCCAAGATGATCGAAAAGCGCCGCGGCCATGTGATCAACATCTCGTCGATCGGTGTGCTGACGAACGCGCCGCGTTTCTCGGCCTATGTCGCGTCGAAATCGGCACTTGATTCGTGGACCCGCTGCGCCGCCTCGGAATTCGCCGACCGCGGCATCGAGTTCACGACGATCAACATGCCGCTGGTGCGCACGCCGATGATCGCGCCGACCGAGATGTACAAGGATGTGCCGACACTGGCGCCGGAGGATGCGGCCGATCTCGTGGTCGAAGCGATCATCCACAAACCCGTCCGTATCGCGACCCGCCTTGGCATCTTCGGCCAGGTGATCCATGCGTTGCTACCCAAGGCCGCGCAGGCGATCATGAATACCACCTTCCGCATGTTCCCGGATTCCACCGCGGCACAGGGCGGCACCGGCAGCGGCGAGAAGAAGTCGCTGTCGAGCCCGACAGCGGATCAAGTGGCGTTCAGCCAGTTGATGCGTGGCATCCACTTCTGAGCTTGGTACGACAAAGCAAAACGGCCACCGCAAGGTGGCCGTTTCATTTGCAGCCAGCGCTGCTCAAACCCCCGCCAGCTCCCGCAGCACATGATTGATGACGCGCCGGGAATACGTCATGTGGATGTGACCAACGCCGGCCATCGCCACGTTCCTCGCGCCAGTCACGCCACACGGCCCCTGCGGCATGATGAAGTTATCGTGGGCGCTGTAGATCGACACCAGCGGCACCGCGATCGAACCCGGCAATTCTCGGAGGAAGGTGCTGCCCGGCAACATCTCCTGCGCACACGCCCCCACGCCGAGCCGTGCGATCTCGGTACCGTGATGCGGCGTACCAAGCGTAATGACAGCTCTCACCGCCCCATCGCCAAAGCGCGCAACGTAGTGTCGCGCAACCAGCCCCCCCATTGAATGCCCGATCAGGATCACGCGCTCGGCGCCGGATTCCAGCAAGGCTTCGTCAATGCGACGCGCCAATTGCTTTGCAAAGCTGGCGATGCTCGCGCCCGCAGGCTCCAGGTTCACCGTAAGTACCGGCCAACCAGCCCGGCGCAAGGCCGCATGCAGGCGCACCCAGGTACCGCGGTTGCAACGGTAACCGTGAATCAACACGATGGGCGTACGCGCCTGCCTGCGACCTTCGATTCGATCATGGGGAATCCAGCGGCGCTCGAATGGCATGAATACCACCGACGTCAGCACGAAGGCCACGACTTCCTTGAACACCAGCTTTAGCGTCGCAAGCGGACTGAGCCTTAGCCCCTCGGGCGGCGCGGCGCCCCAGACGATCGAGCAGACGAAGGTGACGCCGATGATGAACGTACGCACGGCCAGCATGCCACCCAGCAGCAAGCTCGGAATGCTCAAGTAACCCCATCCCCAGAACGCCATACCATACACAGCGATACCCAGCCAGATGAGGACTTCAACCAACAGCGCAAAACGAAGCTGCAACGCAATCATTCGGGCGAAACCCCAAGCGGGAGGAGAACACCCGCATGGTACCTCCCCCAAGTGCCGGACGATTAGGGCCGCCGCCCTACTGCGACGAAGGGCCGTTGCTATCATTCATGCCATGGACGGCGACAAACACGACATCTCCGAACGCCTCATCCAGCACATGACCGCCGCCAGTGCGCTACGCGCACGTGAGCAAGACGACGAGGCTTGGCGGCACGACCGGCACGCCCTGCGCGCCTGGCAGGCTGGACGGCTGGCCAGTACGCACGCCGATCTGCTGGAGAGCGAACGCTACCGGCCCGCAGCGGAGTTCTTCCTGAACGAACTGTACGGGCCCAAGAACTTCGCCGAGCGCGACGCTGCTCTGGCCCGCGTGCAGCCGATGCTGTCGCGCTTTCTGCCGCGTTCGGCGCTCGAGACGATCTGCCGCGCCGTGGAACTCGATGCCTTGTCAGAAACGCTCGACGCCGCAATGGTCGACGCCCTGCGTGCTGGCGCACCGGGGGCGGCAATCGAGGACGAAACCTACGCCGCGGCCTATCGCAAGGTCGGTCGCCGCGCGGAGCGTGATCGCCAGATCGCGCTGATCCGCGATGTCGGCGAAGCGCTGGACGAACTCACACATCACCCGATGATCCGCGGCATGCTGCGTCTGATGGGCGGACCAGCCCGCGCGGTGGGCCTCGGCGCGCTGCATACCTTCCTTGTGCGGGGATTCGAGGCCTTCGCACACATGGAAGGCGCCGCGCACTTCCTCGACTGCATCATCGAGCGTGAACAGGCTTTGTCGGACCAGTTCTTCGACGGCACCGTGAAACGCTGCCGTTAACCGAAAACACCCCGCCGCAGCGGGGTGTCGCGCACGCAGATCGCGTCAGAGGCGTTCGATCACACCGGCGATGCCCTGACCGCCACCGATGCACATCGTGATCAGGCCGTAGCGCTTGCCGGTACGGATCAGTTCGTAGATCGCCTTGACGGTCAGGATCGCGCCGGTCGCACCGATCGGATGACCCAACGCCACCGCACCGCCGTTCACGTTCACCTTAGCGGGATCCAGCCCCAGGCCGCGCGTCACGCACAGCGCCTGCGCGGCAAATGCTTCGTTCGACTCGACCACATCCAGATCGGCAGCCGACAGCCCTGCTCGCTTGAGCGCCAACTCGACTGCCGGGATCGGGCCGGTGCCCATCAGTGCCGGATCAACACCCGCATGCCCATACGAAACCAGCCGTGCGAGCGGCTTCAGGCCGGCACGCGCAGCCGCCTCGGCCTCCATCATCACCAAGGCCGCGGCGCCGTCGTTGATGCCGGAGGCGTTGCCCGCGGTGACCGAGCCATCTTTCTTGAACACCGCCTTGAGCTTCGCCATGCCCTCAAGCGTCGCATCGCGCCGGAAGTGTTCATCGGTGTCAAAGAAGGTTGAGCCTTTCTTCGATACCAGTTCGATCGGCAGGATCTGGTCGCGGAAATGACCAGCGTCGGTGGCGGCCGCAGCACGGCGGTGCGACTCAACCGCAAAGGCGTCCTGGTCTTCGCGGGAGATGCCAAACTTCTCGGCAACGTTCTCAGCCGTGATCCCCATGTGGGTGGCCTCAAACGGGTCGGTCAGCGCGCCGACCATCATGTCGAGCACCTTTGCGTCACCCATCCGTGCGCCCCAGCGGGCCGCCGGCATCAGGTAACCACCACGGCTCATGACCTCGGCGCCACCAGCGATCGCGACATCGCAATCACCGAGCTGGATCGCGTTCGCCGCGCTGACCACGGCCTGGAAGCCGGAACCGCACAGCCGGTTGAGCGTGAGCGACACGCTTTCCTTGGGCACCCCGCCGTTGATCGTGGCGACCCGCGACAGGTACATGTCCTTCGGCTCGGTATGTACCACGTTGCCGAACACCACATGCCCCACCAGCGCCGGATCGATCTTGGCGCGGGCAACGGCCTCACGCAGCACACGCGCCGCGAGCTCAGTCGGCGCGAAATCCTTCAGCGTGCCGCCGTAGGTACCGATCGGCGTGCGTACGCCGCTGACAAATACAACTTCCCGCTTCCCCATTTCGATTTCCCCCCGGAAATGAACGCATCAACCCCCTGCCCAGCCGGCGATCCCGACCAGCAGGATCACGACCAGGAACAAAACCAGCGTGCGCCGGATCAGGCCCACCGCGCTGTACATGAAATCCACATCCGCATCGTCGCCCGTGCCAAGCTCTGGCCGTTCGACGACTTCCCCCGCGTTGTGGATCGGGTTGCCAAGCCGCACACCAATTGCACCAGCGCCTGCCGCCAGCAGCACGCCCTCGACCTTGTCGTGCCAGAGCGCGGCCTGCGTACGCCAGCAATAGATGGCGTCTTCGAAGTCGCCCATGATCGAGAACGCTACGGCGGTAATGCGCGCCGGTAGCCAGTCGATCATCTCGAAGGCGCGGCGCGCAAAGCGTCCGAACTCGGTGAAGCCCGGCTCACGGCCCTCGGCCCAGAGGTAAGCAAACCGCTCCGATAGCCGATACAGCACCACGCCACTCGGCCCCGGAAACAGCAGGAACATCGGGAACAGCGCGAACACCTGACGGTGCCCGACGATCAGCCCCTTCTCGATCGCCAGCCGCGCAACCTCGGAAGGCGGCGTGCGGTCGTGGCGACCACCACGCCAGTCCGACAGCAGGCTGCGTGCGCGCTCGGTATCCTGCGCGCGCAGCGAGGCGTGAATGCGACCGTAGAAGTGACTGTGCTGGCGATAGCCCATGCCGAAATACAGCACGACCACGTTGAAGACGATCGCGGCAATCGGCTGCACGAAGAACAATGCGGCGTAGATCAGCGCAGTAGCGACTGAGGGAACCAGCACAGCGATGCACCAGGCAATCGTGCCGTGGCGCGCCTGACCGTCGTTGAGGCGGTCTTCGAGCAGATGGGCGAGTGCCTCGACCGGCTCCTCGACGAAACGGCGCCAAGGCAGGGGGCGAAGCTGTTCCAGCAGGATGGCAACAAGGAGCGAAAGCAGCGTCATGTGGGGTATTTGAGCGCGGTGGAGCCCGCATCCGGGCGGACTTCTTAGTGCACCGCAAGATACCACATCCGCCCTGCCCGATTGACGTCAAAGCCTTGCCTGACGCGGCTCGGCAACAATCTGCCGAGGCAGGGCCAGGTCAACCTTCGAGCACCTCGACGAGGTTACGGATGATGCCCGCGGTAGCGCCCCAGACGTAATAGTCGCCCCAAGGCATCGCCCAGTACTGCCGCATGCGGCCGCGCCAGAAAATCTCATGGCGCTGGTGATTGGCGCGATCGAGGAAGAAGCCAAGCGGCACCTCGAAGACTTCTGCGACTTCGAACGAGTCAGGAGCCAAGCTCAACGGCGGACGCGTCGTTGCAACCAGCGGCGTGATGCGAAAACCGGTGCTGGTATCGAACTCAGGTAGTTCGCCCAGCAACTCGATCACATCGGGCTGCAAACCCGTTTCCTCCGCGGTTTCGCGCAAGGCCGCATCGGTGGGCGAAGCATCGCTGGCCTCGATCCGCCCGCCGGGGAAGCTGATCTGGCCTGGATGGTGATGCAGATGCGCCGTGCGCCGCGTCAGCAGCACCTGCAGGCCATATTCGCGCTGCACCAGCAGCACCAGTACGGCCGCAGCCATCAGCTGCGCATCGAACGCGCTCGATAACGGCCGTGACGCAGAAGCGAGCCGGGCGCGGATCAGTTCTACATCGAAGCGCAAATCGCGATCCGGCTTGTCTGCGCTATCTCGCCGCATACGCAAGCCGGGCGAGGTTCAAGCGTAGGTGTTGACGAGCGCTCCGGGTTGCCCGGCTTGCACCGCCGGCGGCTGCGGCAAAGCCTGCACCAGTTGCAGCGCAGACTGGCCTTGCATTTCCAGACTCTTCTTCAACACGGCGACCTGTGCCGCCCCCTTGACGGTGCCGAGCGCCTGCTCCGACACCGTTGCCGAAATACCTGCCGTATCCATGTCCTGCCTCCTGCCGGGGCAACAACGCCCACAATCGGATTAACGGCAGCCGCCGCCCAAGCTTGAACAGGATGGCAGGCAGCGCAATCACTCGCGGAAATTGCCGAACTGCAAAGGGAAGTCAGTGACCGACTTCTTCAGCATGGCAATTGTTTCCTGCAGCACATCGCGCTTGGCGCCGCTGACTCGCACGGTATCGCCCTGGATGCTGCCCTGCACCTTGAGTTTGCTGTCTTTGATCAGCCGAACGATCCGCTTGGCGAGCTCCGAGTCGATACCAGCCTTCACCGTGACCGCGCGCTTAACCTTGTTGCCACTGACTTTCTCGATCTCGCCCTCGTCCATGCAACGCACATCGACACCGCGCTTGGCGAATTTGCCGACCACGATGTCCCACACCTGCGAGAGCTGGAAATCGTTATCGGCGAACAACGTCATCGCCTTGTCGTTCAGCTCGATGCGGGCGTCCGAGCCCTTGAAATCGAAGCGGTTCGTAATTTCCTTGTTGGCCTGGTCGATTGCGTTGCGCACCTCAACCCAGTTGACCTCGTTCATGACG
Organism: uncultured Uliginosibacterium sp.; assembly: GCA_945957295.1. Classification (GTDB taxonomy): domain Bacteria; phylum Pseudomonadota; class Gammaproteobacteria; order Burkholderiales; family Rhodocyclaceae; genus Niveibacterium. The sequence continues at coordinate 20,148 of CAMFLH010000001.1, forward strand.
TCGAAGGACGGCATATTCCTGTCGCTCCAAAACACTGCGGGAAAGCCCGGGATTATACGGCGCAGCCCTATAATCTGCGTTTTTCTGCCGCTGCCCACAATGTCACCCGCGATCCAGACGGACGTCGATCTTGCCCCGCTCACAACGCTTGGCGTGCCGGCTCATGCGGCGTACTACTGCGCTGCTGGGTCCGAAGACGAGATCCGCAGTGCCCTCGCTTGGGCGCGCACACGCGATCTGCAAGTGCTGGTGCTCGGCGGCGGCAGCAACATGGTGTTCGTCAGCGACTTTGCGGGGTTGGTGCTGCAACCCATGCTGAGAGGACGATCGCTGATCGGTGAAACTGACGCGCACTACCTGGTGCGGGTGGGTGCTGGCGAGCGCTGGCACGACACGGTCGAGTGGACGCTGGCACAAGGCTGGCCCGGGCTGGAAAATCTCGCGCTGATCCCAGGCAATGTCGGTGCTGCGCCGATCCAGAACATCGGGGCCTACGGGCTTGAGCTCACCGATCGCTTTCACAGCCTCGAAGCGTTTGATCGCAACACCGGCGAGGTGCAAACGCTAGACCGCGCCGCGTGTCGCTTCGGCTACCGCGACAGCGTCTTCAAGCATCCTGGCGGACGTAACCTGATCGTACTGGCGGTTGTGTTCGCACTGCCGAAAACCTGGGCGCCGATGACTGGCTACCGTGATCTGACCGAAGAGCTGGGTGCGCGTAGCATTGCTACGCCTTCGCCGCGCGACATCTTCGATGCCGTGATCGCGGTGAGGCAGCGCAAGCTGCCAGACCCCGCCGTGGTTGGCAACGTCGGCAGCTTCTTCAAGAACCCGGTGGTAGATGCCGCTACGCACTCAAGCCTGCAGGCGCGGCACCCCAAGCTCGTCAGCTATCCGCAGGCGGATGGTCGTTACAAGCTCGCAGCCGGTTGGTTGATCGACCAGGCCGGCTGGAAGGGGCGCGCGCTCGGCCCTGCGCGGGTGCATGCTGCGCAGGCGCTGGTACTGACCAACCCGGGCGACGCTCGCGGCGCAGACATTGTGGCGCTGGCCCGGGCAATCCAGCACGACGTTCAAGCGCAATTCAATGTGACCCTCGATCCAGAGCCGATCGTAGTCGGCGCATCGGGCGAGCAATGACCAGGCTGGGCGCTGCAAACACGTTCCTGCTCGTAGTGCGTCGCGCCCTGCCCGCCATATTCGCTGGCATTGTGCTGCTGGCATTTGCCATGCCGGCCAAAGCCGAAGCGCCCACACTGGATGCGTTGACGCGCATCGAGATCCTCGCCAACGACCATCCGGATCGCGCCCTGCAGCAACTGCGCGCGCTTGAACGCGAGGCGCGCAAGGCGCCGCTGACGACGCGCGCAGCCTTTCTCAGCGTACTCGGCTACACGCAAGCGCTAGCTGGCGACGCCGACGCGGCACAACGCACGAGCAGCGAACTGGAGGCGCTCGCGGGCGGCAATCGCGAGATTGCCGCCGAAGCGATGCTGGTGCGCGCCAACGCGTTGTTTGTGCGTGGCTCGCTGGATACCGCTGCCGCCTCTGCAAAAAGCGCGCTGGAGAGTTTCGACGCCCACTCGCCCGCGCGACTGCGCTACTGGGCCCGCCATGTTCTCGGCTCAATCCTGTTCGAGCAGGCGCGCTACGATCAGGCGCTCACTCATCTACAGGAAGCGGCGCGTCTTGCGGACGACAATGGCTGGGCGCGCCGCCGCGGCATGGTGCTCAACAGCCTGGCGACCCTCTACCTGAACCTGCGCCAGTACGACAACGCATTGCGCACGGTGGGCGAAGCCTGCGATATCGCGCGTCGCAACAACGATTCCGCCGCCCTCGCGAACTACAAGCTCACCGAGGCCAACATCCACAGCGCCACGGATACGCGGCCAGCTCAGCATGCGGCGCTGACCGAATCCCTCGCGCTGGCGCACAGCGTCGGGGCGCGGGCGGTCGAGTCCGCAGCCCTGATCAACCTCTCCGACTACTACCTCAGCACCGGCAACTACGCTGCGGCAATCGAACATGCCGAACAGGCAACACCGATTGCGCGTGACTTTCAGGACTGGTCGGGAGAAGCCACGATCCAGACCAACATCGGCCTCGCCCGGATTCTGAGTGGCAACACGGATCTCGGGAAACCCTTGATCGAATTGGCGCTGGCGACCTACAAGCGCCACGGTGCCCGCAACGACGAGGTGGCAGTCCTGCGGGAATACGGCGACGCGCTGCGCAAGACCGGCCAGAGTGCGGCCGCGCTCGATACGCTGCTGCGGGAGCGGGCGTTGTCCGAGGAGTTGCTGCAATCGGAAAAGCAACGCGTGGTACTGGAATTGCAGGCGCGCTATGAAGCGGACAAACGCGAACGTGAAATCACCCTGCTGAACCGCGAAAACGCATTGAAAGACGCTCAGATCGAAAACCATCGGCTCGCGCGCCGCGTCTGGTGGCTGCTGCTGGTGGTTTCGGCTCTCGCTGCGTTAATCGTTGGCCTGCTTTACCGGCGCGTACGCTCGACCAACCGGCAACTAGAGGAGCGCAACGAGGAACTGGCGATCCAGAGCAGCCGCGATCCGCTGACGGGCCTCTACAACCGACGCTACTTCCAGCAGCGCATGGCCCAGTTCGACGCGAACCCCGCACCATTGGCCGCCAACACCGTCCGCGCCACATACCTGATCGATATTGATCACTTCAAGCGGATCAACGACCGGCGCGGCCACCCTGCTGGCGATGCGGTACTGATCGCGGTCGCTGAACGGCTGCGCGAGGCGCTGCGCGAAGCCGACATGATCGTGCGCTGGGGCGGCGAGGAGTTTCTGATCTTTGTGCCGCGCATCCGCCCGGAACAGATGTCTGAACTCGCCCAGCGCATCATCAACGCGATCTCGGAAAATCCTGTGGCCTACAACGGCGACCTGATCCCGGTAACCGCCTCGATTGGCTACGCGCCGTTCCCGCTACCGCCTGCAGGCATCCGTCTGCCGTGGGAACGTGAGATCAATCTGATCGACATGGCGCTCTATCTTGCCAAGGCGCATGGCCGCAGCCGCGCCTACGGCGTGGCCCGACTGCTCACCGATGGCGACGGTGGCATCGAGCGCGTCGAAACTGATCTCGAACAGGCCTGGACAAGCGGGCTCGTCGAACTCGCGATCATCGAGGGGCCACCGCCCAGTCCCGTCGATTGAGACGCGAGAGCACAAGGTCGTCTTACGCCGAACAGGAGCGCGGCGGCGCACGAGGTGGAGCCCGCCCACAGCATGAAAACGGCGCCAAAGAATTAAGTTTCAGATGCCGGCGCCGCTAACGTGAACATCTGCGGATAAGCCGCGTTCGTGAGCGATCCCATGCCGGGAGCCCAGATTCGCCAGCCGATGTTCAGCCGCCTGCGCGACCTGATCGCAGCGCTGGTAATACTGTTGCCCACCTTCGCCACCAGCGCGGTGGAATTGGACGCGGCCGCTGCAGCCCGCATCGATGCGGTCGACGCGCTAGCGCGGAGCACACCGTCTGGCGCAATCGCGAGCATCGACACGCTTCTCAAATCCGAACGAGATGGTGGCGCCCGTATCACCTTGCTGACGATGCGGGGCGTCTACCAGACCAGCGCCAATCAACCTGACGCAGCGCTCGCCACCGCTGCAACACTTGATTCGCTGGCCACCCAGGACGCCAAGACGGCAGCACTGATCGTTCGGGCGAACGCGGTGCGTCTGAAAGGCGACCTGAGCCGGGCCCTGGAACTGGCAGACCAGGCGCGTGCCACCCTCAGCGCCAACGGTGACTCGCGCCAGAGCTATCGCCTCGAAATGATGCGCGGCGCGCTGCTGCTTGAGCTGGGCCGCCAAGCGGACGCGCTCGCGGCCTACCAGAATGCCCTATCCCTGGCCGAGCGCCTGAAAAGCGCCGTACGGCAATTCCGCGCCCTCGACAGTATGGCCACGCTGTTCGTCGATGCGGGCGAGATCGACAAGGCCGTCGACGCCAACCACAGAGCAAACCAGTATGTGCAGACGATTACCGAACCTGCGATTCTCGCCCAGTCATGGGATACACGCGCACGCATCGCCGCGTTCCAACAGGATCGCGATAGCGAGCTGAAAGCGGCCAGATCGGCGTTGGAATATGCGCGGAAGGCAGGAGAGCCTGAACGCATCGAAACCATGTTGATCAATCTGGGTGACACCTACCTCAAGCTCGGCCGCTATGCCGATGCACTGGAGGTGACCAACGAAGCGGTCAGGATTGCCCGGCAGATCGATGACCCGCACGGCCTCATCGTTGCGCTGGCGAACGCCGGGCAGGCGCAGATCAGGCTTGGTCGGCTCGAAGAAGGCAGAAAGAACGTCGAGGAAGCGCTATCGACGGCACTCAAACTCGATTCTCGCGCTCAGTACGCGAGCCTGCTCACCGAGTACGGGGAAGCACTTGAAGCGGCTGGCGACTACAAGAACGCCATTAATGCCTACCACCGCGAACGTCGGGCTTCAAAGGCGCTCGCCGAGAACAGTCGCAAGAATGTATTGCTTGAGCTCGACGCGCGTTATCAAACCGAACGGAAACAGCGCGAAATCGAACTGTTGAACCGCGACAACGCGCTCAAAAGCGCCCAACTACATAACCGCACATTGCAGCAGCGCGTGTGGCTGCTGGCCGCGGGGCTATTGACGACGGGCCTGCTCGCGATTGCTCTGCTCTATCGACGGGTACGCGACGCCAACCAGCAGTTATCTGAGAGCAATCGCATGCTCAAGGTGCGCAGCGAGCGCGATGCGCTGACCGGTCTCTTCAACCGGCGCTATTTCCAGGAAGCGATGCGCACGCGATCCGCAAGTGGCGGCTTTGTCGGCGGCCTGATCCTGCTCGATATCGACCACTTCAAGCGGATTAACGACACTCACGGCCATGCCGCCGGCGACGCCGTGATCACTGCCGTCGCGCAGCGTCTGCAAGACACCATGCGAGAAAGCGATCTGGTTGTGCGCTGGGGCGGCGAAGAATTCCTCATTGCGGTCGGACCGATGCCGGACGAGCAATTTGACCGACTCGCAGAGCGTCTTCTGCACGCCGTGAGTCGCGAGCCCATTCACTACGGCGAGCAGCAACTGAGCGTCACCATCTCAATCGGTTACGCCAGATTCCCGCTCGCGCCAGGGCATCTGCCGCTGGAATGGGAGCGCGGCATCAACCAGGTTGATATGGCGCTCTACATCGCCAAGGCACAAGGGCGAAACCGGGCTTGCGGCATCCGTGCGGTGACCGCGTCAAATGAAGCGGAACTGGACGAAATCGAGCGCAGCTTCGAAGCAGCCTGGCGCGATGGGCGGGTTGAACTCGGCCTGATCGCCGGTGCGCCCGCCGCCTGATGCTTGTCGATTAAGCCAATACCACCGGCAGGATGTGCGTGCTGCGCTCGCCGTCCGACAGCCAGTATTCACCGTCCTGAACGCTGCACTGAATCTGCATCGTGCGAACCGCCATTGCCGTGAGCGCCTCGGCCGCATCATCCGGAATCCGCAGCACGGTCAGCGCGGGCAGCTTCAGGCAAGCAGCACGGTTCTTCTGCCACCACACATCCACTGCACGCCCGCCGTAAGTCAGCAGTGTCACACGCGTCGCGCGGCCACTGGCCTGTCGCAGTCGTCTTTCGTCCGGCAAACCGACTTCGATCCAGTTCTCGATCGCACCGGTCAGGTCCTTGTGCCAGAGATCAGGCTCGTCGTCGGACGACAGCCCCTTACAGAACGAGAGCCCCTCGTCGGCGAACATTGCGAACGCGAAAAGGCGGATCATCATCCGCTCGTCCGTTTCCGACGGGTGCCGCGCGAGCGTTAGCGAGTGGCTCGCGTAGTAGCCGCGATCCATATCCGAAATCTGCAGTTCGGCCTTGAAAATGGTGGATTTCAGCGCCATCGCGTTCAGACGATCTGGCGTTCGCCGCCCAACGCTTCAATCACATGCGGAATGAAACGGGCCAACTCGGCCGACATCAGCGCGAAATCCGCCTCGAACTGCGGATCGCCCTCTGCAGCAGCTTTCTCCGCCTGCTCCTGAATGATGTCGAGGAAAGCGAGACGCTTGATTTCCATGCGCTCGGTCAGCACGAAGGAAATCCGGTCGTCGAAGGTCAATGCCAGACGCGTCGGCACCTTGCCCGAAGCAAGGTGATTCGGAATCTCATCACCTTCGAGCGGATGTCGCACATAGCGCACCGCGGCCTTCTCATCGGTGATCGCGCGCAGTTCGCAATCGCGATCGATCGTAAAGTTGGCCGGCGCCTCACCCGACGCGAGCCAATCCGACATCGCCGATTGCGGCGAGCGCTCGGTGTCGAGCAACTTCAGCGGCAGATCATCAAGCGTGTCGTGCAACTGCTCGATCACCTCATCAGCCTTCGCAGAACTCGACGCATCCACGACCAGCCAGCCGTTGATCGGATCGATCCAGACGTACGTAGTACGGCGCCGGGTAAAGGCTCGCGGCAGCAACTCCTGCGTTACCGCCTCCTTGATCTCCTTCATCTGCTTGCGCCCAGGCTTGAAGCCCTGCTGCACCTCAAGCTCCTCGGCCCTATCCTGCGCAACCTGGTTCACCACCGACGAAGGCAACAAGCGCTGCTCGCTACGCAAAGCCAGCAACCACTGCCCGCCCACCGCCAGCACCATCACATCCGAACCTGTCGGCGACACCCAGCCACGGCTCGCCATATCCTGCGAGCCGCAACGCACAAACGGCTTCGCCGCGAGCTTGTCTTCAAGCGTAGAAAGATCAATCGCCCACGGTGTGGGCAAGCGGTAAAGCTGGAGATTCTTGAACCACATGAAGGGATCCGATAAGCAGTGAGGCGGGCATTGTAGCCGGTCGAACGGGCAAAAGCGCCGGCCGCCGCCAGTGAGCCAAATCGCCGCAGAATCAGTGACTCACGCCACGCGCGGTAAACACTCGATGCACCGTGAGGAAGAGGATCTTCAGGTCGAACCAGAATGACTGACGCTGCAAGTACTCGACGTCGTAAGCAACCTTAGCCGGAATCGCTAGCTCGTCCCTGCCGTTAACCTGCGCCCAACCAGTGATGCCGGGACGCAGGCGATCGACCCCACCGGCTGCGCGCATTTCATTCAGATCACGCTGATTGAATAACGCAGGTCTCGGGCCCACTAGGCTCATATCGCCCTTCAGCACACTAAAGAGCTGCGGAAGCTCATCAAGGCTGGTTCTGCGCAGAAACTTCCCGACACGGGTGATGTGCCGATCCGGATCTCCCAGAAGATGCGTCGCAACAACAGGCGTGTCGGTACGCATCGATCGAAACTTCGGCATCAAGAAAATCGCACCACGCCGTCCAACACGTATTGACCAATACAGAACCGGTCCTCGCGACTCTGCCCGAATCGCAACAGAAATCACCACCATCACCGGGGCGACAAATAGCAAGCCCGCACCAGAGAAGATGAGGTCTATCAACCGCTTCAACAGCAAGTCGCCAAAGTCATGCAAGGGTCTTGGGTTCGCGCACCGCTCGCTGTACGAGCGTTAACGACGGCCGTACCGCCGGCTCGTATTCAGGAACCCAACGACGAAGATCCCTTCGAATCTGGTCATCAGAAGGAATGGTCCTCTGGGTCAGCCAAGAAAGAACATCGTCTAACCATTCGGTCTCTACCTCGCGGGCACGCGCGACCCTTAGCTTCGGATGGTGCGTCGGCAACGTCTCCTCTTGGGCAGCTAGCAGTTCTTCATACAGCTTTTCACCAGGGCGCAACCCAGTGTAAACGATTCCAATCTGATCTACGTTAAAACCCGATAGCCGTACCAGATCTCGCGCCAAGTCCGCAATCCGGACCGGCTCGCCCATATCCATAACGAAGATGTTGTTACCCATACCCATCGCTGCAGACTGCAACACCAATTGAGCGGCCTCAGGAATCGACATAAAGTATCGGGTAATCTCAGGATGTGTAACGGTCACCGGACCTCCTCGGGCAATTTGCTCTTGGAATTTCGGAATAACACTACCCGCGCTACCCAACACATTGCCAAAACGTACAATCTCAAATTTGGTCGGAGAGTTTGCCTGCATGACTTGGCAAACCATCTCCGCCATGCGCTTACTTGCCCCCATTACATTCGTCGGATTAACGGCCTTATCGGTGGAGATAAGCACAAACCGATCAACGCGATTCGCGACGCAAACGGCAGCAAGTTTATAGGTGCCGTAGACGTTATTCCTGATCGCCTGCCAAGCATTCCGATCTTCCATAAGAGGCACATGCTTGTAGGCAGCCGCATGAAATACAATAGAGGGGCTATATTGTCGAAAAATCGCCTCAAGCCACATTCCATCTCGCACGTCGCCGGCTATTGGAACAATCTCCACACTTGGAAACCGCTCACACAATTCGTCATGAATTTTGTACAGCGCGAACTCACTCATTTCGAGCAATATCATCTGCGCCGGAACAAACCGGGCCAACTGCCGGCATAGCTCGGAGCCAATTGACCCACCCGCCCCGGTAACCATTACCGAGCGCCCGGCGGCCATTTTCGCAACTTCGCTATCATCAACTTGGACGGGGGCACGGCCAATCAAGTCATGGAGGTCTATATCGCGAACACGCCCCTCGGTCGCGCTGCCGCGCATCACATCCTCGATTGACGGCAATGTCATCGTATGCACTCCTGCGCGGAGGCATATCGAAGCGGCCCTCTGGCGAGCCTCCCTTGTCATCGCTGGCATGGCGATGATCGCATGCTTCAATTTAAGACGTTCCGCCCACGCCGGCAGCTCCTCGATCGCCCCGAAAACCTTTACTCCCGCGATCTCGCGCCCAACCTTATTAGGATCATCGTCTAGCAGCCCAGCAACTCGCCACTCCGAGGAGCGAGCCATCTCCGATACAAGATTCGCCCCCGCCCTCCCAGCACCTATTATCACCACCGGCTGCCCACGGGCAATCAGATCCCCATAGCGCCGATGCTCCTTCCAAATTCGATATGCGGACCGCGTCCCCCCCATCCACAACATCAGAAAGACCGGGTAGAGAAGAAATACTGTCCTTGGAACCGTAGGCTGAAACCCGACAAATACACAAACGACCAACGTAATCAACGCGGCAGCGCCAACGGCACGAACAATGCGAACCAAATCTGGAAGACTTGCAAAGATCCATATGCCTCGATATAACCCAAGCGCGCGAAACACCACCCCGTGAATAGGCAACGCCACTAGAGACGCAAGACCGCCCGTCTCCAGAAACTCGCGAGGAACCTGACCGTTGAATCGGAACAGATACGCTGCGGCCCAAGCAAACAACACCGCCACGAGGTCGCCCAAGAACACCGCCACTTGGCGCCAGTGAGCCGAGAAACCAGATTTCATTCGTAGCGCGATCATTTTCGGCTCAAGCGCGTCAAATACATAGAAGGTGGCCACACATGAAAAAGGTATTTAGACACTGTATCACCCAAAAGCATTCGACCTATTGTGCTGCATAATTGCGCCGCACCGCATCAAACTCAACACAGAGAAGCGATCTACACCCAATCAGCTACTAAACCACCACCGGAGCAGACCGAAGCAATCTAGTCGGCACCCGACAGCGCCGAGCACGAGTCAATTCCGATGATCACCCAAAACGCTTCTGTATAGCTGAGCATACCGGGCTCCTACCTTCTCGGCCGAGAATAGCTCTTTGTAGCGATCATAGGCTGCAATACCCATGCGCTTCGCAAGCGCAGGATCAGAATCAAGGCTCCGCATAGCCGACGCCAGATGCGTCGCATCGGCAGGCGGAACAACAAAACCTGTGACGTTATGGGCATTGACAAACGAGGTCCCCGTGCCGATCTCAGTCGATATCAGTGGCCGACCGCGAATCGCCCCCTCCAGCAATGTCATGCCAAACGCTTCAGACCTCAAGTGGGATGGAAATACAACCGCACGGCATCCGTCAATCAACGCATACTTATCCGTATCGCTAACGTGACCCACAAAAGTCACATTGGCCAAACTCGACGCCATCGAGCGCAGACGCTCGCCTTCAGGCCCTTCGCCAGCAATCACCACGCGAAGCCCTGTGATAGCGGCCGCAGCAATCAGATAGTCTAAGCCTTTGTAATATCGCAACACTCCAACAAAAAGAAAATACCCTTCACCCAACCTCTCGACCCACTCGTTGCTAAGGGCGCTATCGGACGGAGGCACGAAGCGCTCGTCAATACAGAGTGGTATCGTGTGAACCGGGCAACTCAATTGACGTAAGAATGCACTCCCATCTCGATACCGTGGAGAAGTTGTCACCACTGCGGCCGCTCTCTCAAAAAAAGCGCGCCGGAACGGGGAATAGAGGCAATCCAGCAAACGTTGCCTAACAACGTCAGATTGGTATGTGATAATAAAAGGCTTAGACTTTCTTCCAAGCAATCCCAACAGATCGCCGAACGGCCATGGGTAATGAAAGTGCAACAAATCGACGCAATCCGAGATTTCACGAAATGCCCGGATCGATGCGAGCCCGCCAAAGTCGCATGAGGCAACCTCAAAAAGGCTACGTTCTCGTCGCAAGAGCCCCTCAGGCACATCGATGACACGCGGCCGTGGGTCCTTGGCTAACGCAAAAACGGTATTCGAGACAGCGTACGGCACGGTACTAAGACTGATCTGACGAATAGCCTCCTGTAGCCCCCCTTGCGTCTCAGGAAAATAGGTCCGATAGACGTGGGCGACGCGAATCGGCCTTGAGCAGCCACCGAGCGTCATCTGGAGGCCATTCTGTAGACTTCTACCGTTCTGCGTGCAGTCTCCGCCCAGGAGAATCTCGCAGAATGCCTCAAACCGCGGTCAATCGCAGCCACTCGCCATTGGTTGTCCTGCAAGGCTCGATCAATTGCATTTGAGAACCCAACCACATCGTCAACGTCGCACAGCGCGGCCGCTCCACCTGCGACTTCCGGCAACGACGCGGCGCTTGAGCAAACGACCGGTACGCCACTAGCCAGCGCCTCAAGTACAGGCAAACCAAAACCCTCGTAGCGAGACGGAAAAGCAAAAACCCGAGCACCGGCAAATAATGCGGGCATATGTTTCGCGTCAACATAGTCGAAATAGCGAGCCCAGCCCTCGCTCTCTGCCGCTGAAATTCGGCGCAACAGCGTTTCACTATGCCACCCTCGGTAGCCCGCAAGAACTAGCGGAAAGCGACTTCTTTGGTCGGGCGCGAGCATCGAATATGCATCCAGCAAGACCTCAATATTCTTTCGAGGCTCCACTGTGCCCACATAGAGCGTGTATGCGCCGTGCGACAATCCCAAAGAGCCCAGAGTCATGCGCGTAGCATCGGAAGTCATTGGCCCAAATACGCTCTGCGCCGCCAACGGAATCGCGACCACCCGGCTCGAATCGACTCCAAAGTATTCGACTAATTCGGTACGGGTGTAAGCGGAATCCGCAATGATCATCTGAGCTCGCCGCAGTGCTACGGGAAGCTCTTTTTGCATGTATCGCACTCGCTCCGCCGGGTGGTACTCCGGCCACTTAAATATCGACAAATCATGGAACGTCGTCACACATGGCCCGTCGAAAGGCGGGAGGTAATAGTTAGGGCTGTGGAACACAAAGCCACGCGCGCGATTAAGGATGAGTTTCTTATAGACAGGCGACAAGAGACGGACCATGTCAACTGCAGCACCGAAACGCAATAGCGTTTGACGTACCGACCGAGGGGTAATAGGAACTCTAAGCGCGTCCAACGGATCGGCAACCATCTTCCGTCCGGCGAAGTAACGCACATCCTCGACGCCCGGCACATCGGGGAGGTGCTTTGCCAACTCAAGTGCATAGTACCCAACCCCCGTCATCGGAGGCCTTATGGCCTCCACGCCCAAAACGACTTTCACCCGTTACTCTCAATCATCCATTGCAGCGTCTTCTTTAACGGCAGAGAGGACCAATCGCCAATAATGTTCCGTAGTCTCGAAGCGTCACCACATAGCCTCTGCACTTCATTGGCCCTAACAAACGCTGGGTTAACTGCCACCTCCAGCTTATGCCCCGACAGCGTCTCAGCAAGACCCAAGACATCACGCAAGGAGTACAGCTTACCGGAACAAACGTTCACAACGGCGCCGACCGGCTCACACTCGAGAAGACGCCGATACGCCCGAGCAACCGAACGGACATCAGAAAAGTCGCGCCAGACATCCAGATTTCCAAGCTCAATAAGCGGAGCCCTTGACTTGAAATGCGCGACAACTTTTGGCAGTAGAAAGTCCACCGATTGCCCAACGCCAGTGTAGTTAAACGGGCGAGCAATAATGATCGGCAGTCTCGGCAACCACAATTTAGCCATATATTCCATGGCCAGCTTGCTCACTGCATAGTCGTTGGCCGGATTCGGAGGAGTATCCTCTGAAAGGGCCCCCCCAACGGCGTTCCCGTAGACATTAGCACTGCTGGCCAAAAGCACGGCACGCAACTGGAGCCCACTAGCTGAAAGGACCTCAAGTAGGTTCCGAGTTCCAACCACGTTCACGTCGTAGAATGCGTTGGCATTCCCATGCGCGACAAACGCGATCGCAGCGAGATGCACAACGTAGTCCGGCGCGATATCGCGAACCACCTCAAGCAGACGCGCACGGTCAGCCAAGTCGACTTGGCGACATTCAGAATGGCCGTCTGCATGAGCGCCAATCCCAAATACTTCGAAGCCAGCGGCGGCGAGCTCTCGCGCCAAATGCCGCCCAGTAAAGCCGGTCAAGCCGGTTACGAGAACACGCCGCTCTCTGACCATATCAGAAGGAGAAACCCAAATCATTGCGACGCAGATCTGCATCAACCATCATTTGGCAAAGCTGTTCCAACGTCGTCTTCGGCTCCCAACCCAACTTGTCTTTGGCCTTCTGAGGATTCCCAATCAACAGATCCACCTCCGCTGGCCTGTAGAACTTCGGATTCACCCTAACGAGCACCTTGCCTGAACGAGTGCAGACACCCTGCTCCGCCTCCGCACTTCCCTTCCACTCGAGTTTGATATCGCAAGCCTTAAAGGCCATCGTAACGAAATCGCGCACGGTCTCCGTGCGATTGGTTGCCAAGACGTAAGTATCGGGGTCATCAACCTGAAGCATCCGCCACATACCTTCCACGTACTCCTTAGCAAACCCCCAATCCCGCTTCGCCTCCATATTGCCGAGCTCCAGCACGTCGAGCTTTCCGAGTTTGATTTTAGCCACTGAGTCGGTGATCTTGCGCGTGACGAACTCACGCCCACGCAAAGGCGACTCGTGATTGAACAATATTCCTGAGCAACCAAAGATCCCGTAGGACTCCCGGTAATTCACCGTCATCCAGTGCGCATATAGCTTCGCTACACCATACGGACTACGGGGATAAAATGGGGTCGACTCCACTTGAGGAACCGCCTGCACTTTCCCAAACATCTCTGACGTCGACGCTTGGTAAAAGCGGATTTTCGGATTAACGATCCGTATCGCCTCGAGCAAATTAACCGCGCCAACCCCCGTGATCTCAGCCGTCGTGAGTGGTTGCTCAAATGAGACGCCAACAAAACTCTGAGCGGCTAAGTTATATACTTCTGTTGCACCGGTGGTCTGCAGAAGGCGAATACTCGACGACAAATCGGTCAGGTCGTATTCAACGAGATGTAGATTCGGGTGCGACTGCACGCCAAGCTCTTCAATACGCCAAAAATTTACCGAGCTCGTGCGTCTGAAAGTCCCGTAGACAATATACCCCTTCGCCAACAAAAGCTCGGAAAGATAGGCACCATCCTGGCCTGAAATACCGGTAACAATAGCAATCTTCACATGCAACTCCTAAGTTAATTTCAATCGCGTTTATTATTGATTTTTTTGAAAGCTTCCAATTCGGCCGGCGTACCAAGTACGTGAACATCCTGCAACGCTAGATCGGCGATCGAGATGTGCTTGCCGTTGCGCACCAGATGCTTATAGAGCGGCGCCACGTAACGCTCGCCACGCACCAGATTGGCTGGGTCAGCAAAGAATTCGTCATAGGCGTTCACATACTCACCGGCGCAGGCAAACCAGTACAGGCCTATCGAGGCAAAGTCCGATATGCGCTGCTTCTCGGCCAGATCGCTAGCCCATCCGTCTTCACCTAGTTTGACGAAACTCCAGTGCTCACCCGGCACCCGGAAGCAGGGCACCCAACCATCAGAACCCGGGCGGATATCCGCTGGTTTGAGGGCCCGCGGATTCACATAGGTGTCGATGTTGTAGATCAGAAGCGGCGATTCCGGCTGCCACAAGTCGCGCGACAAATAGGCGCTCGTGGCCTGGCCGTCAGTGAGCTGCGCAAGCTCTAGCACCCGCACGTCTCTTATTCCAAGCACGGCACTGCGCGCCCGCACATAGTCAGCCGACCTGTTCTCACCCAAGCACACGAAGATCACGCGACTGTCAGGAGCCAGGAAGTGCTTCAGAGAAAGCATGGACCAGTCAAACAGGCTGCGCCCATGCGCCATGATTTCGTATTTGGGGACAGTGTAGCCCGCATCGTAGAACCGCGAGCCACGCCCGGCCATCGTAATGACGATGTTCTGAGACATACTGAAGATTACTCCTGCCCCAAAAGCTTCTGGATATCGTCTTCGCTCATTTTGAGGAATTCGTCCGGGCGCAACGCACGATCGTCGATGTAGAAACCCTTGTTGCGCGGCCAAGGCTTGCCGAACAGTATTTCGTCGTAGGGTACATCCCACCTTGCCAACCATTCGAGCAGCACTGGCGCGGTGTGCTTGTTGATCAGCCCGAGGTTGTTGTTATAGGTCTTCATGTTGCGCGAGGTGAACAAGAGGATGCGGTAGCCCCTGGCCTGATACTCGCGCAATTTTTCAATTATAGCTTGCCTGGGCGACAGCTCGGCATAGGACTGGCCAGCCGTCTTGATATCGCACAGAGTTCCGTCTATATCAACAACCAGCGTACCCTCGGTTTCTTCAAACGCCTTATTCACCTTCAACCTCGTCGAGAACCTCGCGGGCCTTTAGCAGGAACGCAATGACCTTGTTCGGATAATCAATATGCAGCGGCAGCATGGAGAGGAACAAAGAGGCCTCGCCCAGGCGCATAATGCGCGCATCATGGCCTAGGGCCTTCACGCGTTGCAGAAAAAGAGGTTTGAGCGTGTCGTGATTGCTCTGGCGAACGCGCAACACCATGTCGTTATTGTCGGCAAAGCCGACATCGTACAAGCCATTATTAATGAAGTCGTAGTCGCCCAAAGCACTGTGCGAGACTTTGCACAAATCGTACAGCGGATGGGTCCACAACTCGTCTTCCGTGGTTGCGCCCTTGGGGTCGATCAGCTTGAGTAGGTAACGTTGAGGGTCATAGAGTGTGTTGGAAAAACACGGGTCGCCGTGGCCCACTACCATGTGCTCGAAGACGAAACCTTTCTCATGACGCCGGTAAAGCTTCAGATAGCGCTCCAATTGGCGTGTGACGTCCAACTCCGGCGTGGCGCTGGCGGCCAACTGATTGATGCGCTGTCCTTCAGCCATGGCAAGGAATTGTTTGACGCGCGACTCCAGCTTGGTGACGAACAGCTCACGGGCAGCGGCAGCGGACCGTTCCTTGCTGCAGGCCTGGCGCGGGCGCTCGGCGAGAAAGAACAGCAGGCGCTCGACGAAAGGAGCGAAGGTGTCCGCTTCAAAGGCGCCATGCACCCATTGCAGGGCCGCATCGGCAAGGTAGTAGCGCAGCATCTTGTATGCGGCGCGCGCGCCTTCATCCTGATAGTCAAAGGGTTGAATCAACCACGGTCGCATCGACTCTGGCACCAGTCCGTAGAAGGAATATTCCGCCAGCATCTTGCGTTTGTCGGTCGAACGTTTGGTGTAGTAGTAGGTGTCGATCTGCACTTCGTTGAAGTGGCGTGTCGCCGTCGATCCGCAGGTGAAGGACAAGAAGTCGCGGATCTTCGCAAGGTCCAGTGGCTCTACTGACTGCACGCGCTGGCTTCCTTGCCAGGCCTGCTCCCAAGTGTGCAGCGGCGTGGCAGCGAAAGCCGGCCATTGCTCAACCAGCATATGCGCATTGCGCAGGAAAGCGAGCAGCGGTTTGTACAGGCGATCGGTGAAATCCTCCTCGGCATAGGGCAGGCGTTCGATCAACTGGGTCAGGCGTTCGGGCGCCATGAAGCCGGCGCGGCCTGCGATCACACAGACGGCAGCGTCTTCGCCGCTAGCCTCCAGCGTGGCGCGCACTAGGGCCAACTCTTCGTTGCTGCGCAGATGCATCAACCGCTTTCGTGCCCATTCCGGCAGAGCAGCACGGAAGTGCTCGATCAGCGCGCGGCGCTTGAATATGATGTCGCCATAGCGCCGCGGGCCGACCAAACTGCGCACTTCGCCAGTAGCGAACTCGCGGTCGTCAAGGATCAGCAGGATCTTCTCGTGAAGGTCCGACATATCAAGATCTCAGGAGTTTGAAGCGTACCGCCAACCACACGGCAGCAAGGAATACGAGCGTCAGCGCCACCAGAGCCAGCGATTGGTAGAGGCCAAACGCATTGGTTTCAGCCACAGCCCCACCTGGCAGACTGGCCAACAGGCCGGCGGCAAACAAGGCGGCGAAGTCCGGTTCGCCGATAGACAACTGTCTGATGAACAGCGACAACGCGAGAACCTCGATAACCCAGATCAGCGTAGACAGTAGCAGGAAACCCGACAGGCGCCCTTCCACTGACTTATAGATGTCTAGCTCCAACAGGCGAAGTGCGTGGCTGGCACGCAGCAGGCGCAACCCGCGTACGGAATGACTTGCCAGCACTAGGTGGCGATTCAGGTAAACGAAGAGTTTGGCCACCGCGAACAGGCCCAGCAGGCCAATGACGCTCGCCGAAACGAATAATACGAACACGGCCCGCATGGGTGCCGGCACGCTGACATTGAACAGGTAAAGGCATAGGATGAATGCGGCGATCACAAGCACGTCGCCGAAGCGTTCAGCTAGCCATACGGCAAGGGCCTTGCGTCGCCCTTCATAGACATGGAAGAAGGCGCTCAGGCGCAATACTTCGCCAATTTTGAAAGGCAGGAAACTGCTCGGGAAAGCGGTGAGCGTGTGCGCAGCAACCAGCAAAAACGCGCGGTCGCGTTCATCTAGCGTCAGCAGTGCAAGACGCAGCATGCGAAAAACATGCGAACACAGGTAAAGAGAGATCACGCCCAGCAGACCCAGCCCGTGCGCACCGCGCCCAAAGTGGGCCAGTGCCGGCGAGCGTAACCATAGCCATCCAGCGACCAGCAAAAGAAGCAAGACGAGATACACGCGAAGACCACATTTCATGCAATCAGCCACCTTGGCGGTACTGAATCTGTCCGCTGTAATTATCAAAGGGTTTGCCGCGCATCTCAGTGGCGAGAAATCTGGCACGTCCAATGCAATACCCAAGAAGCAACCGCAAGACTTTAAACGCCTGACTAAAGAGCTTAACGTTTGAGATCTGGTCTTCTTCGCGCCAACTGATCGGAAAGAACTTCACTGTTTGGCCCCGGTGGTAGCTTGCCAAAAGCATCACGTAGTTGAAAGTCAGATCATCCGGAAATTTCTCGAAGTAGAAGTCTCGAAAAGAGGTCAATCGGTAAAGATTGAGACCCGACCCTAAATCATGGATATTGCGCATCGCGGCAATTGAAAAAAGCTTGTTGTAGACGTGATTACCGAAGGTGCGAAACCAAGAATAGCCTTTTAACCGGCTGCCATGCATAAACCGCGCGCCGAGCAAACAATCTACGCCCTTGTGTGCCCCAACCTCCAACTGCTGAATCAAATCAAGAATATCGGCCTGATCGTCGCCGTGCAACACAACGAGGTAATCAAAACCCTGATCAATGGCATAACGAAAAGCCGCCTTATGCGAGCCGCCGAGACCATAGTTGTCATCATTGCGCCAACAAACGAACTCACAGTCAGAGAGCGTTTTGCCGCCATGCTCGATAGCGACCTCCAGTGTCTGATCAGGCGAGCGATTATCCACAACCAATATCGTATCCACCCACGCAACGACGCGACGATCAGCAAACTGATCGATCACCCGCTGTATCTGCGACTGGCATCGATATGCCGGGACAAAAACAAGTATGCGCGCCCTGTTCTCAGACATTCTTTGCCTCATTTCGGTGCATGCACTGCATAAGACACTTCATGAAAACAAAATTGGTAATCAAATTGAATGGGGTGACCGCGCACTTTGCCAAAATCGCCGACGCGCCGACCAAGAGCTGCGCCGCCAAGGCAGCTTTCATGACATTCTCCAAAAAACGAAGCGCCTCCGAATAGACGAGAATGGATAGCAATTGGTAGCCCCAGTACGCAAAAATTAGCCGACTACGGGCAACCTGCGCACAGCCAAACACCGCTTTGAGTGACGCAAACCAAACAAAGGTAACCCCGACGTAAGAAGAGACAAAATTGGCCCAAAACGCCCCCCCTCCAAAGAAGATCGCCAAGACCAAAAACGTCACAAAATCGCAGAGCCAACCAACACCGGAAAAAGCGGAAAAAACGACAAACTGCCTTAAAGCCCTCGCGGCTTTTCGCGGGTCTATTGACATTGCCCTGAAACGCACGCATGGGTAAGCAACGAGAAATCAAACAGAGCGCGCTGTGGCAGCGTGGTGAATGGCACGCGCACCTCATCCCCAACAGACCTAGGCAATACAAAGTACTCGCCAAAGCCTTCGGGCCTGTAGATTCTGAGAACATTGGGGGATGCGTGCAGGCTCAACCCATAAACCGGCCAAGTCCAGTCCCAGCGATACCTGTACAAGTAGCCTTGCCCGACCGACTCAAGATTGCTCCTAACTCTCTCGGGTTCGACAACGATTGTATTGGCATAGGCGAGGCTTCTAATTGAGGCTTCTCTAAAAGCACTCCACCGGAAGTCGTTCGATAGCTGCCAAATAGTCGAAGCCAACAAACCCGAGAAGATCAACGCTGCTGCAGGGACATTGTACCCCACCCTCCCCCCCCCCCAACGAGCATAGGGCGCAAGAAACAAGACTACGGAGCTCCCAAAAGTCATAAGAAATCGATATTGGTACTCTCGAAACGGGTTCGCAAAATCTGTAATACGAAAAGCAGAGACAGAAAATAGGACCATATAGAGACAAAGAGCCCCAAGAGTTATATTTGCAAGCCTCTGAAGAAGGCGGTAGCGATCACTCAAGAGCCTAGTTGTCAGGACACCGATTAAGCCGAGGATAACTAAAATCGAGATGCGGGTATTGCCACTCCACAACTCGGCTGGAGACAACAGACCAAGCAACTCAAGGTACTCGCTCGTCTGCTGTGCAACGGGATGCGTGAACTGCCACCAAACCACAAACGCAGACGAAAGACCACCCACCGCGGCGATATAATACCTATGCAAGTTCGAAGGATTAACTTCAAAGCTACCCGACCTCCGCATCCCAGCGAGGGAAACAAACGACAAGCCCACCCCCCAAAACAGCATGCTTTCGTGAGCCCGAAATAGCAGCAAGCCCAACAGAACTATCGCGACTCGCTCAAATCGGCCAGGGCGTATCGAAAGAATGGCGTAATGCGCAAGTACCCAGCAGACAGCCAAAGAAGTGAACGCCTGGTTGAGTACAAACATCTCCGATGGAATCGCGAAGACCACGAATGAAATCAACGAACACAAAAAAATGGTGTAATCCCGCGCCCTCACCGACAGCACAAAACACCATACATAGAACAGGACCGGAACGAAAAATAATCCAGCGCCAAACAGTACCCGAAGACTCCCAATATCTCTTACGCCGAGCAGTAAACCAATCGACAAAGGAGCCTGGTTAATCAAATTAACAAGAAGACGAATATGCTTTTCATCATCTTTAAATGAGAACCCAAGCGAAGACACGTTATCAACGAAGAATAGTGCTCCGTCGGCATACAGGGCCCGATCAAAGCAAACAGCCAACATCAGATGCAACACGTACAGGCCGATTGAAAACGCAAACAAACCCTTCACCGCGGTTTCACCCCTACTACTACCATGCATATCAGCCATTAGTACCCTTTACTTTCTGCTTGCTGTTCAGCGATCGCAACAAATTCAGCACAGACCTTCGCCCAAGCAAATCTTTCGACTTGCTGCCGTCCAGCAATCGCCAATCTATCCCGCAATTCCGGCGACTCTACCAATGCGAGCAGTGCGTCTTCAATGGTTTGCTCGTCCGCCATCACGGCGTTTATTCCATCCTCTGCCATGTCATGAAACGCAGCGCACGCTCGGTTAATTAGGACTGGCTTTCCCGCACGCCAAGCCTCTAACAAGACAATCCCAAAACTTTCGCTGCTACTCATATTGCACAAAGCAAGACAAGACAAGAGCGCCCCGCGCACCACGTTTCGCGGTTGTCGACCAAGGTACACTGCATTTGGGCTATCAATCACAGCACCGTCATCATCCGGCCCAATCAATACCGCTTGCAGGTCCACTCCCCGGCGATTAATTCGCTCGACGGCATCGATGAGCAACCTGTAGCCCTTTGCTCCGGCCTTCCTTCCAAGTATTAGAACAAAGGGTCGAAGCGGTCCACAAACCCCCAAAAACGCCTCTTGATCCTGAGGGCCGTAATCTTCATCCGCATCGCAACCCGCCGGCAAATATTGGACTCTGCAGCCTTTCTCGGCCAAAAAATCACAAGCAGCCCTTGGCACCGCCAGTACTAGGCTCGCGTTCCTTGCGCTCTCTAGCCAATCCGGGAAGTGATAGAAGTCGTCATCCAGATGGGCATGCGGTATCAGAATTGACGGAACTCCACGCTTTGCGGCCTCGGCAATGGCAACGACAGCGGGGCGAAAGATATTGTTATGAGCCACGACTAGATCGTAATCCGCAACATTCTCTTCGATGTAGCGTTCCATACTTGGACTCCACGGACCACGCCCGTCCGTCAGGCGAACGTTTAGAGGCCCGCGAGATCTGTGCGCGGCCAGATCGAGCAGCCGAAAACTCTTCGCCGCGGGCAGCCTTTGAAAGTGTCGCTGCAGGAGAGTTTGAGCTAACAGATCAAAGGTGGTGTCGTCGATCCGGAATCGAGAGATCCTGAAAGCCAGCGGACGGGGATCAGAACCACACACCTGACTCGTTGAAACGAAATGCAATTGGCCGGCGTCAGCCGGAAACGAGACGGTGAAGTCGCCAACGAGCTGAAACGGACCCGCCACAACACGCTCGCCGCTATAGACGCTAAGAACAACGCTCGCGGGCGCGTATCCAGCCAATTCGACGCGAGCCTGCTCCTGTAGAAACACCGCACATTCGGAAAACGCCCATCTTGAACCCCCGCTGCCCTCTCCTTCCGGGTAGCCCCAGCCCCAAGTCAATCCGCTGGAATCGTATTGATCGTGTAGCGATTCGCTGAGGGCGCGCTCAAAGTCAACCTGCGCCATCCAAGCGTTCCGCAAGTGGGCATCAACTACGTCGGCATCAAGCGCACGGATTGGAAACCGAGCAAAACGAACGGCCATTATGTCCACGGGCGCACTGCATTCCGGGTCAAAGCTGTACTCGTCGCAAAATCGCATGTGACTATGAATACCGCTTACCTCTGGAGCAATCACATCAACGTCGAATTTGCCACTGTTACCCAAAGCGCTTACGAACTTCTCTATATTTGTCTCGGCACCACCGAGGGCTGGGTACACATACCGATAGGCCACATAGAGCACCCGCTTCTTCTTCTTTTCCAGTCCTTGAAGCGTGGCAACAAAGCGGCTAGCGAGCCCCGACATCGACAGCTCTCTTGCGAATAGTTCGCGCCGGCTATTCCGAACCACTTCGGAATGGAGCGCGACATCCGCCAGTGAGGCGCGTATAGCGCCCGCAAAGCCATTTAAAGACGCAACTGCAAGGTGGGGTTGAACGCTCGCAGGGTAACCGCGCTGCCCAAACTCTGTCGTAACAACAAAGAGTCCGTTGCCTAGATAGTCAGCCAGTTTTACGTTTGAGCCACTCCCGGACAACATCGGATTGAGTGCCAGAGCACAAGACTGCATAACAGCACTCTTTGTCGTCTCGTCAACGACGCCCCACAACATGACATTCTCTGGAGCATCACCTATAGCACCACAAATAGAGCCAACCAAGTGAAACGTTACATCCGGCAATGCAGGCGCCAAATACTCGATGATGTACTGTGCGGCTTCGACATTCGGCATGTGCGCCGAACCGAGGAAAACGACAGAACGACCACCTAGTTTATGGCGCAGGTCCCACTTAGACTGTTCCACACTGGGACCAGACGCGGGCTCCGCAGCCCCGTTGCGCACAATGATGACCGGGCCTGAACAAGATCTTCCTTTGACCAATCCAGCGGCGTCTTCAGCAGAAACAGCGATCGTCGCTGCAGCATGCTCAACCGCTGCCCGCTCGATGCTCTCCACGATCTGGAGCAATTCGGCGTAAGAAGGGTGCCACTGCAAGAGTCGTCGCTTCAGTTCGCATTCATTGTTTTGAGACGAGTAAACAAATCGGTCACGCCAGGCTAGAGGTAGCCCCGCCATGTAACAATGTTCCACTACGATGCACCGCGCATGCTCCCTCAGAACACCGTAGAGCCGATCGAGCCAAGGATTTTCGGTACAGTGACGAGCCGCTACAATATCGTCAGCAGAGATGTGAAACTCGCCATTCAATCTTGCAAGATCCGCCAAATGATTCGCGGTTCTCGGGACATTGAAGACCTTAATACCGTCATCGTGCTGCCGCACCGAAAAAGAACCATCCGCGGAAAAACTGACGAATACCACCGGACTCCATTCCTTAACCGCCTCATAGAGGCCGCGGGTACGCGTTCCGCCCCCTCCAATCCCTGAGAACGAATCGTAGTCGTTCAGCACCAACACGAAAGGCGGCGCGCTCCGCAGACTTCGGTCATTAACGAGCTCGGTCAGACGCGTAGCAACAGGACCAGCAATAGCCGACCATGTATATCTTTCGTCTGCAAGCATGCGGCCCGCACTCCCAATCCCAGCCAGCGCAGTTAGTCCGACAAGGCTACGACGCAGAGTAGCCGAGAATTCTTCAAGTGAGGCCTCAACGTAGTCTCGACCTGCTTCGGCTCGTATGCCGCGCATCCCGAAACTCGTAGAGAGCACTGGCAACTCATGCGCAAAGTAATCAAGGACCTTTACGTTGGACCCGCTACCGGCAGCCATCGGGTTCAGTGCAATCGTCGCTTGGGACAATAGCTGAGCTTTCTCGGCATCACCAACAAGTCCGTGACGCTTAACATTCGACGGGTACTCGCCTTCCGCCAAACAGCTTCCGATAATATCGAACCCCACCTCAGGAAGCTCGTACGCCAACGTATTCACGATAAAATGAGCGGCAGCGACATTTGGCGGATGTCCACTACCCATAAACACGGCCCTTTGCGTCGCGCCTGCTCGTATTGACCTCCTCGCAGTGCTCAACGAGGTCATTCCATTCGGTGCGTAAAGGCTTTCAAACTGTGCATCCGGCGCCATACTTCGAAATTCGATCAAGTCTGCGTCATTGCAAAACAAGACCAAATCAGAGATCTGCAACGCTCTCCGCTCGGCAGCACTTACGATCTGATAAATTGGGCTCGACTTCTGAGCAGGATGTAGCTGACGATACAACGTGGTTTCACAGTTGTATGCATTGTAGACTCTCGGCTTTCTATCGCAGCCGGCAAAAATGTCGCAATCAATAGTAAAGGGAGAATCGTGAATGATTATATCTGCGCGCTCATATTCGTCCAAATATGCCTTGTGCAAACGGGTCGGCAATCGCGAGCAAGCTGCAATGGCAGGCCCGGAGAGGTCGCCACCACTGGAATACCCTTCCAGCCCCATATACGCCGTGAGAAAGTGATCATCTTTGGGAATGCGCCTCTCGACGAAGTTCACTCCATGGTTGATCAACTCCTCTTCTACACCAGCATGGGTTGAGGTCAGTAGCGTGACTTTGTGCCAACAACTGAGCGCTTTATAGAAATTGTACAACCTTGAGACGCCGCCATTATTTGCGGGGACAAAGGCCGGAAAAAAAGAAAACGCAAGTATTCTCTTCATTGGACGGATCTGTTATTCCGAAGGAACTTCTCTAGCGGCGTTCGACTCAAGTTGCCAGCAAACTCCATGTCAGTGGCTCCACTCGAACTATCCGTTTCGGCCTTCTTTTTCACAACCGGAAGCGCGGACGTGCCAAACGACTCCACCTGCGAAGACGGAAGGTACGCCGGTACAAAGCCTCGCTTGATTGCAAACGACTTCAGAGAACGATGAAGAACTGGCACTTTTTTGAGCATTCGACTGAGCAACTCACGCAATCGCGGTCGCCGGAAGACAAGACGAAATGCACTTGCAACCACCGAAGTCGGGCGCCTTACGCGCGCAGGTACATCAACTTTTAACGGCTTCTTATCACCAACAGTCGAAAGCCTTAATCCCCCTGAGCCGAATTTTCGCTTTACGTATCTAATTGGTTTTGTTAGCCACCAAGAAGTACTTGCGTGAAGCGCCAAGACACGGTTGTGCCAGTACTCAACCTCTTGCACCTTTTCAGCCAACACGCTCTCGCACTCATTCAGCTTCTCTCTAAGAACAGTCAGGCTTGCATTACATTCTGCCGCACGCATCCGCTCTAGGTCAGACTTGTCGCGAATTCCGCGTAGCACATCCTGAAGCTCAGCATATTCTGAGAGAAGGGAGGCATGCTTCTCCGCCACCTCGGCAGCGAGGTTCGATTGCCGCACCCTCTCAGCCTCCGCAGCGGCTAGCGCTTCTTCGACTTCCCTGGCCCGCGACTCAGCTTGATCATAACCACTGCGCAGTTCATCAACCTCTCTTGCGAGATCACAAACTTGACTTGCGAGCTCACCCACTCGGGCCAAATGTTGCCGCTTCTCTTCCTGCACCACCTTCAGTTCAGCATCGATCTCTCTAGCCCGATCCTCAGCCTCATTGCGACAACTGCTAAGCTCGACAACTTGCTGGGCGAGCTTACCAAATTGCTTTGAACACTCGTCCGCTCGGATAGCATGCTGCTGCTTCTCGTTCAGCGCCGCATTCAACGCAGTCTCAATCTCTCGTGCACGAATCTCGGCCTCATCACGATGCCTGCCGACGTCTTCCAGCCGCGCAACGACACTATTGTATTGCGCTCTCAAGCCTTCGAGCGACGCCTCACTCCTTGCGCACCGTACCTCCGCATCAAGAAGTTGCGCGTGCACTTTATCGGCCCTTAGCAACGAATTCTCGTGCAGACGCCGGCCATCCAAATACAATTCTCGAATCTCTGCCTGCGACGCTGATACCAACGAATGGAAGTTATCGATATCAGCCCGACGCGCAGAAATCGAAGACTCAATTTGCGCAAGACGAGCTGCCATTTGGTCGCTGAGCCGTGAATTCTGCTCTCTCGATAGCGCCATCACCTCGGAGGAATGAGACAACAGCCGCTCTGCGGCACGCTCCAATGTTTCGGCATGCTCACGCTCGAAACGGTCTAACAGCGAAACTGCATTTTGGATACTCTCTAGCGTGCCCTGCGCAATCGACCCAGAGTTTTCAGTCATTCTATTAACACTCAAATCATAACGAGACACTAGAGTCTCTAAACCCACACCGAATTCTTCGTCAAAAGCCGCGGCGAGTGCATCAACCAGACTTTCATTCCCGCCCTTTTGTGCAACGACCGCGTAGTCGGGGCTAACTCCGGCGAACACGTCGCTCAGCACTAAAGCCTGGCGCTCAAGAATATCTGGAGGCTCTTGGAGGCGAAGAACCTTTACCCGAGCAAATCCGCTGTACTCCGCAACAAACGCCAACAAATCAGGTGGTATAGGTCGTTGGTGCGTCGGGTCAAGGTAGAAGTTTCTTGTGGCAACGACCAAATTCTCAGGGTTCGGCGTCTCCATAATTAGGAGCCCACCCGGCACAAGAACACGCATCGACTGAGCGACCAAAAGTCGTAAGTGATCGAAGCTAACGTGCTCCACAACATGAAACGCAGAGACTACCGCCTTGCTCTCGTCGGGAAGCGCAGACAAATACGCAATCGCCTCACCCTGCACTACATCCAAACCCAACTGCCGGCAGTCACGAAGCATTCCGGCATCGAGATCGACACCGACGGCGGTTAAACCCACCCCCCCGAGCACCTGCAGCCACTCCCCCCTTCCGCATCCTAAGTCAACCGCCGACGCAGACGGGATCGCCTGCGCCAATGGTTTAACAAACGGTAGGTAAGCCAATAGCCGTGAAATGATCAGGTCACGGGATCCGCGATAGCGATCTTCGAAAGCGCGATAGAAATCGGGATCGTCTAACTCAACTGTCGTCGGCATATTTAATCGCCAAACTCAATTTTCGGCGCCAGGCAGCCTTCCAGCTCAGACCACCAAAACTCGCCCTCTTTCACAAAGTCACAGGCCGCCGCAACCGCGTTCGAATAGATCGCGGGCACCTCCATCCAAAATGAGATATTGTCTCCAGGCTCTAGAGATACGGGAAGTGAATACCTAGGCGTGTCCCACCCAAGAGTCTCGCCATTCACACCTAATAGATGTAACGAGAACAGCAATCCACCGCCGCTGCCGCAAGGGATAGTGGTATCTGCAACGTTAGCCAGATTCACGAGGATTCGCCGCGAACCCTCAATCCCGACCTTCAGTTGCTCCAGTCGCACTGCAAACCGAATATGCGAAGCGTAACGTTTATCCAAACACAAAGCGTCCCCGTCGTCGACGACCGCCAAGGATCCGCGCGCCAAGAAAGTCATTCCTCGGAAGGACGAAAAATGATTAACAACCCTCAAGTCCAAAGCGGCAGCGAGCCGATACACGTTTTCGGCGTCCCGCACCGAATCGTGCACAACATAGAAATCGGCAGAGTGCGCATGTGCGATCACTTGATCGATCACCACCGCTCGATTCGCAGTGCCGGGCGGGGAGTCGACGAAAACCAAACCTCTCCCCTCGCCCGACAAGACGGACTCAACGGCTTCCGCAACAACGCCATCGTCGAACCCGACAGCGGGCGAGAAGTCCGCCCTGTGGGCAGTACAGCCATTTTCAAGTGCATATTGCAACCAAGGACCATCCCAGCCCTCTATCGCAAATTGCTTTTTCACCAAACGCCTGAACAGAACAGTAGTGTAGCCCGCGCCAAACTCGAGTACGCCCTCAACGCAATTTCGCCTAACAAATGTCCGCAGGGCGACATATTCTTCAACTGAGAGATAAGCGGCACCACATTTAAGACCATTCCAAAGAAAATCAGTCTCGCACGTTGAGTGGACAATCGAAGAGACTACTCGAGGATTACTCAGCAGTGAAATATCCGCCCCAGGAGAATAAACACCGCGACCGGGCGACGTGGTGATGGCACCAACCAAAGCCATCTTTGACTTAGCATCTAGCCCACCACCAAAACGGAGCGCAGAGTTCAACAACTCCAACACACCGACTTCACCCCCTCCAATAGATTGCGCAACAATCGCTGCGACATCAAAGGGAAGCGCCGCGATACAGGCATCAATATCGCGTACACCCGCAAAGTGTATGAGATGCAATAATCCGCCATCACTCTTATTGCAGAGATCCCCTTTGTCATCAACAAAACAATTGAGCGCTCCAAACCGACGAAACCCCTGCCAGTTATAACTCGACTCAGGAATAAAAGCCAAAGGAATGTCGTTCTCGAAAACCTTCAGACAGAGATAGTGATTATCATAAAGCCGGCCTGGAATAACTACTCCGTTCCAATCTAAGTCATCCCTTGACTCAGAACGTATCTTGTCAAAAAACCAATCAAGCCCAGACGGAACCGCAAACACCCCACTATTGAAATACCGATCACCGGACACATCGGGAAAATTCCCCCATGGCCGCATAGGATCAGAAATAAAACCACACTCACTCAGATCATCTCGACAGGCAGTAAACTCCGTCACGCTACCAAGAATATCCAACGACTGTAGAACAATCACATCAGCATCAAGGTAGACAAAACCACCGCGACGAGCAGCATCGGAGTATGCCGCGAACTTTGCCCTTTTAACCCCGAGTTCATCGATTTCTGGCAAGAGGATCAGTTCAGCTCCGAGCGCTTGAAATCTGCTTTGCAAGCGGGGGCATTCTGAGTACACCAATATCTCGGCATCCGCATGCACTCGTCGAATGCTTCTAACGAGTCGCACGGCATTCAATGCATAGTTCTCGGTCGTGATGGTTACGAAGCGCATTGCGGATGCTTTCACTCAATCAGACAGGAAAAACTCGGCGACAAATCCACGACGCCGCCAAATCGCGCCGCCGCACCCGTCCCCAAGACCTCCAAGACTTCTGCATTCACCACGTTCAAAAGGTATCGTTCGAACCCACCAGTTCCAAGCCCGCCAGCAGCCACCCCCATGCACAAACCATAGTTACCTACCTGCAACGGAACACGCATGGCAAACCTAATTCTGCAGACATCCCCCTTCTTCAAGTCAACAGATCCCTTACCCAAAGCGTAAGAGTTCGTATTGAAAACTGATATCGCGAGAGAATCCCTCAGGGAAACCCCAAAATACAAGTCCTCTAGATCAACGTCAGCCTGAACAGCATACTCAATGGAAATCCACTTCCCGGTTGTTACTGCGCACACCACCTTGTCGGCCTCGCTAACGACACGAAAATCGACCAATCGAATCTCCCCCGTGTCAATTTGCGCATGCATTTCCCTGAAGCCCTCGACCTGCCTCGCACGAAAACTCTCAACAAGTTCAGGCCTTACGACTTCACGGACAGAGTCTAGTTCTCGACGCCTTTTCGCCGAGAGGCCATTCGCACTCTCAAGAATGAGACCGTTATAGCAGTCAACCACGGTCTCAGGATCTGCAACCATGGCGACCTGCCCTTTTTCCAACAAGATCGCACGGTCACAGAGTGCTTTGACTGCAGTAGAATCATGCGACACGAACAACAGCGTGGTGCCTTGTTCAAGAAAGCGCTTTATCCGATTGAACGACTTCTGGGAGAAGTACCTGTCCCCCACAGAGAGCGCCTCATCTACAATTAGGATATCTGGCCGTACAGCGGTTGCGACGCTAAACGCAAGCCGCACTTGCATTCCACTCGAGTAGACTCTGACAGGCTGATCGATATATTCGCCAATTTCAGCAAAGGCCTCGATTTCCGGCATTAATTTTGCCATTTGGTCGGGACTGTGCCCAAGGATCTGACCGGCCATAAGGGCGTTCTGCCGGCCGGTGAAATCCGAATGAAAGCCCATGCCGAGCTCAAGCAAAGCGGCGACGCGGCCTGACACTTCTACGCTCCCCGTTGTGGGCTGCGTGGTGCCAGTGATCATTTTTAGCAAGGTGCTCTTGCCCGCACCGTTCAGACCAACAATGCCGACGGACTCGCCCGGCGCGATCTCAAATGACACGTTTTGCAGCACCCATTTGAGGGTATGCAGGGGCTTTTCCTTATCGGGCAACACCCATTCGATCAGTCGCCCCCATCGGCTGGTGTACTGCTTGTACGCTTTGCCTAAGTTCCTAACGACGATACTTCCCATCAGAGTTCATCCACCATTTCACCCGCATGCCGACGGAACAGATACAGGCCAAGCACACAAGACAGAACAGAAAGGAGAGCGATTGACCAGAGGCGGGCCCAGTCAGGCGCAGAGCCGTACACGAATATCTGCTGAAAGCCCTGTATCAAAGGGTACATAGGGTTGAGCTCTAGAACGGATCTCATCCCCGGGGGCACGCCGCCAGGTGCGTAGACGACGGGCGTCAGCCAGAACCAAAATGTTAGGAATATGCCGAAGAACTGCCCCACGTCGCGAAAAAAGACATTTAGCACGCCGAGAGTAATTCCCAAGCCAATAGCAAAAAGTGCGAGCAAGATCAATAAGGGGATTGCCGCCAGCACCGCAAAGCCCGGAAAACTGCCTGAGATCAGGAGAAATGCCAGAAACAGCGAGAAAGTGACCCCGAAATTTACGCCTGCACTCAGCACGATGACTGCTGGCAGGCAAATGCGCGGAAACGCAAGCTTTTTGAGCATATTCGCGTTATTGATGAATACATTCAAACCCATGCTCACGATCTCAGCAAAGAACCCCCAACTGAGAATCCCTGAACACAGATAGATGCTGTAACCGAAAGTATTTTCGACGCCCGGCAACTTAGCCCGCATGACTTCGGCAAAAATCACTGTATACACAACGATCATCGCCAATGGGTTTAGCACCGTCCATGCAGCCCCTAGCATGGAGTTTCGATATTTCAGTTGAAAATCCCGCTTGACGCTACCGACGATAAAACCCCGATATGCCCACAAAGCACGTAACAACTGGATCATTTGCAGCGTCCGTAGGTGTCCTCAAAACGCACAATGTCATCTTCGCCAAGGTAGGATCCTGACTGCACCTCAATGATTTCGAGCGGAACCTTTCCGGGGTTGGCGAGGCGATGAATTGTGCCTAGCGGAATATAAGTCGACTGATTCTCCGTCAACAGCATTACGTTGTCGCCATTGGTTACTTCGGCCGTGCCACTCACGACAATCCAATGCTCTGCTCGATGGTGGTGCATTTGGAGACTCAGCTTGGCGCCTGGGTTCACGCCGATACGTTTGACTTGAAAGCGGTCGCCGAGGTCGATGCTGTCGTACCAACCCCACGGGCGGAACACCTTGCGGTGATTCTGCGCAAGTGTTTTCCCGTCAGATTTCAGGCGTGCGACGATCTTCTTGACGTCTTGGGTATTGTTCTTATGAGCGACCATTACGGCGTCGGGTGTCTCGACGACGACGACGTCTTTAAGACCAATCCCGGCGACGAGGCGAGACTCTGCAAACACGAAACTATCCGTGCAGCCCTCAAGCATCGCGTTGCCACGAACCGCATTTCCGGACTCATCTTTGCCGCTCACCTGCCAGAGCGCATCCCAAGCGCCGACATCCGACCACCCCGCCGATAGCGGGATGACTACACCACGCCCGATATGTGCAGCCCCTGACAACGGCTCCATAACTGCATAGTCAATCGAGTCGGACGGACTGCGTAGAAAGGCCTCCTTATCGACTCGAACGAAGTCTCCATCGTCTTTCGCGACTGCGATAGCCGCCCGACAAGCCGCCGCCATTTCGGGATTGAAGTGCTCGATTGCCGCCAGCCATCTACTGGCTTTGAGAACAAAGATGCCGCTATTCCAGAGATACTCACCACTGCTGACATACCGCTGCGCGGTCTCGGCATTCGGTTTCTCAACAAAAGCCGCGAGCTCGAGCGCAGCCGAATTGTCCGCGACAATCGCACCGGTGCGGATGTACCCGTATCCAGTTTCCGGTCGATCGGGAATGATTCCGAACGTCACAAATGCGCCTGCTTCGGCCTGGCGTGCGCCATCCTGAATGGCAGCCTGAAACGCCGAGAGATCTTGAATCACGTGGTCGGCGGGCATAACCAGCAACACTGGGTCGTCACCGCTTCGGCATGCGGCTAGTGCAGCGAGCGTTAGAGCTGGTGCAGTATTACGGCCAGCAGGCTCGAGCACGATGGGCCCTTGTTTGCCTATTTGACGCAACTGCTCCGCGATCACGAAACGATAATCGTCGTTCGTAACAACAATCGTGTCCTCCAGAGCGTCGGTCAAGCCATCGAGTCGCATAGCCGTCTCTTGAAGCATTGTGTTCGACGATGCCAGCGCAAGGAGTTGCTTCGGATAGGACTCGCGGGACGCCGGCCACATGCGGGTACCGGAGCCGCCAGAGAGAATGACTGCCTGAATTGCCATGATTTAAGTTGGAAAAATGAGAAAAATAGGGGAGGCAGCTAATATCGAAAGGCATTAGCTGAGGATTTGACGCTTACGAAGCGTAGTAACCGCGGTACCACTTAACGAAGCTCGCAACACCTGCCTCGATCGCGGTGGCCGGACGATGGTTCGTCCAGGCGGTGAGGGCCGAAACGTCGGCGTATGTCGCCGGCACGTCGCCCGGCTGAATAGGAAGGAGGTTCTTTTCGGCCCTCTGCCCCAAGGCTGCCTCAATCGCCTCAACGAAAGCCATTAATTCGACAGGCCCCTGATTGCCAATATTGAATACTCGATACGGCGCGCGGGCGGTCGCGGGGTCAGGGCTCTTTGGATCGAAATTGGTGTTGGGCTCTGCGGGACGATCCAAAATACGGATCACACCTTCAACGATATCGTCGACATAGGTGAAATCACGCTGCATCTTGCCGTAGTTGAAGACGTCGATCGGGCGGCCTTCGAGGATGGCTTTGGTGAATAGGAACAAGGCCATGTCGGGGCGGCCCCAGGGTCCGTACACGGTAAAGAAGCGCAGGCCTGTGGTGGGCAAGCCGTAGAGATGGCTGTAGGTGTGAGCCATCAGTTCGTTGGCCTTCTTCGTTGCAGCGTAAAGGCTGACCGGGTGGTCGACGCTGTCGGACTCGGAGAACGGCATCTTCTCGTTGCCACCGTAAACGCTGGAGCTGCTGGCGTAGACCAGGTGCTGCACTTGCGTGTGACGGCAGCCTTCGAGAATATTGGTGAAGCCAACGATGTTGGATTCAATGTAGGCGTGCGGGTTGATCAGCGAATAGCGCACTCCGGCCTGTGCCGCCAGATGCACCACGCGATCAAACTTTTCTTCGGCGAACAGCTTCTCGATCGCTGCGCGATCGGCGACGTCCATCAGGACGAAGCGAAAATTCGGGTGTGGCGTGAGTCGCGCGAGGCGATCGCGCTTGAGCTGGGGATCGTAGTAGTCGTTGAGGTTATCAAGGCCAACGACAGTGTCGCCGCGCTCGAGCAGGCGCAGGCTGGTGTGCATACCGATGAAGCCGGCTGCACCGGTAACAAGTACTTTCATTGCGGGTCACCTGATCCCTCAATGGCGTACCGGTTCCGTGACGAAGTCACGAAACAGTCGGCCTCGGGGAGAGAAGTTGAACGGTTGATATCTCTAGCGGATACCTGCCGAATTGTTGCATCACCCCGACCAGGCTCCGACCAGTGTGCTGCAGTGCGGCGCGGATTATCTCACAGGGCATGTAGCGGGCAAAACTGCGTCGGCAGCGGGGCTGTTGCAGATCAAGAAGCCGTGTTGACGGGGCTGCGGCGGCATGCCATGGCATTATTGGTCGGATGTGGAAACGCATCCGGATCACGATTCTTCTACTCATTCTGGCGACCATCGCCTTGGAAACTTGGCGCGCACAGCGCGCTGCAACCAGCTGGCGCGACACATTGCAAGTCGCGATCTATCCGGTAAACGGGGACGCCAGCGCGGCCGCGGCGCAGCGTATCGCGACGCTCGAACGGGACAGCTTTGCCGAGATCGAACAATTCCTGGCCGACGAGGTAAAGCGCTATGGTGTGGCGACCCTGCAACCGGTTCGCCTCAACCTCCAACCGCCCTTGAACACTGCACCGCCCTCACCGCCCCAACGTGCCGGGGTACTGGATTCGGTGCTATGGAGCCTGAACCTGAGGTGGTGGGCGTGGCGCCTGCCAACACCAGCAATACGCCCGAACGTGCGCCTATTCGTGATCTACCACGACGGAAAAACCGGCAAAGTGCCGGCCTCTCACGGACTACAACGCGGGCACATTGCCATCGCCCATGTGTTTGCGGACCGCGCGATGCAACAGGCAAACGCTGTGGTGATCGCGCACGAGCTGCTACACACACTGGGCGCAACGGACAAATACGACCCGGCATCACTGGAGCCCGTTTATCCGCAAGGCTATGCGGAGCCTCACGCCACACCGCGGCTGCCTCAGCGCTTCTGCGAACTGATGGCGGGGAGGCTACCGGGTGTCAGCGGGCCGCCAGAGCAGCCGCGAAGCCTCTCGCAATGCCTGATCGGCGAGCAGACAGCGAGAGAGATCGGGCTGCTGCGCCGCTAACCCCTTGGCCACGGTCAGCGCATTGAGGTTGGCGCAGGCGGCTCGTGAAGGCGTTCGAGCAAACGTTCCACGGCAAGCACCGCGGCTGATGGCAGGCCAATGCGCACGCTCGCCGCACGCCCATGGCCAATCAACAGGCAAAGCTCGGATCCGTATTCGACGCTACTGAGGGTCCATGCGACAGGGAATCCGCGGTTCACGTAAGTGACCACCTTGCCCCAGCGATCAAAGCTGCCATGAGGCTGCCCCTCCCGGGGCGGTAGCGCGTCAAGTATCGCAAACAGGCATCGCGCAGTAGCCGCCAGCAAACCGGCCGGCGCCGGGTCGCGCGCACGCCGGCCCGATTCTGCGGCCTGCCAACTCGCGAGGCCGAGCAGCGGGCCATTCGAGGGCGCAGACTCCTGAAGGGCGCTGCGCAGCTTGAAGGACAGTGCGTCGACCGACTCCGCCATGACGTCGGCACGCGCCGCCGGCACGAAGGGTTCCGGGAAACCGTCGAGCACCATGCGCACGACGGCGCGAAATAGATCTGACACCACCATGTTGAAGGCAATCACACAGCTGGAGGCCGGATCGCCCGAGTCGAGGCGCAGTTCGCCGTGAAGCAGCAGTTGGGAAAATGTCGCCAGACGGGTTTCTGAAAAGCGCGCTTCACATAGCCGAACGACGTCATCCGTCGCGAACGCGGCCCACCAGAAGTCGTCCCCGATCGCCAGCAGGTTCTCGTCAACGCACAGGCCAAACGTATCAAACCGCGGTGTGTGGATGATCGCGCGGGGGGGAATTGCGCCGAAACGCGCGGCCAACTGGGCGCGAAACACGGGCGGGACATCCTCGATCCGGTCCAGCCCCTCGGAAAACGGAAGTTGCCGACCTGCACTACGCCCGAACGCAGCCTGGGTAACCTGCGATCCCATGATGTTGCCTCCCCGATTGACCTGAACGCCCGACCGAACGACTGTCCGGCCCGAGAGCACCGTTGGTGCCACTGTCTCAGTCTAGATCGTGCGATCGCAGTCGCCACCTGTCGGTGCAGACATGCCTCTGAACAGTGCATCGCGCCCTGTCGCTGCGCGGCACGCCCCGTTCCAGTGCCGCCATAAGAGGTATCTGGACACCGCTGCGCGCTGGTTCGCTCCTTGCTAGTCAGCTTGTGCGAATCCCCGCACGAGATGGAAATCGAGCGATGTCGATCCACGTAGCCCTGCACCACGTCACCACATACGACTACGACCGCCCGATCAACCTTGGCCCTCAGGTCATTCGCCTGCGCCCCGCACCACACAGCCGCACACGGATTCTGTCGTACTCGTTGAAGGTGCTGCCCGAGAAGCACTTCATCAACTGGCAGCAGGACCCGCAGTCGAACTACCTCGCACGCCTGGTTTTCCCGGAAAAGACCACTCAACTGCGAGTGGAGGTCGATCTGGTGGCCGAAATGTCGGTCATCAATCCGTTCGATTTCTTCCTCGAGCCGCGGGCCGAGAAGATTCCGTTCGAATACGACACGACACAACAGCTGTCTCTTATACACATCTCCGAGCCCACGAGACCGGAGCCTATCGCGT
>CAMFLH010000002.1 GCA_945957295.1 uncultured Uliginosibacterium sp.
GACCGATGCTCTTGGTCTTGGGCGGTTGCGCGAGACGAGCAAGGGCGGGGAGCAGGAAGGCGGCGGTCTTGCCGGTTCCGGTCGGCGCGGACGCAATCAGGTCGGCGCCTTGCAGCAGCATCGGGATCGCTTTCTGCTGCACGGGTGTCGGTTGAGTCAGGCCTTGCGAGGCAAGGGTGGACTCGATGGTTTGGCCAAGGCCAAGGTCGGCGAAGCCGATATCGGACATTCAATTCTCCAGTTCGGGCAAACAAAAGCCGCCTCGGCGCATGAATCGAACATTCGATTCAGTGGCGCAGAGCCAATGAGGGCTTGCTTGGGAGCAACCCGGGATGGCGCATCGCAATAAACATCGATGCCAACCGGGTATGTCGAACGGGAAAGTCCGGAAACGACGGGAAGCTGGAAATCGATGCGTGCCGGAACTGAAACCAACCGGCAGCCGAGACGAGGGGGCGAATTATGCCACGATAGCCAGGAAACACCAGCTTTATTTTGCGGCGCAGCTCGCCAGTGCTTCAGCTGCCGCGCAAGCGCCCGCTCTGGCCGGCGCGCAACCCGCGGATGCTCGGGCCTTCGAGTTCGCGTTCGCCGCGCATGAAAACATTGTCGCGCACCATCGCAAAACCGAGTGCGTTGGCCAGACTGGTCATCGGCAGGTTGGACGCCAGGCAACACAGGCGCACGCGTCGCGCACCCTGCGCTGCGAGCATCCGCAGCATCCGCTCACCAAGTCGGCGGGCGAAGCCGTTACGCTGCGCCCGCGGCAGCACCGAGAAACTCAACTCCCAGGCGCCATCCCACTCGGGCGCAGCCTGGGACAGCGCGACGAGATCGCCGTCCGGTGACACCATGCCGCAGAAGATATCGCTTGCAAAATCGAGGTCTTCGGCAAATCGTTGCAGGGTAGCGTCAGGCAGGATGTGCCCAAAACGCTTGTAGCGCGCGCCGGCCGGAAGCGACAGCCAGTGCCGAGCAATCGCTTCGACATCGGCGCCCGAGAGGCGTCGCAGTTCCCATTCTCTGCGCGGAGGCGTTTGGCTCGGCCAGCTCATGATGCTGTGCATCATCCACCAAAACGCCGGACGCGGCCACCTCGACGCGGCTTTGCGCTGACGCGGATCAGGAGCCGCTGCAACACTGTCGCCCTGGCGATCACTGCGTCGGCCGGAAAGCCCTAATCTCGCCCGGACAAGAGCCAACACCAACGGAGCCAGCCCATGCAGACAAGCACCGCAAACGGTTCGATGCGCGAAGTCGACCGCCTGCTCGCGCACTACGGTGAGAGCCACCGCAACCCGACCAACGAGAAGATCCACCTGGTCTGCATTCCGCTGATTCTGGCGAGCCTCGTTGGTCTGATGTGGGCCGCGAGCGCTTGGCTCGCGCTGGGCTTCATTGCGGCAAGCCTCGTCTATTACGCGCGGCTGTCACCGGCCTTCCTGATCGCGATGAGCCTGGTCAGCGTCATCGTGCTTGGCATCGTGTCGGCACTGGGCGAACAGCGGCTGCAGATATCGCTCGCAGTGTTTGTCGTGGCGTGGATCGGCCAGTTCGTAGGCCACCGCATCGAGGGCAAGAAGCCGTCGTTCTTCGAGGATCTGCGCTACCTGTGGGTGGGCCCGCTGTTCTGCCTGAGCTTTGCATTCCGCGCGCTCGGCTTGCGCTGGTAGCGCTTGATCCACAGAAAATGTGCGTGGTCCTGTGGATAAACACTGTGGCGATGCGCCAAGCCATTGAAGCAAATACGATTTGGCGTGCTGCTCAAGAATGAGGCAGACGCTCAGGCCGGCGCCGCCTCACAGGATATCTGCGCCAACCAGTCGTCATAGTCGCGTGCGCTCCAGCGCGCACCTTCGGCCAGCGCGGCGCTGGCAGACATGCCGGTAAGTATCGCCGCGACCGGGCAGCCAGCCGCGACACTGGCCTGAATGCCGAGGCGCGAGTCCTCGTGCACCAGGGCCTCACCCGGAGCAACGCCGAGTCGAACGCAGGCTTCGATGAACGGGTCGGGATGCGGCTTGCCCCGCTCGACATCTTCTGCACCCAGCGTCAGCTCGAAGACGCCCTCCAAACCGAGCTCGGCCAGCGTGAAATCGATATTGATGCGCGGCGCATTGGTCACCAGTGCGGCGGGAATTCCTCGCGCCGATAGCCAGTCCAGATAGGCAGGGAGGCCGGGCAAGCGGGTCATGCGCCCGCGCGCGAGCGCATGAAAACGCAGCTCCTTGTCGTCGTGCAGGCGCTGCGCTTCCTCACCGGCGACATCGCGACCGAGCACCGCACGCACCACGTCAAGGGTGCGACCCGGCACCAACCTCGGATCGCCGGGCGCAAGCCCCCCGCCGGTATGCTCACGCGCAAAAGCGTCCCATGCTGCGTCATGCAGCGCGGTGCTGTCGGTAATCGTGCCGTCCATGTCGAACAGCACTGCTTTGAAGGGGAAGTGCATCGCGTCTCCGCTCATGTCGCAATCTGCCAACGTACCGCGTTTGCGCGATCGTCTGCCAGCTGGGCAAGCAAAGCCTCGCGAGAAAGCCCTGCGTCGTGCCAGAAGAACGCATCGAGCGCCTTGAGCGCCACGAAATGTTCGCTGACTGCTTCGATCAACCAATCCGTACGCGCCAGCGTGCGACGCGTGCAGGTCTGCCCGCGCAGATCGTCATCCAGATCGAGGCGATGTGAACGCCAGCCTTCCGCCAGGTAAAGCGCGGCCGGGTCTTCGCGCAGCGCGCGTGTCCAGCGGGCGATGATGGCCGTGAACAATTCAATTACCGTGTGCGTTGCGCCCATGGCGCGAAGACCACTGGCAAGCCTTTCGTAGGCCGCAAGCGCAATCTGCTTTTCAAGCACAAAATCCTTCAAGGCGGCATCCTGGCCAGCCGCCTTTTCGCGCTCCAGCAGCACCGCAAAGTAGTTGCGCGTCTCGAAGCGCTCGGCGGGGTGGAACAGCAGTGCGTCAAGGCCGTTGGAATTGAAATCCACACGCGGATCGAAGCGGTACATATAGCCGAAGTCGAACATCCAGAGTCGCGAGCCATCATCGACCACATTTCCGGGCGACACATCCCACTCGAAGAAGCCGCGCAGGTACAGATCGACGAGCAGATCGAACAGGCTGGAAAGCGTCCGCTCGTCCCAGCGCCGTGCGATCTCGCCGTCGATCCACGGCGACACGATCAGCCCTTTGCGGAACGAGGCATAGCGCGTCCGCACGACGCCGGGCGGACAGTCGCCCCCCAAGGCCTCGAGTTCGCAACGGCGCTGCACCTCGTTCAGAAACGAAGTCTGGCCGTCCGGGTTCTGGACCAGGCTGGCGCTGCGGGCGCGCTTGATGTTCCAGTCGCCGGTCGGGGTGCGCAGTCGATACACGAAACCCGTCAGGCCGCCGGTGTGCGCTTCAACGACATCCGGGTGGGTCTCGTCGAGGGTAAGCAGCTGCTCGATCGGCATCGGCAGCGCGCCGGCATCCCCCAAACCAATCTCTTCGCCGCTCGCTGCAAACGCCAGTTGGGCGGCTTGGCGGGCTTCATCACGGGTCATCTGCGTACTCCTGATTGTTTCGCTGTTTTGCAGTGATGACCATGCTCCGCTTGCGCTGAAACGAAGTCGTCAAACCCTGAGGTTGATTGTCGCGGTACGATGCTCGGATGCAGATGGATACCCTCCACCCACCCGCGCCGTTTCAACCCGACATGCCACGTCCGCGCGTTGCGGCGGCCCTTCAGGCTGCGCTGCAGCGCCCCTTGGTGACCATGCTGGCGCCCGGCGGTTACGGCAAGACTTGCGCTCTGCGCAGTCTCTGGAACGACTGGAAAGGCGCGCGCGCCTGGATTGGCTGCAAACGTGACACAGCCGGGCTGCACAAGACGCTGGATCGCGCGGTCAAGGCGGCCGGCGACGAAGGTCTGTTGATCATCGACGGCATCGAGCAGCTCGACACAACCGGCGCCGAGACACTTGCCGCATCGATCGATACCCTCCCGCGCGGCGTGAAGCTGATCCTTTCCGGCCGCAACGCGGGCCCGTTGCCGGTGTCGCTGTGGCGCTCACAAGGCCGACTGTCCGCGCTCAACGCCCACCACCTCGCGCTATCGCCGGACGAATGGCGCAACGCCGGCCTGGAGGACGACGCGGAAACCTGGGCAGGCTGGTGGGGCGCGAGACAGGCCACCGTGCATCCGGACGCCGCCTGGGACGAAGAACTGGCGCACTGGCTCGATCTCGCCTGGTTGAATGAACTCAGTGACGCGCAGATCGCCGCACTGGGCCGTGCCGCGCTGCTGCCGGAATCGCGACCCGAGTGGCTGATGGCGCTCGGTATCGGCGCCAAGTCACACGCCGATGCCGCAATGCTGCAGGTTGCAACGCTTGCCGGCCCCCTGTGCAACGCCGGCGGTGGTGTGCGGCTCGCATCGCGTTTCCGCCCCTACATCGTCGCCGCATGGCGCACGCGCGACCCGGAGGCCTGGCGCGCCGCGCTGGATAACGGCTGTGCCGCCCTACTCGCACGCGGCGAACACGCACCGGCTGCGATGCTCGCGCTCGACGCCGGCGACACGGCGTTGTGTCTTGGCGTGATCGAGTCGGCCGGCTGGCGC
This sequence comes from uncultured Uliginosibacterium sp., assembly GCA_945957295.1. Taxonomy (GTDB): domain Bacteria; phylum Pseudomonadota; class Gammaproteobacteria; order Burkholderiales; family Rhodocyclaceae; genus Niveibacterium. The sequence continues at coordinate 4,602 of CAMFLH010000002.1, forward strand.
ATGCTGTTCGATCGCAATCGCAGCCTGCTGCGCACGCTGCTCGACGCAACCGCCACCGAGACCAGCCATGTGCCGCGTGCGCTGCTCGATGCCGCCTGGAAGGTGGAGGTCAGCAAGCTGCCGCATGAAGCGGACGCCACGGTCAGCCGCCTTTGCGAACACCCTGACACAACCATCGCGGCGCCGGCACGCGCGCTCGCGGCATCCATCTCGTTTCAGTACGACGGCTTTGCCTGCGCAGCGGGCCACGCCGATGCAGCATTGAAAGCCCTGCACGAAGACCTCCACCCTAGCTTCGCATTTGCGGAGCATGTCGCCGCAGGTTGCGCACTGGCGCTGGGTGATCTTGAGCATGCCCAGCGCGCACTGACACATATGCAGGCCTGCGCCGACCGTGATCGGCTCGACTGGCTGCAGTTCGAAGCTTTGCATCGTCGCGCCGCGCTGATGCTCGAACGCGGCGATCTCGACACCGCCATGCGCTGGTCGATAGAACGGCGTAAGCGGGTACGCATCGCTGGGCTTGAATCAGCCGCCGCACTGGACCCCAGCGTGCGGCTGGAAGCAACGATACATTTGCGCCGCCTTGATACCGCCTCTGCGCGTCGTCTCTTGCAGGCCGGCACGGACGCCGCCTGCACCTACGGCGAATACTGGAGCTTCACCTACGGCACCCTGCAGACAATCAGCTCCCTGATCGAAGGGCGTGCCGACGAAGCAGATGATGGCGTGACTTGGCTTGAAGGCCAGCTTGCCGAGCGCTTTCTGTGCCTGAAATGGCGCGCCGAAGCGCTCTTGCCACGGATCTGGCTGCGGGCGCGTGAAGCCAATCGCGAAGGCCTGCTTGAGATCGCCGCGCGCGCGGAAGCTGAATCCTGGCCCGATTGCCTCTATCGCGATCGGCGCGATCTGCTGTGCGCCGCGGCACGCAAGCTTGCGGGTGAGGCACCCGACACCGACGCCCTCGCCGCCCGCGTCAACCGCCTTGAACAAGGTGGTGCGGCGGATCTGGCAACGCTCGGCCGCCGCTTGCTGGCGCTACACACGGGCGACAGTGCCGCTTTGCTGCATGAAGTTCGACATGCCGCCGCACACAACGACCGCCTGGACTGGCTCTGGCTCGCCCCGCGCGCCCTGGGTCCGCTCGAAGCATTGCTGGGCGACACATCCCTTGCTGGCGATACGGTGACGCGGAATTTCCTGCGTGAACTCGTGCAACGCCTGCTTGAACGGCGGCGTGACAACAGGCCCGTGGAAGCGAACGAAGCCACCGCCGAGAGCCCCCCGCCAGCCGGGCTCACGGTCAAGGAATGGCAGATCCTGCAGTTGATCGGTGAACAACTCACCAACGAGCAAATCGCCACGCGGCTGCATGTGTCGCTGGCAACGGTGAAGACGCACATCAACCACATCTACTCAAAGCTCGGCATTCGCACGCGGACCGAAGCAGTGCATCGCGCACGAACGCTCTAGCAGCCGCCTCGGGTAGCCACGCCCGCAGCTGCGCGCTAGCATCATCGATATGACAGGCGAAGCGGCGCACGGTCGCCGGCGGCGCAGATCGGGAGGAAGCATGGCTGGCGCACGCACACCAGGCCCCACGGGCATCAGCAACACCAGTCCGCTCGAGGAAGACGGAACGCTGGCGCTGATGGAAACACCGGCGCCAGGGCCTGCCACCCCGCCCGCCGAAGCCGCGCCGGCGACGAATGCGCCGGGCGACACGTCGACGGCGAGCACGCGGATCAAGGTCGACGACATGATCAAACATCTCGACGCACACGCCCACGCCACCAGCCAAGGCCAATGCGCGAAATACGTGCGGCTTGCGATCGAAGCCGGCGGCGTCACGATCGCGCCGCCACGCCCGGTATACGCGAAGGACTATGGTCCCAAGCTCGCCTCGCTCGGCTTCAGCAAGGTCGACGCGGCGGACTACACCCCCCAGAAAGGTGACGTTGTCGTGATACAGCCGCCCAAGGGGCAAACCGCTGGTCATATCCAGATCTACAACGGCACAAACTGGGTGTCCGACTTCGTGCAAGGCAACGGCATCTACCCCGGCCCGGCATACCGCAAGGAAAAGGTTGCGTATGAAATCTATCGCCCGTAAAGCGCTGCGCTGCGCCGCGCTGGCGTGCCTGCTCATCGGCGTCCCGGCGCTGGCGGACAGCGGCACGGTTGCAATGACCGATCCATTGTTTGGCTTGTCCTTCGACCCGGCTGCCGTGCGTTTCCCGACCTGGCAGGACAGCCAGGTCACGCGGCGTGAGCTGGGCAGCGGCCGCAAATGGGTATTCGGCTGCGCTCAGTCCGGCGACGCCAGTACTTGTGTGATCGCCGGCATGCGTTCGGTGCAGAGCGACGGGGGCGGAAAAGCCGTGAGCGAACCGGATTTTGGCGCTGTGGTGTATCGCCGCGGCACGATGCAACAGGTGCTGGGTACGCCCGATCGCATGTTCGAGGCGAAGCCCATCGTATCCGAGCGCGTGCGCAAGGCGCTGCTTGCCGACGCCGTGGCGCGCTACACCCGCGCCTTTGGCGGCAAGGACAAACTGCAGGCCGAGATCACCGCGCAGCAGCTGACGCGCGATGCGCTGCAAGCCGCCGCGGTTGAAGCGCTGGAGGCGGGCGGCCTGTCCGTGCCCGCCAAGTCGGCGCGTTAAAACCCGATCGAAAGCAGCGCTGCCGCCGCGAGTACGGTTGCTGCCGCCGGCACACCGTAGCAGACCGCACGCGCAACACCACCGGCATGAATGCCGAAGTCATGCAGGCTGTGGAAGATGCGATGGCCGGCGTGCCACAGGAACAGCGACACCACGAGGAACAGGAAGCCCTTGCCCAACCAATGCTGGGCAAGCGCGTGGGCGTGCTCGTATCTCAGTGCGTCGGGGGCGAACACCACACCCAGCGGTACCGCCAAGCCGGTGACGATAACCAGCGCGGGGCCGATCAGCGCCGAGAACATGCCCCCCGCACCGAACAGCAGCCAGAAGATCGGTTCGTTGCTGCGCTTGCTCATTGAAGCACTCCCCACGCCAGGCCAAGAACCAGCAGGCTAGCCGCCAATGCGGCGAACAGGCCGCCACCTGTGATCGCACCGGGCGACAGACGCTGGCCACGCACCACCACAGGCGGCAGCGTCTTGGGCATGATCTTGAACCAGGTGTAGCTGTGATAGCCCATCGCAACCAGCATCACGAGATGCGCGACGATCGACCACGGGCTGCGCAAGACTGCCAGCCACGCGGCCCAAGCCTCCTCGCCCTGCACCAGACACAACAGCCCGGCTAAAAATACGAGGGCGTAAGCCGCCACAAAACAGGCCGTCGCCTCGTGAACAACGTATTCGACGAAGTACGGATTCTTGCGCCACCAACCCGGCATCGGGCGCTTGTAAGGGCGTCGGGCGGTCATTCGCAGTCTCCCTTTGCCTTGGGCCTGATGAAGCGCAGGAAGTAGTCCTGCGCGACCTTGGTCTTGTTCACGTTGACCGCGTTGGCCGGATCAACGCCCTTCGGGCACACCTCTGAGCAGTAACCGACTGCCGTGCAGTTGAATACGCCCTCATGGCCGTGAATCTCCTGCATGCGCTCGGCTTCCGCGCCATCGCGCGAATCCGCGTTATAGCGATGCAGCAGAGCGATGATGCCGGGGCCAAGGAATTTGTCGTTCAGGCCGTACTGCGGGCAGGCGGCATAGCAAAGCATGCAGTTGATGCACGAGGAGAACTGCTCGTAGACATCCAACTCAGCTGGCGTCTGGATGTACTCACCCTGCTCCAGCGTGCGCGCCTCTTTCGGAATGATCCAGGGCTTGATGCGCTGGAGCTTTTCGATGAAGTCGTCGGCGACAATGACCAGGTCGCGTTCGATCGGAAAATGCGCCAGCGCCTCGATCCGCACGCGGTTCGGGTAGTAGTCGCGCAAGAAGGTCTTGCATGCGAGCTTCGGCACGCCATCCACCATCATCCCGCAGCTGCCGCAGATCGCCATGCGGCACGACCAGCGGTAACTGAGCGTACCGTCGAGCCAGTCCTTGATGTACTGGATGCCTTGCAGCACCGACATGTCGTCGGTAAAGGGTACCTTGAAGACCTGTGGCACCGGCTTCTCGTCCTGCTCGGGGCGATAGCGCAGTACCTCAATTTCGATGATCTTTTCCTGTTCAGACACCGGCGGCACTCCTTTCCTGCTCGACGCGCTCGCCCTCGGCGCCGTAGGCGCGTACGCCCGGCGGCAGGTGGGTGATTTTCACCGGTCCGTACTCGATGCGTGGCGCCTCGCGCCCGGCATAGACGGCCAACGAATGCGCGAGGAAGTTCACGTCGTCGCGCGCTTCAAACCCGTCGAGACGCTGGTGGGCACCGCGCGACTCGCGTCGCGCCAGCGCCGAATGCGCGATCGCCTGAGCAACCTCGAGTTGATAGCCCAACTCAATGGCAAGCAGCCATTCGGAGTTCCACACGCGGGATCGGTCATCGAGTTTCACGCGGCGAAAACGCTCGCGCAGTTCGGCGAGCTTGTCGCACGTAGCCTGCATCTCGTCTCCGAGTCGATAGATGCCACAGCCCTGCTCCATCGTCTGCGCCATCTCGGTTCGCAGCGTGGCGATGCGCTCACTTCCCTCATTGTCGACAACCGCGCGTACGCGGCTTTCAATGTCCGACGCCTGCTCGGCCAGGTGGTTGCGCCGCAGAGGCGCCGAATCTTGCGCGAATCGCGCTGCAGACTCGCCCGCCACCTTGCCGAAGACGCACAGCTCGGCCAGAGAGTTCGACCCAAGGCGGTTGGCACCGTGAATGCCAACACTCGAACATTCTCCGGCCGCGAAGAGCCCGCGCAAGGGCGCAGCACAGTTGCCATCGACCAGAATGCCGCCCATCGTGTAGTGCACCGCGGGCCGCACCGGAATCGGCGTTTCTGCAGGGTCGATACCGAGGAACTCTTCGGCCAGCTCGCAGATCTGCGGCAGGCGCTCGCGCAGCTTCTTTTCGCCAAGGTGGCGCAAATCCAGATTCACGACGGAGCCGTGCGGCCCATCGATCGTTCGCCCCTTGCGCTCCTCATGCCAGAAGGCCTGCGAAAGCCTGTCGCGTGGCCCGAGCTCCATCGCCTTCTTGCGCGGCCAGGGGTCGGCCGGGCCGAGTCCGTAGTCCTGCAGGTAACGGTATCCATCGCGGTTGGTGAGAATCCCGCCTTCTCCGCGACAGCCTTCGGTGAACAATAGGCCGGTACCTGGCATGCAGGTCGGGTGGTATTGCATGAACTCCATGTCGCGCAGCGGCACGCCGTGACGATATGCGAGCGCCATGCCATCGCCGGTAACGATGCCGCCGTTGGTGTTCTGACGGAACACGCGGCCGGCACCGCCGGTTGCCAGCACGACTGACGGTGCCTGAATCTGCACCAGCTCGCCGCCCGCAATCTGGATCGCGACCACGCCCCCACAACGCCCCTCATCGACCAACAGATCGGCGCAGAAGTACTCGTCGAAACGCTTGATCGACGGGTATTTCATCGACGTCTGGAACAGCGTGTGGAGCATGTGGAAGCCGGTCTTGTCGGCGGCGAACCAGGTGCGCTCAATCTTCATGCCGCCAAAGGCACGCACGTTGATATGGCCGTCATCCTTGCGGCTCCAGGGGCAGCCCCAGTGCTCCATCTGCACCATTTCTTCGGCGCAATGCGCGACGAAGTAGTCCACGACATCCTGCTCGCAGAGCCAGTCACCACCGGCAACGGTGTCGTGGAAATGGTGTTCGAGACTGTCGTGCGCCTGGACTACGGCGGCAGAGCCGCCTTCGGCCGCCACGGTATGGCTACGCATCGGATAGACCTTGGAGACCAGCGCGACCCGCAGACGCGGATCGAATTCGGCGACCGCGATGGCGGCCCGCAAACCGGCGCCGCCGGCACCGACGATGACGACGTCGGCCTGATAAGTCTGCATGCCCAGCCCTTTCCTGTGGCGTCGCAGGTGGGCACCGAAATACTCACCGGCGGCAGGGAGCCCCAGTGTGCGCGCCGTCGCGGCGCGATCTTTTCGTCTGGATCAAATGCGGGAGCCGGGTATTAGCCCCCGTCTCGGTTTCAATCAGGCCTTGGGCCAGAGAATCATCTGGGTACAGCGGAACAATGCGATCTTGCTGCCATCGGTGCGGCGAACTTCGGCATCCCACACCTGGGTGGTACGGCCAAGGTGCACCGCACGCGCTTCGCACAGCACCTCACCCTCTTTAGCGGTGGAGAGGAAGTTGGTTTTGAGTTCGATCGTCGTGAAGTTGCTCGCCCCTTCCGGCAGATGCGCAATCGCGCCGTAGCCGCAGGCCGAATCGGCCAGCAAGACCACGCTGGCAGCGTGCAGGAAGCCATTCGGCGCCATCACCTCCGGGCCGAGCGGCAGCTTTGCGATCAAACGCCCCTGTTCAAGTTCCAGTACCTCGAAACCGTGATGCCCGGGCAGGCAGCCGGGGCTCCAGGCATTGAGTTTGTCGACCGTCATATCGGCGCGCAGTCGCGTCATGTCGTACTCCACAAATGAAAAGGGCCGCCCGAAGGCGGCCCATTGATTCAAGCGCGATCAGAGCTTCGAATCTAGCAACTGCAAGACAGTTTCAAAGGCCTCCGGCAGCTTCTCCGGTTGCGTGCCGCCGGCCTGCGCCATGTCGGGGCGGCCACCGCCCTTGCCGCCAACAACCTGCGCCGCAGCGCCGACAATCTCGCCAGCCTTCAGGCGATCGGTCAGCGACTTGGTGACCATCGCAACCAGCGAAACCTTACCGTCCGTCACGGCTGCAGCCACCACGACGCCTTCGCCCAGGCGGTCGCGCGCCTTGTCGGCCACTTCACGCAGCGCGGCGCCATCGACGTTGTCGAGGCGCAGTGCAACGATCTTCACGCCCTTGATGGTGCGCATGCCAGCTGCGACCAGCTCATCAAGACGCATCACGACCATTTCGCTCTTCAGCTTCGCAAGTTCCTTTTCGGCCGCCTTGAGCTGTTCCTGCAACTGACCGACACGTGCGACAGCCTCACCGGCCGGCAGCTTGAGCTTTGCTGACAGATCGGCCAGCAAGGCATCCTGAGCCTGCACGATGGCGAACGCCGCATCGCCGGTCACTGCCTCGACGCGGCGGATGCCCGCCGCGACGCCACCTTGCGCGACGACCTTGAAGAGCCCGATGTCGCCGGTGCGGCTCACATGCGTACCACCGCACAGCTCGCGCGAGGAGCCGATGTCGAGCACACGGACTTCATCGCCGTACTTCTCGCCGAACAGCATCATGGCGCCGGTCTTCTGCGCCTCGGCGATCGGCAGCACGCGGGCTTGGGTCGCTGCGTTGGCGAGGATCTCGCGATTGACGATCGCCTCGACCTTGCGGATTTCCTCGTCGGTCATCGGGCCGTTGTGGGCAAAGTCGAAGCGGGTCTTCTCGGCATCAACCTGCGAGCCCTTCTGCTGCACATGCTCGCCCAAGACTTCGCGCAGGGCCTTGTGCATCAGGTGGGTCGCGGAGTGGTTGCGCATGATGCGCGCACGCGATTCGCCATCCACCTTGGCATTCAAAACGTCGCCAACACGAACGGTGCCTTCGACAACCTGGCCGTGATGACCGAACACATCGGCCTGAATCTTTTGCGTGTCTTCGATCACGACGCGCGTGGTGCCGTTCTGCAGCACGCCGGCATCGCCGACCTGACCACCGGACTCGGCATAGAAAGGCGTGTTGTCGAGCACGATGACGGCATCCTGCCCCGCAACGGCCACATCAACGGCCATGCCGTCGACATAAACGGCCGTGACGCGCGCGCCGTCGACGTTGAGCTTGTCGTAGCCGTGGAAGGTGGTCGCACTGCCGGTGTATTCCAGCGCCGCGGCCATCTTGAACTTGCCGGCGGCACGGGCTTGCTCGCGTTGGCGCGCCATCGCGGCATCGAAGCCTGCGGCATCCACGGTGTGGTTGCGCTCGCGGCAGATGTCGGCCGTCAAGTCAAGCGGGAAGCCGTAGGTGTCGTGCAGCTTGAAGGCAACCTCACCATCGAGTTCGGTACGGCCGTTGGTATCCATCACCGCCAGCGTGGCGTCGAGGATTTCCATGCCGTTCTGGATGGTGCGGAAGAAGCTGTCTTCCTCTTCCTTCAGGATCGCGGTGACCTTGCCCTGTTCCTTCACCAGCTCCGGGTAGGCCTCGCCCATTTCGGCGACGAGGTCCGGCACCATCCTGTGGAAGAACGCGGCGCGCGCACCGAGCTTGTAGCCGTGGCGGATCGCGCGGCGGATGATCCGGCGCAGCACATAACCGCGGCCCGCGTTGCCCGGAATCACGCCATCGGCGATCAGGAAGGAGCAAGCGCGGATGTGATCGGCCAGCACCTTCAGCGAGGGGCTGTCCATGTCCGCGCTACGGGTCTCGCGCGCAGCGGCCTTGATCAGGCTCTGGAACAGGTCGATCTCGTAGTTGGCATGCACATGCTGCAGCACAGCCGAGATACGCTCCAGGCCCATGCCAGTGTCCACGCTGGGCTTGGGCAGCGGATGCATCACGCCAGCCTCGTCGCGGTTGAACTGCATGAACACGTTGTTCCAGATCTCGATGTAACGGTCGCCGTCTTCGTCCGGGCTTCCCGGCGGGCCGCCCCAGATTTGCTCGCCGTGGTCGTAGAAGATCTCGGTGCAGGGGCCGCAAGGGCCGGTGTCGCCCATCATCCAGAAGTTGTCGGAAGCGTAGCGCGCGCCCTTGTTGTCGCCGATACGGATCACGCGCTCAGGCGGCACGCCGACTTCCTTCGTCCAGATGTCGTAGGCCTCGTCGTCTTCGGCATACACCGTGACCCACAGCTTCTCGGTCGGCAGCTTGTAGACCTCGGTCAGCAACTCCCACGCGTACTTGATTGCATCGCGCTTGAAGTAGTCGCCAAAGCTGAAGTTGCCGAGCATTTCGAAGAACGTATGGTGACGCGCGGTGTAGCCGACGTTCTCGAGGTCATTGTGCTTGCCGCCGGCACGCACGCATTTCTGCGAGGTCGTCGCGCGGGTGTAGGGGCGCTTGTCGAAACCGAGGAAGACATCCTTGAACTGGTTCATCCCGGCGTTGGTGAACAGCAGGGTCGGGTCATCACCCGGCACCAGCGAGCTGGATGAAACGATCTGGTGGCCCTTGGAGGCGAAGAACTCAAGGAACTGGCGGCGGATCTCTGCGCTTTTCATGGCGTTCCGTGCGGTGCTCGCGCGCTGGCGCGATTCGTTAACTGGAAACGCGGGATTGTAACTGAAAGCCCTGCCTGGCCATGCACCGCCGGGCCTCACGCGCAGCCCTGGCCAAAGGTTCAGACGTTGGCGGTAACCAGATCGGGCCGATCGGTGATCACCGAGTCGACGCCCCACGCGAACAGTTGGCGTGCACGGTGAGGATCGTTTTCGGTGTAAACCGCGAGCCGCAAACTTTCACGCTTGACGGCCGCGATAGTCTCCCGGTCCAGCCAACGGGTGTTGCACACGACCCCCTGCGCATCGAGCGCCATGACCTGCTCACGCCAGTCCGGGGGAAGCTGGTCGAACAGAATCGCGCGTGGCAGATGCGGAGCCGTTTCGGCAGCGGCGGCGAGAGCCGCAACGCTGAAGGAGGAAAGCAGCGGTTGCACCTCAGCGCCCGCCCAACCGGCCGCCGCGGTAGCAGCGGCGATGCGCCCGGTGACAACTTCAAAACCTTCGGCGGGCTTGATCTCGACGTTCGCCGCAATGCCGAGCGCTCGGCAGCGCCGGATCGCGTCAGCGAACAAGGGAACGCGCTCGCCGGAAAACCGAGCGGAGTGCCATGCGCCCGCATCGCACAGCAAGAGCGCTGAATCCGGCGTATCGCTGACACGACCGCGGCCGTCGGTCGTGCGATCCAGCGTTTCATCGTGGATCAGGATCGGCGTGCCGTTCGAAGACAGCATGACGTCGAACTCGACGCCAAAACAGCGGTGCGCGATCGCAAACTCAAGCCCGATCAAGGTGTTCTCGGGCGCCAGTGTGCCGCCACAGCGATGCGCGAGCACCCGCGGTAGCGGCCACTGGTCCATGACACGACTCAGCGAAGACCCAGCGCGCGGACGCGCGCGACAGCTTCGTCCAGCGCCAGCTTGGCGGCCTTGCCCTGATTCCAGACGGAATCGAGCTCGTCGTTCAGCACTTGCAACACACGCGGGCTGCAGCCCAGCGTGGTGGCGCGGGAGTTGGCCGTAGCAGGTGTGGCGATCAGCTGATCGATGGCAATCTTGATGTGTCCGAGTTCGGCGCCCAGCGTGCGGCTACTGGCGGCAAAGTAACCTGCGCGGTTGAGCGGAAGGTAACCGGTGGCACGCATCCAATCAACCTGCTGGGTGGGCTCGAGCCAGAACTGCACGAAGCGGGCAATCGTCTTGTACTCCGCTGCGCTACGCCCCGCGGACACCCACAGCGCGGGGCCATCGGCAAGGGTGTTCTGGTGCGCACCGGGCACGTCTTGGTAGTACGGCAGCGCGCTCACGCCCACCGCAAAACCACCCTTGCTCGCCACCGGCATTGCAGACTGCGGCGCGATCAACATCGCACAGCTGCCACTGGCAAAGCGATCGACCGCTTCGTCGCCATGACCGAAAATCTGCAGGTAGCGCGATTTCTGCCAGGAGGCCATGCGCGCGAGGTGGCGAACATAGCTGAGGCCGTTAACGGCGATTTCACCCTTGCCGTTCACAAAAGCCTCGTTATGCCAGGCCGCCGTATTCTCAAGCAGCACGGTTGCGGGCCGCGCCACCGTCAGCGGGCACGAAACGCCCGAATCGATCAGCTTGCCAGCCACGTCCTGCACTTCCGCCCAGGTATGCGGCACCGCGGCCGGGTCCAGCCCGTTCTTGCGGAACACGTCCTGGTTGATGAAGAACACCGGGGTCGCGAGACCGATCGGCAAGCCGAGCAAACGCCCCTTCGCGTCAACCGCAACCGGGGCTACCACTGGCGACGCCCGTTCTGCAACGTCAAGCTTCACGCCAGCATCCTTCACCACTGCATACAGCGGCTTGTAGCGCTGCTTGCCGGAGAGGAAGGCATCTTCGCTGGCGCCATCGAGAATCTGCGCTGCGGCCGGAGCCCCCGCATCCCAAGCGCGATCGCTCAACACGATGCGCGCGCCCTTGTTGCTTTCGTTGAAACGCGCGATCAGCGCTTGCAGGGCTTCCTGCTTGTCTTTCGGCAGCTGGCTGGTGATCTCGATATCCGCCACGGCAGCGGCGGGTGCAGCCGGTTTGGCCTTGGGTGCCGCGAAAGCGGGGCCGGCGACAAGAGCGAGCGACAGTGCAATCGGCGAAATCAGACTACGAGTATTCATGGTTGTGCGACTCGATGAAAACGGCATGGAGAGGCGCGATTATAGGCGCGCCAAACGTCATAAATGTCCTTGACACGAGAATTCGGTCAAGTTCTGTCGGCGGGGGACGTAATCATTGCTGGAATACCTTGCTCCGGAGCCCTGTCATGCAACGCCGCCACCCGATTCTGACCTTCATCACCGTGATTGCGCTCGGCGCGTTGGCGGGCTGCGAACAGCTTGGTCTGGAGGACGGCAAGGCGGTTGAGGCCGAGGGCAAAGCGATCGGGGCAGCATGCCGGCACGCCGGCCGCGCACTGGAAGACTGTTACCAGATCAACCCAAAGGCGCCGAAGGCCGCGATATTCGCCGGCTGGAAGGAAATGAACGACTACATGACCGAGCAGAAGCTCGAGATCATCAAGCCTTCGCTGCCGCCACCGCTGCCGAAGGCCCGCAAGAAGGCCGACGCCGAAGCAGATACCGAGGCAGACGCCGAAGCGCAAAGCAAGCCAGCCTCGACCGAGGCCTCCGCGCCTGAAGCCGGCACCGAGGCCGACAGCAAGAAAGCCACCGAAGGCGAGTCCGGCAAGGCCTCCGGCAAAACACCTGCCCGCAAATCCGCGGCCCACTGACAACGCCCCTGCCGCTGGGCTCTGGGGTTAGCCCGCAACGGGTGGCCAGGCGGCCTGCGTTTCGCTATTCCAGCGCCGCCACCAGGCGATGAAGGCATCGAGGGGCATTGGTCGCGCAATGTGGAAACCCTGCGCGGCATCACAGCCCATCGCTCGCAGCATATGCACATGCTCTTCTCGCTCAACGCCCTCAGCGATCACACTCAAGCCAAGACCCTGCGCGAGTTGCACCACCGACCGCACGATCGCGCGGTCTTGTGCAGTCTCGGGCATCTTATGGACGAACATCCGGTCTATCTTCAGGCGAGTTGCCGGCAGGCGACGTAACCACGCAAGCGACGAGTAGCCCGTACCGAAGTCGTCCAATGCAACACCATGGCCGGCATCACGCAAGCGCGCGATAACGCTCATAGTCTGCGCGTCGTCCGCGATCATCGAGCCTTCGGTCAGCTCCAGCGCAAGGCGCGACGGCGCGATGTGCCATGTCGCGAGCGCTTGGGCGATGAATTCCGGCAACTCCGGATCGCGCAGATCGCCGCCGGCAAGGTTCACTGCAATGCCGATCGGCACGCCCTGCTCGCCCAACTCGCTCAACATCGCCGTCGCCCGCTGAATGACAAGACGGGTGAGTTGCTGCATCAATCCGAATTGCTCCGCCATTGCCACCACCGTGAGCGGCGGCACGGCGGTGCCGTCGGCGCGCTGCCAGCGGAGCAAGGCTTCAGCGCCAGGACACTCGCCGTCAGAGAGCTGGATCACCGGTTGAAGGTGAAGCTCAAACGCGTTGTTGCGCAGCGCTTCGATGAACTCGCGCTCGGTCTGCACGCGCTCTGCGCGCTCCATTTCGAGTTCTGGGCCAGCGATTCGGATGGTGCGACCTTCGCGCAAGGCTGCAGCACGTGCACGCCGCGCTGCGTTGAATACCCCGTCCGCGGTGCTGCCGTCTTCCGGTGTAAGCGCCCCACCGACTGCGAGTGTCGCGTGCGCGGCAAGCCCTACGTTACGCAGCGCCTGCTCGCCGGATTCAAGCAAGGCCGCTGCTGCGAGTTGCGGGCGAACCCCGGCGCCTATGCCCGGCGCCCACAGAACCCATTCGTCGTCACCCACCCGGCAGAGTGAGTCACCGGGCCGCGCGCGCTTGCCCAGCGCACGTCCGATCTCGATCCGGGCCAGATCGCGCTCCGCACTGTTAAGCACGATCGCACTGCCGCCCCACATCAGCGCGACGGCTAGCATCGCGCTTGACGGCTCATCCGCTTCGGCGGGCAGGAAGATCTGTTCAAGGGCAGCACGATTAGGCAAGCCGGAACCCGGCTCAACATACTCAGCCAGCAGACGTGCCTGCGCTTCAGTAACGCTGGCCGCGCCATCCAGCCAGCCAACCAGGAAGAAACCGATGCGCGAGACGATCTGGATCAGCGAAGCGTCAAGCGCCGAAAGGCTCGTACGCTGTGCGGCAAGATCCGTCTGAAGCGTAGCGACGATCGCCGACGCCACCCGCGCCGCGAGCCCAACCGGCACGGTTCCGAGCTGAAGCGCCAGCCACTGCGAGCGCATCCGCTCCGGCCACGCCTGATCAAGCTCCCAGCCGACCACGTCCAGACAAGCGCTGAAGAAGTTGGCAACGGGCGCGTGACCAGCCCGCATCGATGCGTCGTCGGCCAAGGGGGCAAGCGCCACGCCCAGGCGCCCCCGCAGTGCGGCGATGTCGGCGCTATGCCAAAGCGCACGCAAAGCGGATTGCTCAAACTCGCCGAGCCCGTGCGCTGCCAGTTCAGCCGCGATATCGGTCGGTGCCGGTACAAAAGGCAGGATGGCGCTAAGGCGGTTCATGCGAGGTAGAACTGCGCAGGGTCGATTCCGAACGCGCGTTCGGGCAAGGACCGAACGATCCGGTAAGCCTCATCCCGCCCCGGCACGAGCGGATCGTAGAGCAGATCGATCGTGTGCGGATTTGCATTGGGCGAATGATCATTCGCCAGCAACACCATCACCCGCGGCTTAAGCCGCCGGATCCGGTTCTGCGCCACGACCACCGCGACTTCACCAGAATTGAGTTCGACCAGCGTGCCCGCCGGGTAGATGCCAATGCACTGCACGAACTGATCGATCAGACCAGCGCTGAAGCGTTCGTCACGCAAGCCGATGAGCGCCTCCAGCCCCTGTTGCGACGAGACCGCCGGGCGCCATGAACGATGACGCGTCATCGCGCAGAATGTATCGACGATGCCCGCCATTTCGCCGAACACCCCGATTGCCTCGCCGGACAGGCCAAGCGGATAGCCACTCCCATCCAGTCGTTCGTGATGGCGCGCAACCACCTCAACCACCGCATCCTCAATCGACGCATCGGCCCGCAGGATCTGCACCGCCGAGTCAACGTGCGTTTTGAACAGATCGTACTCAAGCGGCGTCAGCGCGGCGGTTTTCGCCAGCAATCGCGACGACAAACGCAACTTGCCGATATCGAACAGCATGCCGGCCATGCCCAGTGTCGCGATACGGTCCTGCGGCAACCCCAAGTGGCGTGCGAACACCATCATGTAGGTGCTGCAATCAAGCGCGTGGTCGTAGGTGTAACGATCAGTCCGCTTCAACCGCGTGAGCCACAACAAGGCGTCCGGATGGCGCGTAACGCTGTGCATCATGTCCTGCACCACCTCGCGCGCACGCCCAAGATCCGGCGGAACCTGACGCTCAATGTCGCGCAGGATGTCCGTCACCGCCAGCATTGCCTCGGCATGAATGGGCGCAGCCGCGAGCAACTCCTGCTCCAGCGGCACCTCGATAGGATAGGGCTGGTCGGCATCGATGCCCTCCCCTCCCTCGTGCGCTGCCTCCGGCGAAGCTTCACGGCGGCGGAGCTTGCGCGCGCGGGCACGCAGCCAAGCCCACACACCCGCCTGGCTGGCCGGCTCGGGTTGGCATTCGTCCGCTGCAACGCTTCCCACGCCGCGTGACACTGACCACGCAAACAGCGGCGCTTCGCCACGCGACGCTTCAGGCGCCCCGCCATCGTAGGCCTTGAGGAGCTTCAGGAGCTGAAAGAAATCCGTTGGCGCCGCCTGGCTCACCATCGTCAGCGGGCGCTCCGTCGGTTTTGGCGCTGGCTCCGGCGGATTCGGTGCTACCACTTTCGCGCGCAAGTGCCGCGATTCGGAGCGCTCGCGGTCGATCAGCACGATGCGGCAGAGCCCGCGCAACTGCGCGAGTTGCTGCTCGGACTCGATCAGAAAGCCTTGCATCAGGAACGGCGTCTCAAGCCAAGGACGGTCGAGTTCAGCCACGAACATCCCGAGTTCGAGCTCCGCCGCCGCAAGAAACTCCTTCAAATCAAGCTCTCCTCAAGTTCTGCATGGTCCATCGGGTAACATCACAGGCTTGCTTCCGCAATGGATCCACCATGGACTTTACCAGCCGCGCCATCGCCTATTGCCGCCCCGGCTTTGAAAAAGATCTTGCTGCCGAGTTTGCGGCGCGCTGTGCGAAGTCGGGTGTCGCAGGGCATTCGCTCGCCACGCCCGACAGCGGCTTCGTGCTGCACGAATTCGATGCGCCGCTTGAAGAGGCGCAACGCGTCGTCTCCTATGACAACCTGATCTTTGCGCGCCAGCTCGTGTGGGTACGAGAAGCGCTCGAAGATCTGCCCGAGAAGGACCGGCTGACGCCGATCCTCGCCGCGATCAATCGCGTGCACGGGCGCTTCGGCCGCGTGTGGGCAGAGACGGCAGACACCAACGAGGCAAAGACACTCTCGTCTTTCCTCAAGCGCTTCATGCCTCACCTCGAACGCGCACTGCATGAAGGCCGCCGCCTGATTGACCGGAACGATGCACCCAACCTGCATTTGTTCTTCATCGATTCGTCGCATGTGTTCATCTGCACTTCTGACCCCGCCAACGCCTCACCCTGGCCGATGGGTATCGCGCGCCTGCGGATGCCGCGCGAGGCGCCCAGCCGCTCAACCCTCAAACTCGCTGAAGCCTTCTTCGGCCTGCTCAGTGAAGACGAACGCAACGCTTCCCTGCGTGCCGGCCTGCGCGCGGTCGACCTCGGCGCTGCGCCCGGCGGTTGGACCTGGCAATTCGTCAGCCGCGGTTTGCTGGTTACTGCAGTGGATAACGGCCCGATGAGCGAAAGCGTTAGGGCAACGGGCCTCGTCGAGCATGTGCGCGCAGACGGTTTCGTGTGGAAGCCTTCGAAACCGGTGGAATGGATGGTCTGCGACATGGTCGAGCAACCTTCGCGCGTTGCGCAGCTCGTGGCGGAATGGGTGGCTTCCGGACGCTGCCGGCGCTCGATGTTCAACCTCAAGCTGCCGATGAAGAAACGCCACGATGCAATCGAACAGGCGCGCAACCTGATCTACAAGCGGATGTCGGTATCCGGCCGCGACTGGACGCTGCGCTTCAAGCACCTGTACCACGACCGCGAAGAAGTCACCGGCTACCTCGCGTCGATCAAGCACGGATGAAGCCGCCGCTGGACTGCCCCTGCGGCGGCGGCCGCTACGCCGCCTGCTGCGAACGCTGGCATGCAGGCGAAGCGGCCCCCGATGCAGAGGCGTTGATGCGCTCGCGCTACAGCGCATTCGCGTTGGGTTTGACGGATTACCTGCTTGCCACCTGGCACCCGGACACTCGCCCGGCCACGCTGGATCTGAATGAGTCACCAGCACCGAAGTGGATCGGGCTCCAGGTGCTCGCACATCAGGCCGAGGGCGACAGCGCGCAGGTCGAATTCATCGCGCGTTACAAAATCGGCGGGCGCGCACACCGACTGCACGAGAACAGCCGTTTTCTCCGTCGCGACGGGCGCTGGTATTACGTGGCCGGGATCATCGACGAGCAGTGAGCGCTGCCCCAAACTGCATCAACGTAAGCCACGGCAGACGGGGCGGACGATAGGGCGCGCTACCCACAACTTACCCACAGACTCATGCACAACTTTTGTGGATAAGCCAAACGAATAATCTGCGAAACATTTCGTCACCTTATCGGACGCTAAAGTCCAGCCCGATACGGCCGTCAATGCACACACAGGCAAGCATGCACAGCCTGACAAAACAGACGGAAACGGAAACGATCCAAACCGGCTCGACCCGGTGAGCAACACAAGAAGCCGCGGCTAAGCCCGCGGCTTCTTCATTTCCGGAAGCAGGAAAAGAAAAAGGGCCGCGCGATGCGGCCCTCAGACTGCTGAAACGCCCGCCGATCAGGCAAAGCGCGCCAAGCGCGCCAGCACGCGTTCGCGGCCAATCACTTCCAGCACCGCGTCGATCGCCGGCGTCTGCGCCACACCCAGCAGCGCAACACGCAGCGGAATCGCAACCTGTGGCATTTTCAGACCATGCTCGGTGCAAGTCTCCTTGATCGCCGCACTCAGGGCGACCTTGTCCCAAGCCACTTCGGCGAGGCGCGCGCGCAGCGATGTCAGCGCAGCGATGGCGGCATCGGTGAAGTGCTGCGCTGCGAGTTCATCCGACGGCGTCACGTCGATGTAGTACGGCTCCACCGAGTCAGCCAGTTGCACCAGCGTATTCACCCGCTCGCGGTACAGCGCGATCACTGCATCCAGCGCCGGGCCTCCGGCCATTGAAACACCACGCTGAGTCAGGCGACGGGTGGCATCGGCGGCGAGCACCGTGACATCGGTCTGCTTGATGTAGTGCGCATTGAGCCAATCGAGCTTGTCGAAATTGAACTGCGCTGCGGACGGCGTGATGCGATCAAGATCGAACCACTCCACGAACTGCTCGCGCGAAAAGATCTCGTCATCGCCGTGGCTCCAGCCCAAGCGTGCGAGGTAGTTGATCACCGCGTCGCGCAGGTAGCCATCGTCGTCGTACTGCATCACACTGACTGCGCCATGGCGCTTGGAGAGCTTCTGCCCGTCGTCGCCCAGGATCATCGACAGGTGGCCGTACTGCGGCACCTCGGCACCCAAGGCGCGCAGGATGTTGATCTGGCGCGGCGTGTTGTTCACGTGGTCGTCACCACGGATCACATGCGTGATGCCCATGTCCCAGTCATCAACCACCACGCAGAAGTTGTAAGTCGGCGTGCCGTCCGGCCGCGCAATGATCAGATCATCGAGCTCGGCGTTGTCGAACTCGATCTCGCCCTTGACCACGTCTTTCCATGCCACCTTGCCAGAGGTCGGATTCTTAAAGCGGACCACCGGCTTTACGCCTTCCGGCGGTGTCGGCAACACCTTGCCCGCCTCCGGGCGCCAGCGGCCGTCGTAGCGCGGCTTGTCGCCACGCGCACGTTGCGCCTCACGGATCGCTTCAAGTTCTTCCGGTGTCGTATAGCAGTAGTAAGCGGTGCCCGCCTCCAACATCTGGCCGATCACCTGCTTGTAACGATCCATACGCTGCATCTGGTAGAACGGGCCTTCGTCCCATTCGAGCCCGAGCCAGTTCATACCGTCCAGAATCGCCTGCACCGCCTCGGGGGTCGAACGCGCGACATCGGTGTCCTCGATCCGCAGGATGAAGTCGCCACCGTGATGGCGAGCATAGGCCCACGAGAACAGTGCGGTGCGCGCGCCGCCGATGTGAAGGAAGCCGGTCGGGCTGGGAGCGAAACGGGTACGGATGCGTCGAGTCATGGCAATGGTCGGCCGGAATCGGAAAAGACCGCCATTCTACCGGAGCCGCGCACCCCAATACGCAGAGTATTGACCACTGAATTGGACCACGGTATAGTTGCGGTCTTCGCTGCACGTCGGGCAGTTAGCTCAGCGGTAGAGCACTGCCTTCACACGGCAGGGGTCACTGGTTCGATCCCAGTACTGCCCACCACCGACTTGCGGCGATAAATCAACGGGTTACGAAGTTTTCGGCGTCTAATAAAACTGACGGCGACTGCGACGTAACCCTTTGTTTTTATTGGGGCGTGGTGGCGTTTATTAGACAGTTTTTTACGCTGTCCGCTACCCCGGCGACGGCCTCGCTCGCCCAGCAGAACGCGACGACGGCAGCGGTGGCAGAATCGCCTGCGAATGTAGCCGCCGCTGAATCAGCGCCAGCCCCTTCCCGGTAACCAGCGTCCGGGTGTAGGTGACCTTCTCCCCGTGCTTGTCCGTGTACGCCCGCTCGACCACGCGGAAGTGCCCGGCATCGATGTGCTGCTGGTACGGAAGGTTATTGCGCATCAACAGGCCCTCGTCGCGCAGGAACTGGAACAGGCGTATCGATCCCGTTTTCAACACCTTCGCCACCTCCTGCACCGTCTGGCCGTTGATCGCCTCGGTCACGGCGTCGTGAAACTCGGCCTTGGGTGTCATTTCCTCGACCTTCTGTTCCAGCGCGACCACCTTCTCGGTGTAGCTCAGGAGCATGCCGCGCAGCTTGGCCGGATCGGCGAGCAGGCGCATCGGGTCGGACGCCTCGGCTTCCAGTTCCTGCCAGCGGTCAATGATCGCGGCACGCATCGCCACGCTGTAACCGGAGACGAGAATCAGCGACTCGCGCTTGGGGAGCTTGAAGATTGGGTACGACTGGCCGTTCTGGGGGTTGGTGTGGGTATGCTCAAAACTGAGCACACCCCCCTCGCCGTGCAATTCCGTCAGCATCGTGCGGATGTCACGCATCACGTTGCGATGTTCCTTGCCAGTCAGCTCGGCGATCTCAAGGCTGCTCATCGTGGCCGGCGCGCCGGCAATGGTCAGATCATTCATGATCGACCCCCGGGTACGGCCGCAACATGATCGGGGGAAGCGCGACGGGATCAACTTCAAGGTACTCGACTTCAATTCTCACCCGTCCGGAGTCAGACGGAACCACGCCGATGACGCGAGCAACCCTGCCGGACGGCGTGATGACGAGCGCGCCCGGTGTGGTGACGCGGGCAAGGTGGTCCGCCGCATCGATCGCGGGCGCCAGATCGCCGGCGTTGGGTGTGGTGCTAGCGGAAATGCTGTCCGCGTCGCGGTCGGGGAGCAGGCTGAATGGAACGGGTTGTTGCTTGCGCGGGGCGGACGCCGGCGCCGGGGTGGGTTGAGTCATGGCAGGACTCCTATGCAGCGGTTGGATTTTCCGCTAACCCCGACGCCAATCAGGGTGAGCGGAACCGTGCGGGTTGGCGTACCGGGCATAGGAACCGGCAGGGCCGAAGCCCTCCCGCACGGCCCGCCCAAAGGCAATGCCATGCGCGCGCAAAAAAGCCGCGACGTGTAACGTGGCGCGGCTATGTGCGCCTATGCTTCACGGGACGCCAATCCCGCCTGCCGTTGGTGCGGCATTGGTCGAAGCGTAGACGCTGGCGCGGCGGTAAGTCAAGCGGCCCCCGTCGCACGCCGACTGATCTGGACCTTTACATGAGCCTTCCATTGTTCTCGACGCATTTGAACGGCGGCGAGTCCGTCGCGAATTTGATAGCTGTTCCGTCGCCCGTGGGGCTCGCGATTCGCCACGGAAGCGGGCTCTTGAACTTCTGGCTTGACTGCATGTTAATGATCGCGTCGGCTCCGATCTTTCTGGCCTCGTCAGCCATCGCAGCCGGTAGTTCATCGACCGACCCGTATGTGCGTTTCGTCGCTTTGATTCGACCGATCTCCGCGTACCTGAATTCGGTGGATATCGCGCCGGCGAGCAAACACACCGGCTGTCGGTGCGGCACCGAGAATGCAGCAGTTTTGCTCGGGTCGGTTTTGGTTCTAACCCCGCCGCAGCCGGACAGCAGCAGCCCCGCAATGATCGAGAAAACGAACAGCCTACTGCGCATTTCCGGCCCCTGTGCGATTGAGAAATTGGCATCCTAGCCCCGCCCCTCCCCGCCCAGCGCTGACGTTTGTCACGGGGCGCTGCCGCGACAGGCTTCGCCAATCAAGCGGCCGCCTCGGGCTTTTTCGGCAATGTCCGCGCAAGCAGTTCCTGAAACCTGCTGGCGTACCAGAGCGGCTGCGTTTCTTTCTGGTTGTTCGGGTGCGTCGCGTTCTTTCCGAACGCCAGGTTTGCTACCGACTTGTAGCGCTTCGTGCCGTTCGTCGACTTGCGCTCCATTTCCACCAGGAAGCCGGACTGCACCAGCAGTCTATTGAACGCCACGGCGCTCATGCTGACGCCGAACTCTTCGAGCAACTGGCCCACGGGCTTCGCGACCTCGCTCGATCCGGCGCCGGAATCATTCGGCGCGTCCGTCGCATAGTTCGGCAGCAGGCCGACGATACCAAGGTGCGCCTCGATCTTCTGATACCCACCCAGCACAGCCGACGGCGCAAGCTTCAAATCTTCCGCGGCGGCGCGCAGCAGCAGAATGGCCGCGGCTACTTGGTTGCGGGACGGCTGGCGCGTCGAATCGGACGGCTTCGCTTTCTCGTGGGTATAGCTGCCTGTCCTGCGGATCGTCGGAAGGATTTCCTCGAACACCAGGCGCTCGAATTCTTCGGCCGCAGGTAACGTGCAATTGACGATCAGGCGCAAAACGTCAGGTTCGGTGAGCACGCGAGCCTCTTGGGTTCGCCCGAGGCTATCGACGATGGGGTAGCGTTTAGCTACCCCACGGCAATGCGTGTTCATTGCGTCGGACGGGTTCGTGAACCCCAACGCCTCGCAAACGTCCTTGCCGACAAACAGTGGCTCGCCGTGCTCGTCGGTCACGACACGAATGGAAGTACCCTCGAACTGAAACGGAATCAGGTTGCTCATACTGTAAATCCCCTCGCTAACGGATCGAAAGGGGCGCTCGGCGGCGCCCCATGTTCACGTTATGGGCAGCAGTTGCCGGTTCCGCCATTGCAATTTCGTCGGCCCAGAATAGGGAAAGGTATGGCGCAAGCAATTGGGCGCTGCTAGGCTTTCTGCATGACTTGGTACCATCGCGCAGCCGAACGCAAGGCACGCTTCCGCTTCTTCAAGGACTACATCCTCCCCGTCCTGAAATGGTGGGTCATGACGTGGGCCGTTTCTGGCGCATTTTCAGCCGCACTATTTAGCGTGATCCTGCCGATCTACTTGCTCTCGATGCTTCTATTTGGGTAGAGCTTTTCCGACACCTCGGTCTCCTGCACCAAGTCAGCCAACGCTTTTGTTCTCCGCTCGACTTCCTCCCTGTACTTCTCCGTTATCGCGTCCATGACCTCCGGGTCTCTGCGATTCGCCGCATCCCGCATCTGGCGCCTCATCAGGGTCATCGTGTTGGCGATCTTGGCCTGCTCGCGCGCAATCAGTTGCGCACGGGCTGATGTCGGATCTACACCATAGGCGTTGAGCCCGAAGAACGACCCAACGGCTTGACTCGTCGTCTGAAGCGGATCCCCGTATTTGTTCGTTGTGCCACGCTCCGCCTTGACCAACTTCCCGCCGTACTCAGGGTTGAGAAGCCCCATCGGCGAGATAGTCCCCTTTGAACTAAATGTCGGTGGCGCGAAGAGGTCGTAGACGAAATTTATGTACGCCGCGATTTTGTCGCGAAGCGGCGCGCCTTCCGGTGCAATCTCGCGCTTCGTGAACGGGTCTTGATTGCTGATCGCCCCCGCTGCCGCGCCAAGGATCGGAGCTGAAAACTGGCCGGCAATCTGCTGCACCACCCCAGCCGCGTCGCCATCCCACACCGCCTTCAATAGATCGGTGTAGTTTGCCCACGGCACGAATGGCGACAGATCAACCATCTGGACTCGACCGTCCTCATCTCGCCACGGCAACACAGCGGTGTGGCCCTTCTTCTGGAACCAATCCCCCATCAGGCGTTTGAGCTTCGCCAGCTCGTCGTCATCCACATCAAACGAAAGCGCCGCTAAGGCTGGCAGCCCATAGAGGACTGTCGCGTAAGGGAGGAATCTCCACGGCGCGGTTGTCGCAGTTTCGATAATGCGCGGAAGCACCTTGATCACATAGGTGATGAACGGCGCACCGACCGGGCTGTTGCGCAGGAAGCGGACAGATCGCGGCACCAGCGAGTAGTCGAACAGCCACTTCTGCGCCTCTCGCGCGGCCTCGGCCGGTGTCCGTCCCTGCTGCACCTCGTAGGTGATCTTCATCGTCTTGCCGATGGCTTCCTGCAACTGATAGAAGTCGCCGACCGCCTGATGAATCCGAGTCCCAGCCGCCAAGATCATGTTGAATATCCCGCCTTTGCGAGCCTTGAGGTCAATCAAGTCCTGCTCGGCCCGGTAAAGTTCCTGCGCCGCAAACGACGCTTCTGCAACGCCAAATCGCTTTGCCGTCTGCCAGTGCTCGCCATTCGTTCGGATCGATCGGATCGCGTCGATCATCAGATCAGGTATCCGATGCAGCGGCACGCCGGACAGGTTGAGCATCACCATGTTCGAGACAAAGTTGCGCACCTGGCCTGCCGGGTTCATCGCCACCTTGAGGGACTTCCAAACCTGCGTGATCTTGGTCCCCGCGCCACCGAACGACAACAGACTCTCGGCCCATGTCATGTTGTCGGGCGTCATGTGTCCGACGCCCATGATGTCTTCATAGATCTGCTTGCGCACCATCAGGCCGCGCATCACGCCGTAGCGTGCGGTGTCCGGGATCTTGCGGAACTCGCTCTCGTCAACTTCGGCAAGCTGTTGCGCTTGTTGAGCCTGTTGCGCCGCGCCGCGTAGTTGCGTCACGAGCAGTTGCGCGCGCTTCTTGTTCTCTTCGTCGTAGTGCTCAAGCTGCGTCTCGATCCGGTTGGCTTCCGACTGCAGCCACGCCGTCGTGACGTTGGCGCCTTTGAACTGGAATACCTGGTGCGGGTAGATCCAGTCGGCGTTCTGAGAGATCTTCGCCAGCCAGTCGAGCAGCGCCATGTCGCGCATCGGGCGCACGATCGCAGCAACGGAAAGGAAGTTCGGATCTTTGATCTCGCCCAGCACGAGATCGCGGATCTCGGCCGGGATGTTCTTCCGCTCTTTGCGGTAGCCCTGCTCCGACGGCTTCCTGCCGCCACCAAACTGTCGCCCGAACTTGCTGTCGTCGAGGATGTACTTCAGATAGATGCGCGGCAGGTACTGATCGTGGTACTTCGCAGCACTCGCGGCCGGGATCATCCCGCGCGCAACCAAGTCGGCACTGATCCGATTGATGCGCTGCTTGACCTGGGCGGCCATGTCTCGCGCCATCGCCTCTGCGATGATCTCGGGCTTCGCGCCGGCCGTCGTCAGGTAGTCATACACCTGCTTGGACGTGGCGTCATCCATCTTGCGGAACACCGCGCGCACGCTCTTCGCAAACTCATCGGCAGCGGAAATGTTGCCGAGCGTCAGGTTGCGCTCATCAAGATACGCCTCTGCGTTGGGCAGGCCAGACAGCCCGTCGACGGCGTTATCCAGGCGGCGGATAGTGTCGTCGCGAACACGCCTGAAGCGATCCAGTACAGATTCGTGACTGGCGTCAGGATCGGCTACCTGAGCGTCCTGCGTGTCTTGCTCTGCGCGCGACAGCATGCCGCGCGGCGGATCTTCAGAGCTTACGGAAGGCGATTCTTCTGCAGAAGTTCCAGATTGCGCTTCGCTTCCTGCCGCAGCGAGTCGATCTCGGACTGCGGAAGCCGGCTCGTAGGACGCGAGGTAACGGGCTTCTGACTCGGTGAGGGAGTCGAAGCCGTATCCGGTTGCGGCGCTGAACTGTTCTTCGAGGTCGCCATGCTTTTCGCGCAGTCGAGCGAGTGTTTCAGGTGAGAGTTTCAGCGTACTGCTGTACTGCTTGCCGGTCAAGGCGAAGGCACCGGCTACCTCGCCGCCCTGACTGCGGATGAACTGCGTCGCCGCGGCGAATGTGCCGCCTTGCGTGAGCGTGTCGTCGATCAGGATATAGCGCGCGCCGCGCACTACCTCACCCTCGAACGCGGGTCGCGCAAAGATGCGATCCAGGCCCTGCATGGCGGTTCGCTTGGGGCTGTTCGATTGAACGATGTCGGTGTCAACCTTCGCGCCAATCTCGTGTCCGATCCGATCCGCCACAGCGAGGGGGATCATGTTCCGTCCGCTCTTTTCGACCGCAAGAACGGGAACGATCTTGACTTGTGCGTCGCCTGCAAGCTGCCGCACCCGCTGGATCATTTCCGGTGTCACAAGATCGCGCGCAACGCGCTGCGAGGCCCAGATGTCGCCGCCCTTCGCTGCGTCGTAGTCGGGGTGCTTCGACAACTCGCCCAGCGACGTTCCGACGACGGCCTCGACATGCGGCTGGGTCAGGTTGTTGCTCAGCATGGGCCCACCGCGCAGCGCGGCCGCATACTCGCCCTTGCGCTCACGGCGCCAGTAGTCGGCAGAACGGGCAATGATGTGTCGCACATCGTCGTCGGTGAATTCCTTCACGAAGCCCTTGCGGCGCAGCCAGTCGCGGACGACAGCAACAAGCTTCTTCCAGCCGGTGAGCTTGGAGACTTCACCGTTCCCGGCCATATCGGCCAGCGCCTCGTTGATCGCCTGCGGCCGTGTGAGCGTGGGGTACAGCTTGCGTTTCGCGTTGGCCGCTGCGCGCAGCCTCGGATTCGCCGTATCCATGTGCAGCAGCAGCGTATCCAGTTCCTTGCCGAACGCACCTTCCAAGCCGTAGTGCGTCAGCTCATGCAGCGCAGTGAAGCGCGCATCTTCGGCATCGCGCATGTAGCGGCCGAACAGGAACACATCGGAATCGCCCCAGGCCAAACCCTTGGCGTCACCAAAGGCGCCCTGCTCGCGCAGCCACTTCTGTACTTCGCGCGGCGCGTCACGCGGCGCATCGAGGTAGTGGATGGTCGGCAGATTGCGCGCGCCATCCACCAGCGGCGCAACGGCCGCACGGATCTCCCGGCTGCTTATGCCCCGGGTAAATCCTTCGGTGGCGCGGTCAAGTTGGCCTTGGCCTTCGCCGCTCTCTCCGCTTCCTTCTTCTCGTAGTTGGCGATCATCCTGGCGATCATCGCCCGGTCCTCGTCCGTCGTCCCGTCCGGCAGTTGAGAGATCCGCCGCTTGTTGATTTCTGGCTTGTTCATAGTCGCCCCACGTCAAGCGGCCGTCCATATCGACGGCCGGGTCGCTGCTGATGTTGTCGAACTGCGTGCCCAGCTTCTTCCAGAAGCCGACCGCATCGGGTTCGATCCGCGACACTTTCAGCGTAGCACCTTCGGGCATGGACGCGAGCAGTGCACGCACCACGCCCTCGCCGATCCCCTTGCCCTGATACGCATCGTCGATCTGGATGTTGCGCAGCTCGTCGCCGGCAGTAACGACGAATCCGACCGGCCGCTGCTGCCCATCAACATCGGCGTGGATGACGTGAAAATCGACGCCTGCCGGGCTGTCGATCTTCTGCAGCGAGTAATCCAGGTTCTCCCGCACGCCGTCGTGGTCGTCGAGCGCGTGCAGCGCCCGGGCGTCAGATCCGCCGTCGCCAGCGCGCGACAGCATGCCCCGCTTGCTTTCCGCGCCCTGCGCGGAAGCGGCCTCTTTGGCCTTGCGCTTCCTCTCGAACGCAGCGTTCGGCGCACTGGCCATCGGCGCTTCGGTTGTCAGCGTACTGGCCATCCTATCCGCCGCCTGCGCGGATCGCCTCGCCTTGAACGCAGCATTCGGATCGTTCGCTGTCGGCCGCGCCGCATCAGCGCCCGGCAACTGCGCCACCTTGTCGGCCAGCAGCGGCCAATGCCGCTTGTCGATCTTGTCGCGCGCGTGGTCGGCAATCACCGCATCCGGTACCGGACGGCCATCCTTCAATGCGGCCTCGATGAAGTCGCGATGCACCTCAGCATTTCCTGCGCGGTCTTCCATTGTCTTCGCTCGCACGGCTTCCGCGTGCGGCCCCGACGATCGCGCGAACTGATCCGCGCGCTGCTCGATGAAGTCTTTCAATCGCAATGCGTGCGCCACGTCGCCGAGCTTGGTCGGTGACGCTGCGGTGGGTGTCTTGCGCGGCGGTGGCGCAGCAAGCGCAGCGGCCTTGGACGGCTTGCGCGAGGCTGATGCAGCGTGGGTTTCGTGCGATGGCGCAGGCGCTTCCGCGGACTTCTTGGCCGCTTGCTTAGCCTTGTAGGCTGCGTTGGGATCTTTGGCTGTCGGGGTCGGCTTCTTCGCCGGCACCTCGGCCGCCTGATGCTCCGCATGGGCTTTCGTTCCAGCAGTACCGTGGCTGCCTTCGCTCTCACCTTCAGGCCCTTTGGCGGCGGGCTCTTCAGGTTTGCTTTCGCCGGCTACTGGCGCTTCATCCTTTGCGGCGTCCGTACTTCCTTTGGCTTCACCCTCGTTGCTCCAAGGCCAGTCCATTACCTCTGCCGCAGCTTCTGGCTGCGCATCTGCGCGCTCCTGCTCCACGGGCGCCAAGGTAACAACGGGGGGCTTCGTTGCCTCGGACTCCTGCGGTGGGGTGGCGACGGGCTCGGGTGCGGCCACAGTTTCCGGCGTGGCTACCGGCGAAGGTTCTGCGACCGTCGGCTTCTGTACTGCCGGCGCTTCCTGCAGCACCGCTACGGTGGGTTCCGTTTCGACAGGCGTAGAGGTGCCGCCGGCCTGCGCGGGGAGCGCAGCGGGGGTGCCGGCGGCGGGGGGAACTGGGGTTACTTCTTGCCGGGCTTGCCCGGCTTCTTGTCCTTGCACGGCTTCATCGATCACCTCCGGTTGTGGTTTGGTCAGCAGGTCGTGCCGCTCCATGTCGAGCACGGTGCGCTCTGCATCGAGGATCATGCGGTTCGGGCCGTCTGGCGTTGCCTCGCGAACCTGATCGATCTCGGCTGCGCGTTTGTCGATCTCGGCGATGCGCGCCCGCGTTGGGCTGCTCTGCTCGTTGGGCTTCTCGCCCGTCAGCGCAGCCAGATCGTCGGGGCTCAGATTGTTCAGTGAATCGTCGGGTCGGTCAGCATTTCGTACATCGCCAGTCTGTTGTTGGCCGGGATGAAGTTCGGCACCCGGTCGAACGGGATGTACTGATCCGGGTTCTCGTCCAGCGACTCCAACAGGTACTCCACCGTCTGCGCCTCCAACTCCGACAACAGCCCCAGGTCCGCCACTTCCTGAATCGGCGGCGACAGCATCAGCTTGCGTGCGCTCATTGGTATCTCCATCGCGGGGTGCGGGTTCAGGGGCTGCGACGCCGTTGGCGCTCGGCGAGAGGCCACGGGTGTTCCACGCCTGCATCGCAGACGCCATCGTTTGCGCCGCACGGTCCTGCGCGGTCGGACCCATCGCCTTTTCGACGTGGTGCGCAGCGCGGCCGGCGGCGCCGGATACGACGCCCATTGCGGCGGTCTGATACACCGTGTCCTGCAGGTCCGACAGCAGATCGCCGAACGTCATGTCGGGCTTGGCGCCGCCCGGGGCAACCTTGTCGACAAAGTCTTGCCCCAGCGTCGTCGCGATTTCCGATCCCTGCTCGATGCCATGCGCCAGCAGGAACTTGCGCGCCAGCTCAGCCGGCGACATCGCCGAGTGCGCAGCCTTGAAGGCCGCCAGTTCGGCGCGCAGTCCCAGCGCTTCGCCGAGCCCTTCCAATGCCCCCATCGCCGACCCGTAGGTCAGCGCGGCATGTAGCCCTGCTGTCGGGTTTCGGTTGAGGTACTGGCTTGCCGAGTCCGCGCCCGTCTGCACGCCCATCGCAACGGATGCCGCGCCGAATCCGCCGAGTCCGCCTACGCCAAAGGCCGGCGCATTCTGCATCAACTGCTCAAGTCCAGTTTCGACGAAATCCCCGCTCATGCGTTTGAGCGTTTCGGCCGCCGATACCGGCCGCACGCGCGCCAGATCCTGCAGCATGCGGTCGCCTTCGACTCGCTGCTTCGCGCCCGATACGCGATCACGCAGCACCCCGGCGGTGATTGCCGCGTCGCTTGCCTGATCATCGTTGCCAAGCAGTTCGTGGCCGATCTGGGCAACTGAACCCGCCTGCGCGCCGAGCGTGTCGGTCGCGTTGTGGAAGG
Organism: uncultured Uliginosibacterium sp.; assembly: GCA_945957295.1. Classification (GTDB taxonomy): domain Bacteria; phylum Pseudomonadota; class Gammaproteobacteria; order Burkholderiales; family Rhodocyclaceae; genus Niveibacterium. Next base: position 33,395 of record CAMFLH010000002.1, read on the forward strand.
CGCGCGACACCATGTTCTCTTTGGCGCGATACATCTGGATCTGCTGCTCTTGTGGTACCGGCCCAATCGTTCCGGTGTCCTGCGCCAGCTTGCGGCGTTGTTGATCGCGTTCGCCCGCCAGGGCTTCCCGCGACGCCGCCGCAAAGCCCTGCGTGCGCAGCGTGTCCATGTTCGGCGAGAGGTTCAGCTTCTCGTCGACCAAGCGCTTGACGATGGGGTTCGTCTCCGCAGTTGGTGCCGGTTGCGTGCCTTGCGTCAGCGCAATCTGCCGCGCGCTGTTTCCGCGGGCGATGCCCTCCTGCGCGGTCGCGCCCAGCGTGCTGCGGATCGCATCAACGACACGCCCGCCGATGTTTTGCTTTGGGGTGGGCGGCGGAGTCGGAGATGCCGCACCGGTGCCGAACACTTCGTCGTCGGACAGCAATCCCGACGAGCCTTGAGGGCCGAATACTTCGTCGTCCGAAAGCAGCGTTGCCATGCTTGTGCGTCCTCTTGGGTCCGGTTACTTCGCCGCTTCCCAGCCGTTGCCGCGCCAGATCATCTTGCCTCGCGGGGTGTCATAGACCTGCCCCACCTTTCGGTCTGCCAGCGCGGGGATAGCCGCCTGGCCGGTTGGCGCCGACGGCCTCTTGGGTGACTGGACTTCTGCAACAGGCTTCCCGTTGGCATCAAAGATCCGTGCGGAACCATCACTGTCGTTCGTAATCGCTACGCCACCGAACGGCGTCGTATGCGTGGAGTACTTATCCGGCTTCTGGCCCTGCGCCTGAGTCGGCACATTCACGCCGAACGCACGGATCACGCTCGCGGCATTGTTGATGCGCTGCGGATCGCCGGACTTCACGGCGTCGCTGTATTCCTTGCGCGCATCGTCCTCGCGCTTCTGGCGTAGGCGACGGTCGGCCGCTTCCTGCTGCGCGAGAGAGAGGTGCCCGGCCTGAATCTCAAGACCCGCTTTGCGGTTGCGGTCTTCGGCATCGGCTTTGTCGCGGCGCTCTTTCCGATCCGCTTCATCGCGGTCTGCGCGCGCCTTGCGTTCCGCCGCGCGCTCCTGAGAAGCAACCCAAGCCTGCGGACCAACCAAGCCGTAGGCCATCTTCAGGGGGTTGAAGACAAACGGAGTGCCGTCCTGATACTGGCCGCGCAGTTCGTCGTACTCGATGCCCGTTGCAGGATTCACGACCTTGCGGGCCTCAACGCTGTCCTTGTTGATGCGCTTTGACCCGAAGGCGTCGAAGCGTTCGATCGCGCCCTTGAGGTCGCCTGTGGTGCCGTAGTACTGGTACGCGTCAAACGCACCCTCTTCGCGCAATTGCTTCGCGCGTTCAGTCATCCCCGCGAAGCCAGCGGGGTCAACCTTTCCATGCTTGAGGTCGATTGCCGCAAGCCCTTCGTACAGCCTCATCTGAGCCAGCCGCGGCGTCATCTTTGGCGCCGCCGGCTGTTCGTTCGCCGTCGGTGCTGTCTCCCCCTCTGCCAATGCGGCAGCAGGGCTTGCAGGCGGGGCTGCAGGCTGCGTGGGCGCGTCGGGGTTCATGCCATAGCGCTTGATGTCGGCAGGCTCACTCGTCTGCGCCACGGGGGCAGAAGGTGGCGCCGCGGAGGGGGACGGCGGAACGTCCGGTTCATCGGCGGCCCGAAGGTCTGCCTGATACTGCTTGGTCAGCGCATCGCGGTCAGCGCGCCACTGATCCTCGCGCTGCCGACGATCACGCTCGGCCTTCCATTCCTCACCTTGGCGCAAGCCGGTTGCGAGCCCTTGCATCCCGATTCCGAGTGCGGCGATGCCGCGTGCGAATCCGCTGCCCATTAGTATTGCTCCGGTGTGGGGTCGATATAGGGGTTCGGCTCGTCGGCCAGCAGCTCGTCGCGCTTGCGTTGCGACTGCGCGCCCTGCTGCTTCATGAGCGAACCGCCCTGATCGAAGAGCTTTGACCACTTCGCCGCCGTTGCGGCCTCTTCGACGCCCGGGCCGACGGCAGATCCTGACGACGCGACCCCGGCGCTGACGCCCTCGCTGGTTGCGGTCGGCGCCCAGCCCGTTCCGTATTGGGCGATGGTCGACGGCAGGCTTGAGGCGCCGGTGCTGCTGGCTGCGGTTGGGGCCGCAACACCTTCTGACGCGGCGGCGGAAGCGCTTCCCCCGCTACCTCCTACGGCGCCACTCAGGGCCGAACCTGCGCCGGCCAGCCCCCAGATCGAGGCGATCGTGTCAGCGGCCTTGTACCAATTGCGGGAACCCTTCGACGCGCCCACCTTGTCGAGCGTGTCGCCCGTCGGCCCGCCGGCGGCCGTCACGAGCGGCTTATCGTGGGTGCCAAGGATCTTGTTCCACACGCCCGTAGAGGCCGGATCGACGCCGGTGATCAAGCGCGTCGGCTTGTCCTTGATGGATTCAAAGTTGTCCTTGATCCATCCGCGCGTCGTCTTGGTCAGGTTTCCCCAGCCCATCACGCCGCCTGTTTGCGTTGATCGACGCGCTTGGCGAGCTTATCGACCTTGTGCGACAGCTCCTGCACCGCCTTGATGGTGATGCCGTTGGCGCTGATGATGTCGATCATCCGGCCGCCGGGCGCCGCCTTGTTGCCGAACTGGCGCTGCATGTCCTCGGCATAGGGGCCGGTGTGCTGGCCGCCGTCCGCAACGCCATCCTTGTATTTCCAGTCCTCGACCTTGAGCTTGTTGAGCCGATCGAGCACGGGGGCGGCGCGGCGCTTCTGCGTTTTGGCGCGCTTCGACGACACCTGATACAGCATCCCAGCGCCTTGCATCAGGCCGCCAATGCCGCTCATGAGTCCGCCGCTCGAATCGGCCGCGAGCTGCGAACGGTAAGTGCTGTTGAGCAGGTTGCCGTAGCCCAGGTTGAGCTGCCCCGACACGTTCGCGGCGTTGATGCCCGAGGTGTAGCCGCGGCCCACCGAATCGACGGCGGCGAGGCTGCCATTGGCGCCGGTGTTCGCCACATTGGTCGCGCCGGTGCCGGCGGCAATTGCCGTGCTGTACGCGGCGCTTGAGGTGTTCGGCATGTTGCGGCCGAAGTTCGCGGCCCCGGCCCGCAACGCGATGGCCTTGTCCTTTACGCCGGTGCGCGCGTTGTTGGCCGCCGCGGCTCGTGCGGACAGTTCCGCGCTCGCCGATGCGCGATCACTGGCGACGTAACGCGGGTCGGCCACGTTGATCCCCATCGAGGCCATGCGGCGGGCCGTTGCCCCACGCGTGGCGTTCGCTGCGGTCGCCACATCGGACGTGGCGCGATCGGCCGCCTGCTGCATCGCGTCGGCCGAGTCATAACTTTGCGCGTCGCTGACGACTTGCTGCTCAAGCGGCCGGAACGTCTTCTCGTAGTCGGACCACTGCGCATCGCTTCGCGTCTTCGAGTCTCGCGCAATCTGGCTCTGCAGGTCCGCCTGCTCGGTGGCCGTGCGGGTCAGGTTGTCGCGCAGTCCCTGCGTTGCGTTCCATTGTTCCTTACGGAACGCGAGGTCAGCATCGGCCGACTGCTTCGCGAGGCGCGCGGCCTCGGCGTTTGCATTGGCAACGCCGGAATAGTCGGGCGGATCAGGGGAATCGAAACACATCGTCAAGCCTCCGCGGCCGGCGCGATCATCAAGCTCCAACTGATCGCGGTTTGCTGATACCCAAGCGCCGCGAAGAATTTCGCCGCCTGGTTGATAGTCTTGGTGCTCGCTCGCACCTCAGTGACGCCAAGCGCGCTCAGCACGTTCACCGCATAGCGATGCAGTGCAAAGGCGAGCCGCCCACGCCGGGCCGTCTTGTCGAGAAAGAAGGTGTCTTCGGTGGCGACGAGTGTCTGGGTGTGCGTCGAGCGATGCAGGTACAGAATGAAGTTGCCGACCAGCAGCCCGTTGTTGGCATCGCGCACCGTGAAGAGCACCAGCCCCCCGCGACGCTCGTGCGAGAGCACCGTCAGGTAGTCGGGGTTGAACGGCACGTCAGCGCGGTACTGCTCTGTCTCGCGCCAGTGCGCCGCATGAATCGGCTGGATCTCTTCGAGTACGTCGACAAGGCGCTCGCAGGCGATGCGGTGCGAGCCGTAAAGCGTCGGCTGAAATTGCCCGATGTCGATCGGCGCCGGCTGCCCGTGCTGTGCGAGCACGCAAAGATCGGCGGCCATTGCAGCACTCAGCGGCTTGCCGATGATGTCTCGCAGGTAGTCGATCAGTGCGTTCATGGGCCCCTCGTGCGGCCGATGATCGCAGCCGTCCGCCGCGAGTCAGGCAGTTATTTTTTCAGGCCCCAACAGCGTTGAAGGCCGCGCGAGCGCTTGCCACGACGGCATCAATTTCCGCCTGGTTGGTGCAGCCGTCGACCTCGACCTTCTTGCCTCGGCGCACGCCTTCGATCTGCGGCCCGAGCACGAGATTCCAGGTATCCGCCGTTGCAATCAGGTCATCCGCCGTTTGTCGCGGCGATAGCCCGGTGGCGGCCGACTCGGCGGCAATGTACGGATAGCCTGTCAGGTCGTCTGGGTAGCCCGCCTCACGGTAGGCGCGGCACTCGCGCTCTTTGCTGACGTAGGTGGCGTCTTGCCCGACGCCGGTACTGATGAAGCGCAAGCGGCACGCGGACGCGAGGGCATCGATCTGGGCCCGCGCGATTTCCTTGGGTGCGTCCATGCCGCCCAGCCACGGCGCCGCGGGAATCACCGTTGCGCCAGCCATCCAGTCGCCGCGCTGCGCAAGCACCGCCTCGGCCGCCTCGATCGTTTGCGCCGGAAGGTTGCCCATGTTCGTCGCGATCATTTCCTGATACAGCGGCGCGGCCCCACTCAGGTAATCGGCCTGGCTGACCCACTGACCAATCACCGCTTGGATTCGGTCGTTGCGGAAGTCGAATTGCACGCTGAGCATCATCGCGTAGGTCACCGCGATGTTTCGCTCCGGTAGGGTTCGTGAGATCAGAAACGGCATGGCTTCACCTCAATACTCATTGGCATCTATCACAAGCAACGTGTCGGCCGGCAGGTTGTGCGTTGTGCTGGAACTGTTGAATCCGGCGGGGTCTGGGTCCGTCACATAGCCGTATTGGTATCCGTCGCCCGTTCGCCACAGAAGGCCGTCGGTGTTCTTTCGGAAGCAGTCGAACGAATAGCGGTACTGCGTGGCCGAGCCGACGAAACGGTTGGTCTGGGTTCTCAGCCCGGTATCGCGGCTGATCAGAATGGCGGGATTGCCGAGCCCTGCTGGAAATGAAGCGTACTTGGAAGCATTGGTAGGCGTGGTGCCGAAGTAGCTGGCGTAGGCCATCGTTCCAGCAATACGCAGCGGCAACGCATCGTTGCTGTCGAACGTCTTTTTGCCCGACGCGTTGAACACCTGAATGCCCCAATTCGATCCGCTGCTAATCAGCGTCTTGCGGTCGAACGCGATCAGCAATGGGGGGCCAATGCGCCCACCCGCCGCCACGTCGTAGCAGCCGATATCGACCTCCCAGACTTTCGCCCCGACGCCGCCCGACACCCATGCCAGCCGGTCGAGCCATAGACCGGCCCCCGCGCCCGATGTCGTCGGCGGGACGACAAACAGAATCGGCGGGTACTCGTGCGTGGTCACGGTGTAGCGCCATCCGTAGGCCCAGGTGCCGCTATAGGGCGTGGCGAAGCTGATCGGTGATGCGCTCGTGGTCTTCGCGATCAGCGTTGCCGCCGCGCCGTTGTGATGGATCGGCAGCAGCTCGCCGTAGTCTGATAGACATTGAATGCCGAACCCCGCATCGGACGGCCATCCACCGGTGACGAAAACATACATGGTCGCCGCGACACCGTTGGATGACACGGTGACACTCGGCGGTGACCCGGTGAGCGCCACCGATCCGCGCGAGACACTGACGGCACCCTGTTCGAAGACGGCGAGCAAAGAGCACCCCGCATAGTCGGGGTAGCTGTACGTGAAGGGACCGCCCGAGGCCGGGATTGTCTCGACGCCGACGAGCAGCCCGTTATACGAGGCGTAGCTGCGCACCAGCGGGTTGCCGGATCCGTTGAAGACTTCGACGCCCCAGGCCATCGCTACACGCTCAGATTGCCGATGCGAACGCGCAGGGTTCCCGCGTCATCGAACGTCTTGAGGTTCTGGCTCGTCAGCTCGTTCCTGCCACCAGATGCCGAGGACTTCACCGAGAACTGCGAGGTGCCGACGACTGTCAGGCTCGAAGCCGTGATGTCGCCCCGAACGATCAGCCCGAGGCTAGGGTGCCAGCGAAGGTAGTTGTTCGAGTCGCGCCATAGCTCAATGAACGGATCGCTTGCATAGCAGTTCATGATGACGCCCTGCGCGCCATCGCCCCACCATTTACCCGGCGTCCTCACCCGTCCGCGCACGTCAATATCGGCAGCGTCGATGTAGCCGCTGGCATTGATGCGAAAGCCCGCCGCATTGGGCACGTAGCCTTGGCTCTGAATGTAGCGGCCTACGCCGAGCGTCCCGGTCAGAATCTTGTCGGCCGATACATCCACAATGTCGGCGTCTACGAGCTGGATGCGATTCCCAGAGGCGCGATCGAATTTGAGATTGTTGATCGTGCCGTTCATCAGGAAGCCGTCCGTCATATAGATGCCGGCCGGCACCGAAACGCCGTTGATGGTCTGCGGCGTCGTATAGACGATGAACGGGGTTCGCGGGGTGATACCGGGCCCTGCTGGCGACGCGATCGCGAAGCTGTCAGCGCGCACGAGGAAAGAGCTTGTAGGCCCCGCCGTGGTTGTGGTCGAGGCCAAGCCAAAGCCGGTGATATACCCGTTGGAGTCGATCTTGACGGTGTACTGAGCGTTGAGCCCGTTGATGCTGGTCGCCTGCGCCGCGATCGTGGTGGTGTGCCCGTTGACGGTGCTGCTCACCGAAGTAATCGAGTTCGCCAGCGACGTGTCCGCGTTGGCCCGCGCCGTCGCCTCGCTCGTGACCGATGCCTGCGTGGCCGCAATGCGGGTGTCGTCGCACGGATCCCAGCCGCCCGAGGAATTCTTGACCTTCGCGACGTTGTTGTTGGCCGTGTCGTACCACAGGTCGCCGGCGACGGCGCCCGCCGGCGCCGTTGCCTGCCGGAAGATATGCGCGCCCGCTGCCGCAGCAACCGAATCAATGCGTGACGACAGCGCGCTATCGGCATTGGCGCGCGCCGTTGCTTCGCTGGTGATCGCCGCGGCATTGTTATTGACCGATGCCGTCAGCGTCGTGATCGAGTTCGCGAGGCTGGTGTCGGCCGCTTGGCGCGCGTTCGTTTCGGTGGTGATCGCCGCACCGCGGGCCGTCGCCTCGGCGAGAATGCGCGCCGCTACGGAACCGGTGAGCGTGCTGGGACCGTCGATCAGGTTGATCCGGGCGCCCAGATCCGCGTAAAGCTGCGACTCGGTGATCTGATGCTGCAGGATCGGCAGGATGTAGGAAGGCGATAGGCTCGACTCGCCTCGCGCGCCGGACACGTTCGACCAGGGCCCATACTCGGGCGTCGCCGCCTTATTGACGTGGCGTACCCAATAGTAGCGAACGGTCTGCGGCGCAACCGCATCGGCGAACATCGCCGACATGGATGTGCCGATCAGCACCCGGCTCGAAAAATCGCCGACGCCCGGGCTGCCCGCGAGTTCCCCCGCTGCCCACACTTCCGTGTGCGAATGCCCTTTGTAGCTCGGCCGATCCCACGATACGAAGATGAACGAGATCGCGCCCCACGCCTCGACGTTGGTCGGCGTGGTCGGCGATTCGATGACTTCGGTACTGCCGCCACCGCCGCCCGATCCGCCGCCGCCGATCACGAGGACCGAACCGCCGCCGCCGAGTGACGACAGCGTGCCGTCGGTCAGGTCACGGCGTCGCACCACCTGATCGAGCGGATCCCCAAGCTGGCCTGTCAGGACTGCCAGCGTCTCGCGGAACGACACCAGGGCGGTGCGGACAGGCGCCGGGATCCCGCCCGGGATGTCCGGCACGCCCGGCACGCGACCGCGATTGCTAGACATTCGCCAGTTCCTCCGGGCTGTGAGCAATGGCCGCCCACTGCACGACGCCGGTGCCAGCAAGTTCAATCTGCCAGCGCCGCGCCTTGAACCCGCCGGGCAGCGCAAACACGTCCTGCGATGTCACATCGCGCTCAAGGCGCAGCACGCCGTCGGCGATGACGCGCACCGTGACCGTGCCCGATACGCTCACCTGGCAGAACCGAAAGCACGTCTTGTGCGGTGTCTCGAAGACCTTCGAGCGCCACTGATACGGACGACTCGCGCCCGCGCGCCAGCGTCGCACCTGATTGGACGTATCGACGATATAGACTTGGTTCGTCGAGGGCTCGACATACGTCGCGCGCACGGCGATGTCATGGCGCACGAACGTGCGTTGCGGATCCCGAGGATCAAGCTCAAACCCGCCACCGGCATCGAAGAAGCCCACGTAGCGCGTGCCGTCTCGACAGGCGTGCATGCTTGTCACGCCCAGCGCTCGCCACTGATCGCCGGTCAGGATCCCCTCGGTCGCAATCGTCGCCTGCCCTTCTGGGGTCACCGGGATAAGGCCGTCGGCGCCCGGGTAGCAGAGCGCGTAGCGCATATCGACGATGCCGCGACGCGACAGGCAGGCCTGCGCGACCGCGAGATCCTGCGGGATGAAGCTGGCCGGGTCGGAACCCGCCATCAGGTAGGGCTTGCCTTTGGTGAGCGCGATCAAGCTGCCCCCGGTCACGCCCAGCCCGACGGGCGCCTCGCCGATCGGAACGCGCGTACTCCACGCGTAGGGTCGATACGGCTCGGTCAGCATCACATCGAACCCGTTAGTGCCGGCCATGATCCCGTTGGGCAGCGCAACGAGATTCTGCAGATCGTTCGGTGGCGGCAGCCAGGTATCCGACTCCAACACTTCGCCCAGCTCGTCGTCGGTCTTGTTGTCGACCCATGTCGTCGCGCCGATCGGCAGTTCGGTCACGAAGCGAAAGCCGCCGGTCAGGCCAGAATCAGTCCGGTAGATCTGTCGGTGCGTGATGATGACGGGCCCGGTAGGGATGGTCGATTCCAGCGTGACCGTGATGGTCTGGCCAGGGCTCGCGGTGATCATGGCCGACGCCGGCCCGGGCGCCGAAGGCTCGCGCAGCCCCGTGCTCCACTGCGACACGAAGACCTCGCGGTAGAAGCGGCTGACCGGCGTGGTGCCGGCCGTCGGGGTGCCGGTCACCGCCACCGTCGGCGCCGCGTCAGGCACCGGAACGCCGATCGCGTAGCTGGCAGCCGGGTACGGCGGCGAAGGGGCTACGGCGGCCACGTAGTCAGTGCAACGCGGCCGATCGCTTCCGGTCCAGTAAGTGCGCTCCACGGCATCGCCGGCCACCATGCCGCGCACGACGTTGACCTCTTCGACCCACGGCCACCAATACTGTGTATCGCTCGTCAGGTTCTTGCCGAACCGATACACCGTCTTGATTGCACCAGGCGCAGTCAGCGCGGCCACCACCGCGCCAACGTCTTGGTATGGCCGCAGATCGCCCTGCCGCAAATCGGTGTTGATCGCGACCGTCGCCGCGTTGTCGGCGATCTTGGTCGGATCAATCCGAGGTACTTCGCCAGCGAATCCCCCCTTGCCTACAAGGATCAGCATGGTCGCCTCAGAAGTTGGTGCCGCGAACGCGCGTTCTCGCCCGGGTATTGGCGCGTGCCGCCCGACCCTTGGCGCTGCCGACGCTGGCATTGAACTGCGTTTCGAAGTCCGTGGCCGATGCGGAGTCTGACCACGGCCGGTTATCCATACGGAAGAGCAGCGCCCTCGCCTTCGCCATGATCGTTTCGCCCCACCGATCGACGAGGAAGTCCGGCAATCCGATGGCGTCGAACGTCGGCGCCAATGCAGCCTTGACGGTCACCCGCCCGCCCGACAGTGCCGGACGCGGCACGAGCCGAATCGACCCGATGTGCGGCGACAGGTAGTGCCCGGGGCGGCCCGGATCGAGGGAATCCAGATCACCCAACAGCTCTTCGAGCCCTTCGTCGCTACCCGGGTCGATCTCAACCCCGTCGTACTTCACGGTGAGCACCTGCACCATGACCGCGCCGGCGGGCAACGGCAAGCGGTATTCATCGATCAGTTCGATCGTTTCGAGCGGGTCCAGATCCTCGCGCCATGCCCACGAGCGAATGCAGAACTCGCGCGCAGCGAGTCTGAGCTTTTCGACAATCGCGATTTCCGGGCACTCGGCGACATCGAGCGCGATGATCCGCACCATTTCATCCCAGGTGCGCGTGTTCGGGCTGTACTGAACCGGCGCAAAGCCGGACACCTCGCCCGCGAACGTCGCATCACCCAGCGCGGCCGCCATGCTGCCGTAGGGGAACGCGGTGTAACCGACGCCCGATGCGGCGAAGGTTGCCGCCTGCAGCGTGACGGCCATCGTCCCGGCGCTGGCGCCGGCGGTTGTGCCGGCTCCGGTGCCTGCAAACACCGCAGCGCCCAGCGTTGCCGCAAGTGCTGCCGTTGGCACGCCGACCGTGAGCGAAGCCGTCTTCGGTGTATCGACGGCCGCACCGTCGACGTAGAGCTGGTACGTGAAGCTGTACGTGCCCAGCGCCGGCGCATCGAATGAAAACGAGCCGTCAGGGAACAGCGAGAACGAACCGCCAGCGGGCGGCGTGATCAGCAGCGCGCGGAATTCCTTGGCCTCGTCGCCTACCGTAAAGTCATTCTCGAAGATCGAGCCGCCGACCTCGCCCGTTACTGGGATCTCTGAGCCCAGGATGCCGAGCGAGCCATCGCCGACGATCAAACGCCCGGCAATCCACGGTGAGCTATCGATGCGCAGGTGCTGGCTCATGGTGCCCTCTTAGGTCGCGGTGTAGGTCTGCAGGCCTTCGCCCGATCCAGTCACGACGACGACGCGATAGCTCACGCCCGCGGTAATCGCGGTGCTGGTGATCGTCAGCACGCCGGATGCGTTGGTCGATAGGCCGGTGATGGTGGTGACCTTGTTGCCCGTCGCCACCTCGTAGATATGCGCGGTGATGCCGGACGCGCTCGCCAGCACCGATCCGGTGTTGCTTGCAAGTGCGTTCGTCGTGATCGTGGCCGTCGCGCCCGTCGCGCCCGTGCCCGTCGCCGCCATCGTTGCCGCAGCCAGCGTTACCGAGAGCGAACCCACGGTGCCCACGCTGTAGCCGGTGCCAGTCCCTGTGAAGACCGCGGCGCCGAGCGTGGCCGCCATCGTTCCGACCACCGTCACCGGTGCAGCCGATGCCTCGATCGCGCCCGCCGCGGGTGCCGTCGCGCTGCGCGTGGTGCCGAGCAGATCGACGGTGATGCCGGCCAGCACTGAACCCGCGCCGCCGAGGGCGTTGCCACTCTTCGGCATCAGGTTGTAAGCCGGCGTGCTGGTGTTGTCCGGCGGGGCTGTCACATCGGTGAATTGATCGGTCGCGAGCAAGCCAGACTTGCCACCTGCAACGCCAGGAATGCCCGTCGTGGAAGACGTGACGTTACCCGCCGACGACGCATTGGCTGTTACCGCGTTCGACGAGTAGTACAGGTTGTTGAACCCGAAAACCGCGCAGTTCTGGATGACCGGGCCCGGCGTATAGGTCTGCACAAACGCGTTCGTGCCGCCGGCGCCGGTCGGTGAAAACACGGTGACGTACTTGTAGGTGGATGCCGCCGCCCCGCTCGACACCTGCACCGCTGCGCCACCGCGGCGCTTGATGATCAGCGAGTTCTCGATGTCGAAGCCCGCGCCGCTGCCAGACCCGAGCACCGCCGGCTGCGTCGACAGGCTTTCGAGCAGGCACTGCTTGATCTTCCCGCGCCCGCCCGACAAGGACACGATCGGGAAGTTGTTGTCGATCGAGCCCATAATGAGCTGGATGCGCGAGGCGTTGAAGTAAGCCGCGCCGGATACCAGCGTCGCGCCGCCCGAGGTGCCATTGGTCCCCATGCGGATCGCTGCACCGTTGGCCGGGTCGTACTTGAGCGCGTGCGTGTTGTAGTAGGTCGGGTTATCGACGAATGACTGACCGGCGGCGGCCGTCAGTTCAATGTACTGCGTCGCCGACGACGTGACGGTTGGAAGACTGAGCGCGGCGGCCAGCGTGATTTCTCCGTCGTTGTAGAGCTCGCCCCGCCAAATCCGACCCTGACCGTCTGCGCCGCCGGTCGTGAGGTCCGCCGGACACGCTGCGAGCCAGGCCGCGATCGTTGCGTAATCGCGCCCGCCTGCTGAACCGATGCTCTTTACGATGACTTCGACGGCCATGTTCGATTCCCCTTACAGCGCCGGCTCGGCGCCGAGTTTCAGCAGATACCAATTCTTGTCGCCGTCATCGCACACGACGATGGCGTGCAACTGCGGCATGTACACGAGGCGCGAGTACAGCGCAGAAGGCCGACCGGCATCGAGGAACGTCGTTTTCCCCGGCAGCATCGGCCAGTTCTTCGTGACGCCGGTCACCGGGTCGATCAGGAAGACCTGAGACTTGAGCCCAATGGAGGACGGCGTACCGCTCGGGTAGTCCCCGTTGATGTCGTAGGGCATGAACAACATGCACTTGCCCCACGCGCTCACGTAGGTCATCACCGTCATGGATGTGCGCGTCGAGTGGCCGCACGAGGCCTTGACGAGCCCGGTCATGGTCACGTTGGTGGCCGTCTTCGCAGCGAAGTCGCACACCACGAGCCGCGGCGGCCATGCGGGTTCGTAGTAGTCCCATGACGGCGCGGCGAACAGGTAGGCCTTGCGCCCGGCCTGGTGGCGCGCAGCGCAATGCCGGCGCGCATCCCATCCGCTCGGAAGCCAGGCCACGGTCGTGAAGGTCTTCGTGTTGTCGTTGAAGGCCGAGTAGCCGCCCGGCGTGCTGGTTTCGCGCGGGCCGTTGTAGAGGATGTTGTCGGTGGCGTCATAGAAGGCCTTGCCGTCTTGGAAGGCCTGCACCGTCGTGCCCGTGAATTGGCGATAGTTCGCCCACGTCTTCGACGCCAGATCAAAAAACCAAGTCGTGTAGCAGCCCATCACCACGCGCTGCCGCACCGGATCGAAATCAAGGTTGGAGTACGTGTGCCGACCCGTCGGGTTGCGCGTGTTCGCGAGCGGTCGCACCGGGTCGTAAAACTGATCGGGGCTCACGTCCGATGCGGACGGGTTAGCCGTCAGGTACGCAACCGACTGCGTGTAGGTGGTGAACGCCGTGTTCGGCGGGCCGTAGCCCGGATCCCAATTCGCAGGGAAGTCAGGCAGCTTCTCGATCGCCCACGCGAATTTCCAGAGGTCGAATCGGTACAGGCCATTGTTGCCTGAGTCGTAGTGACCGCCGCCAAAGCACCAGGCGCGATTGCCGTTGATGTCGACCGCCAAGCCCGAATAGGTGTTCGGCAGCGAACCGAGGCCGTTCGCCGAGGCCGAGCCCGGATCGTTGTAGCCAGGCAGGGCCGCGAGTAGCGCCGGCTCAAGCGCATCCAAGCGCGTTCCCGCCACCTCGACCCAAGTGTTGTTCGGGATCAGATTCCACGAGGCTTGGGTCACGCGGCCATCGCTGCCGCGGCCCGGTGTCCACATGAAGGTCGCCGCATCGTAGGTGCCCGGCACATTCTCAGTGCTGAACCCATCCGGGGCCGGCGCCACCGATGCGATCGTGATGTTGATGTCCTTCGATTGGAAAAGCATCGACTCAAGTCCTCGGCAGCACGAACCACCGCGCATCGCCAGCCGCACCGGCAACGCAGGTAGTCCAGTTGGATGCAGCCTTGACGCGTGCCCATGCCGCCGCGGCGCCGGCGACGCCGGCATCGACTGCGCGGGCCAGCGCACACAGGCCGTAAGAGGTGTAGTTCGCGTCGAACGCGTTGCGCTCTGTCACCCAATTGGCAAGGCTGTCGGGCGATGACGGATTGACCATGTGCGCGGTCGACGTGGCGAGCAGATCCGGGCTCGTCGGCTGGCCGAAGTTCGCCGCGAACGCCACGCCCCAATCGGCAAACATGGCCGACTGCGGGAACGTGGTGGATTCGGTAGCGGTCATCAGCGACTCATAGCGCTGGAAGCGATACACCCATTCGTCGGCCGCACCACCACCGAAGCGCTTCACGAGGCCGCGCAGCGCCCAATCGGTGATGTTCGAGAGATCCGTCGCGGCCGATCCGGTCAGCAGCTTCATGTCGCGCGCCCAAGCGAGCGAGAAGGTGTGATAGTCGGATTGCCATACGCCGAACACCGTGCCGCGCCCGGTCACCGTAAAGAGGCTTGAGTTCGGGTACGTGAAGACGCCCAGGCCATTGACGTGATACGTCGGCAGCCAGCTCGCCGTGTTCGCCAGCGAGTTGATCCACTCGGCGCGAATCGGGTCAGCGTCAGGTGTCAGGCACGCGGCCATTGCGACGTTTCGGATCGCCCATGCGCAGCCGCGGATCTGGTTGGACATGACCCACTTCGCCGCGGCATTGCCACGCACCGCGGGGTCGGTGATCAGGTAGGTCCATGTGACCGCGAACTGCAATTCTTCGAGGTGGTAGAACCAGCCGGTGAGCATGTAGGCGAACCAGCCTGGTGCCCAGCCGTGCGAAATGTCCCACGCGCCACCGTACTGACCGCTGTAGTACGCAAAGCCACCGGTCGCGGCCGGCAATTCCGAGTTGCGTAGCGTCGGGCGGTCGCTGAAACGGAGCGGCCGATTCGTGTTCTCGTCGCGCATGTGATACGAGTACGCCGACGAGGCCAGCGCATTGACGATGACGCCACGATAGGCGCGCGCATCGGCGCCGCACACGTAAGCCGATTCCCATCGCGTCAGGTGACCGATCGATGCGCTGTCACCCGTTCCACCGAGCGCATTGCCCGGCAAGTTCGCAATGGCAAACGGGGTGTAGGACTGATAAAACGTGTTCAGCGTCGAGTCCGGCATCGAAGTCAGGCCGTAGTTCGGCACGAGCTTCGTCGCCTTCATGTAGGCGCTGTCGTGCGCCGGGACCACCTGCGGATCGGTGCCGACCCAGATCGTGCCGAGCCCGGTCGCAGCCGGGAAACGGGTGTGATGCTTGATGTCCAGATCGGTCACGCTGTCATAGACCGCGACGCCGCCTACGCGCGTGATGACGCGGGCGAGCTTGTTCGTCGGGCCGGTGACCATGAGATACCCGTTCTCGACGATCGGCATGATCTCGATCGCGCCGCCGGCGTAGAGCCGGACGTGGAACCACACGACAAGGTGCGGATCTGTTCCGACGGCCGTGCGGTAGTGCCACTCCGACATGACCGGGCCGCTCGCGTACTGACGGAACGGCGTGCCCAGCAGGCTCGCGAGCGATACCGTGCCGAACGATCCGACTTCGACGGTGACGTTAGGCGCGGCGGCGATCAGGTTCGCCTCGGTCAGCACCGCGCCAGCATTTGCCGTGCCAGTGGATAGCTCCACCGTGCGCGCGACGTTGGCCGTCAGATCGCAACGCCCAGACAGGATCGCGAACTTGACCGAGCCATCCGGCCAGCGGTTCGTCACGTTGGCCTGAAAGGCGGGCACGTCGGCGACGATCGAACTGCCAGACGGTACATCGCCCTCTTTGAAGAGGTGGCCGACCGTCCAGGGCAGCATTGCGCCACCGACCGCGCTGGTGAGCCTCAAGGTCGTCAGCGCCGTGGCCGCATCGACCGCTACGCGGATCGTGGCAGAGCCCGACGCACCGACGCCGTTGTAGCTCAGCACGCCGTCACTCGACAGCGTGACGCCCGCCGGCAGCGCGCCGACGGCGAGTGACCAATTCAGCCCCGCCGCATTGCGGACGTAGGGCTTGAGGTCAAAGGTTGCGGCAGTGCCGACCGTGAACGACACAGCCGGCACGCGCTTCCAGATCGGCCGCGTGCCGGACGCATAGCGCCCCGCGCGAACTGAAAGGCCACTGGATACATAGGCGTCATTGGTCGGCTGTGCCATTGCGCATCCGATCGGTTACGCGTTTGCTTCGCTGATCGTCATCGACGAGATCGATACCGGCTGGCCCGAGGTGATCGCCGCCGGCGACAGCACCAGATCCGAACCCGCGCCGCCCGCCGTGCCGTCCATGAGGAAGGTGGTGCCATCCGACAGCACGATGCGGAACCACGTTGGCGTGCCGGTGGCCGAGCCGTTGACGTTCGACACGGCGCCGAAGGTCAGCGTCGCGCCCGAGGCAGTGCCCAGCGTCGCGCCAAGCGTGAACTCGGCGAGCAGCGTATTGCCCGACAGCGCAGCGCCTGCCGCCGGCTTGGTGCCGTCGTAGATGCGCAGCTTGGCGCCAGCGCCTGCGGCGGTGACGATCGCATTGAGGCGCGCGGTACGCAGCGCGGCAGAGAACGAAATGGTCATCGTGTTGCTCCTTTGTTACGAGGCCTGCGCCGCCGGCGTTGCCGCAAGCGGAAGGGTTGAAAGGTTGGGATTCACGCCGGTCAGTGCCACAGCCTGCGCATTGAGGCTGTTGATGAAGAGATTCCCGAACTCGACCGCCTTTGCGGCGTTGCCCGCGTACTCGTTGTCCTTGAGGTAGCAGCGCGCGCAGATGTAGTTCACGAGGTCGTCGACGTGCTTGTCATCGACGGAAATCGTGACCGTGCTGCCGCTCTCGGCGCCGTACAGCGACACGCCCGGACCAGGCACCGGAATGCGTTCCGGCTCAGCGAGGAACGAGGCCTCAACCCACCAGCGCGACGACGGCACCGGCGGATAGACGTAGAAGTGCTTCGGTGTGCGCGGGTCGAAGACGAACAACTCAACGCGGCCGTTCCATGCGGCGGTGTGCCAGTCGGGCGACTGCGAATCGAGCAAGTCGCCCGGGGAGATACGAATCACGCGGCCCGGCGTTGTGCCCGCCGCGCCCATGTTCCGCGTCACCTTGTTGAGCGTGACGCCCGTAATCGGCGCGGTCGGCACCGATCCGATCGACGGGATGATGTCCGCCGGCGCGATGGTCTGGATTGATTGCAGCGTGCCGGGCTTGAGGTGGATCGCGTCGATCCGGCTGCACGACGACGGCAGGAACTTGGCAATCGCCACCTGCCCGTCGTTTAGCCAGGAAACCATTTCGGCTTCCGGGCTCTGGGTGAACTGGGGCACGCGGTCTTGCATCAAGACCGATGCGCGGTAGAGCACATCCTTGACGAACGCGGTGCCCATGTCGCTTACCCCGCCCGCAACGCCGTCAGGATTTCAACCAGCTCCGACTTGCTTGCGCGCGCCTTGGGCGCTTCACCGGTGCGGTCCTCGATCTCGGCGCGGATCTGATCCGCGGTCATTTCTTCCGGGGCGACGGTCATCACAGACAGAGGCGCCTGCTCACCGCTCGCGTCGCCGCCTTTCGGGTCAGCTTCGCCGCCCTCGCCTTCGCCGCTGGGGTTCTGCTCGCCGCTGGGCACTTGCCCGACGGGAACGAACTGCACCGCAGCCGGCGCGGGATCGACGAGGAAGAAATTGCCTGTTTGCAGCAGCACATCGACGTGCACGCCGCTGGTCACATCCCCAACCAGATCGCCAAACTCGTCGCGCTCGAACAGGTAGGACACGTCGCCAAAGTCGGCGATCACCGTGTCGTCGCGCCGCGGCGGGATGTTGGTCATCAGTTTCATGGTTCGCTCCGTAGTTCAAAAACCCGCGCCGTTTGACCGGCGCGGGAACCCGTGGCGGGGAGGTGGATTACGGTGCGCGGAAGGTCAGATGCAGATCGATCACGCCGCCAGCAGCCGTCGCCGCGCCGGTGGTCGGCTTGAGGCCGATTACGCGGTCGGAGGTCGCGGGCGACATGCGCAGCAGTGCGGTCTGCTCGGCCACCGACGCGGCCGACGCGCGGGTGACAGCCGGCGCCTGCAGCACGGTCGCTGCACTGCGCCACTTGCCACCATCTGCCGCTGCGGACGAGATTGCGCCGGACGCCAGCACGCCCAGGTCGGCGGCCAGCGTCGGCGTGCCGTTGGCATCGAGGTCGTCATTGACCAGCACGTAGTCGACCACCACGCAGCCGGCCGGGAGTTCAACAAACTCCACGGTGTCGGCAGTGGTGAGGCCTGCGGCCGGGATGGTGACGCTCGCCTTGACGGTGATCAGCTCGCCCGGTTCGTAGCTGTAGACCGGGATCTCGCGACCGTCGATGAAGTTCGAGGTATAGCGGGCCATGATTGCGGTTCCTTTCTGCTCTCAGGCGGCCTGGTTAGGACGGATCGGCCGCGGCGCAATCCGCCGCAATCACGCCGAAATCGCGCGAAACGCCGTCGATCGTGAAGGCCGTCTTCTTCATGCCGAAGATGGTCGACGTGCTGATCTCGACCGCGTTGCCGTGGTCTTGCGGCTCTTCGTGCCAGTCGAAGCGGAAGCCCGTTCCGCGGGTGCCGAAGGCGATCACGCCTGCCTGGCGGCCGAGGAACAGATTGCGAACCGCCGAAATGTTCCCGCCGGCGCCGTAGTCGCTGAACCGGATCACGCCCTTGTGGGAGTGCAGGACAACGCCGCGGTGCATACCCAGCGCGTTCTGGAAGATCGGCGTATTGCGGCCTTCCGCGCTCGACAGTGCTTTCTGGATTTCCAGCCAGTCAGTCGATTGCCGAAGGTCGTGCTCGGCCCACGGGTGCAGCACCATCACGTAGCGCTCTTCGCCCGCCACCTTGCAGGGCTGGATCGCCGGGATGCCCTGCACGCCACCGCCCATCACCTGCGCCTTGGTGACCAGGCGTTCGATGAACAGCTTGGTCATCTTGTCGGTCGACGCGAGGTTGTTCTTCGCGGTGGCCGAGCCTGCGTACAGGATGTGGTTGCTGTCCGGCGCGACGAAGCTGTTGCCAGCAAAGCCGGTGTAGCTCGTCTCGTAGGTGAAATCCGGGTTGATGCCGCGAGCGCCGGACAGGTACATGAACCAGAGCTCGTCGAAGATGCGCGCCCACCATTCAGCCTGACGGGTGCGGGCGATCTTGCGCATGTCGTGGATCGTGCGCTTGCGGGTCATGCGACCGCCGGTGTCCACGTTGCCGCGAGCCTGGTCGATCAGCAGGCTATCGGTGTAGAAGCGCAGCTTTTCGCCCTTGCCTTCGATCGGGTTGTCACCCTCGACCGGCTTTTGGCGGAGCTGCATCACCACGTCGTAGCTGACCTTATCGCCAGCGTCCGATTCCAGATCGGTGATGACCTGCAGCGGGGTCTGGGCCTGCTCGCCCTCGCCCATGAACTTGCGGGAAAAATAGGATTCCCGGCCCACATCAACGGCCAGGAAAGTCGAGTACTTCTGTACGGCTTTGGGATCGCCGACACCGACGATGGTACGCATTGAATGCCTCCTGAAATGTCGTCGCTTGACACATCAGGCGCACTCATGCGCGCCAACCATGAAGGGCTATTTGCCCTGCAAATTCCTTATACCACCGCGCGCAACAGCAGCTACCGAGTTATTTTTTCGCGCCTCGCGGTGGATCTCGACAGACTTCGGCGCGAGGAATTTCAAGCGCGCCACCTGCCCTGATTTGTGTTCGAGGGTGACGGCCACGCGACCGCCATCGATCAGCACCTGCTCACCAGGGCGGATCTCCAATGTCAGTGCGGACACGTCACCACTTCGTTCCACGTTAGGACTCCTGCAGCCAGCGGTCTTGCTGTTCCGGTGTGAGCTTCGCGACGGCCTTCTCGAGCGCAAGGCCCGAGAGCTTTGCCAGGTGCGAGAACTCACCCTCACCGATCGACGCGTCAGTGCGCGATGCTGCCGGCAGATCGGCGAGCGACTTGTCGGGCCGCTTGACCTGACGCGCATCCTTGACCGCCTTCACCGGATCCGCATCAGCGCGCGGCTTCTCGCTCGTGCCGATACCGCGCAGTGCCTTGACGCGCTTGTGCGCTTCGGCGAGGAACCATTCGCCATCGCGGCTTTCGTTGTCAGGATCCGCGGCCAGCGCCTTCACCATCAGATCCAGATCCGCCGACAGCTTCTTGTCGTTGTCGTAGTCGATGCCCTCGGCGCGCTTGGTGTCGCGCTTGAAGCGGTTGACCTCCCACTGCCAGCGTTGGCGGGCTGCCTGCTCAGCGGACTCTTGCGCGATCTCGGCCTTTACGCGAAGGTCCGATAGCCCTTGGCGCTCTTCGAGCAGCGCGCGTTCCTGCTTGCGGAACTCGGCGAAATTGAATTCGCCGTCGGCGTACTTCTGTTCGAGGTCCGCGATCTTCGTGTCGATCGCCTGGATCTTCTCGTCGAAGTCCGCGGGCAGTTCCGCCTGATAGCTGGGCTGGAACGGCTCTTCTTCTGCGTCGTCGTCGTCGTCTTCGGCGTCATTGGTCGCGCCGTCGGTCTTCGCCGCATCGGTGGCTGCGCCTGCATCAGCCGCGTCGCCCTTGGCTGCATCGGCTGCGGCGTCGTCGTCCGTTGCGTTCGGCTTCGCCGTATCGTCGGTCAGGGCCGCCACATCGTCAGACTGCGAAGCGGGATTGCCGTCATCACCGCCTTCGTCGTCATCGTCTTCCAGCAATGCGGCGCGCTCGTGCTCGCTCAGCCTTGCCAGTTCTTCGTCGCTGTACTTGGACATCGCTACTCCTGTCGCGCCTCTTGCGCGGGTTAAAAATCAAGCGGCGTCAGGCTTTGACACCTGATCGAGCCCGGCGGCCAGTTCCTTGATGCGCTCTTCCAGCTTGGCGATCTGATCCTTGCTGGCCTGTCCGATCTCGGCGACGCGCACCTCGGCATCGGCCTGCAGCTTGGCAGCGGCCACGGTGGCATTCGCGGCAGCGGTGTTGCGCTGCAGTTCGCTCGTGACCTCGAACAGCTTTTGCTGCAATGCCTCGATCTGCTGCGCCGCCTCTTGGCGCACCTGCGCTACTGCGTCCTGCATGGCAGTCGCATCGGCGCCGCCGGCGTCTTGGTTCTGATGGGCGCGCGCCAGCAGTTCATCGGCGCGTGCGTTGATCTCTCGCACCCGTGCGGCCTGCTCCTGCAGCGTGAGGGCCGCGGCCTGGCGCTGTTGCTCCATCGCCTCGGCTTGCTGCTGCTGGGCCAGTGCGCGCGCCTGTTCTTCCTCGGGCGTGAGCTTTGCGTTCGGGTCAGGCTCGCCGATGATCTTGCGGATCTCGTTGGCGATCTCGTCCTTGTTGGGAAGGTCCGAGTACTCGTAGGCCATGCGCAGCAAGCGCAGCGCGACCTCAGGCGGCAGGCGCTGTGCGGTCTGGTTCAGGCTGTCAAACATCACCTGGCGCAGCGTGCCGCTGTAGTCCTGCTCGCTCATGATGTAGTCAGCGCACGAGGCCGTGATGTCGTTGAGGATCGACACCGACCCGTCGCCGTTGAGCACGGGCTGATTGACCTTGACCCATTCAATCTTGCCCTGCTGTCCGGTCAGTCGTAGCACCCGCTCTTGGGTCATGTACTGCTCGGTGAGCGACAACTGCTTGCGACCCGACACCTGTTGCGCAAAGCGCTGGTTGTCGAATAGCTCGGTCGTGACGACGGCGCCCTGCATCTGGCGGGCCTTGATCGCCTCGCCGCTGACCGCGTTGGTTTGGCGGCCCATGTTCTCGTCGGTGATGCCCGCGCTGTTCTTGATGCGCTGGGCGTTCATCGACATGAATTCGATCTGCCCCTTGGCCGCCTCGGCATCGCGACGTACCGTGAACTCAGAACCCTTGCGCTTGCGCACAATGCCATCGGGCGCAGCCACTTCCTCGGCGGCCTCTTCCCAATCCTCGACCGCATCATCGTCGGCGATGATCTGATTCGTGTTCAACATGAACTGCGCTTTGCTGGCGCGCTTGTTCAGGTCTTCCTGCAGATCGCGGATGCGACGGATCGGGCTGTACGGCAGGCGGTCACGCGTTCGGCGATAGGCCCAGATCGGCGTGAGTGAGAAGTCATTGTGGCGATACTTCGCGGGCCCCCAGGCGAGCAGCCCGGATTCGCAGAACACCGCGACGTACATACGCATCATCACGCCTTCGTGCATGGTCGCGCCGGCGGCCAGTGCGTTGCGGTGGGCGTAGTGTTCGCCGTCAAAAATCTGGCCGCGGAATGGGCCGTCGATGAATACC
>CAMFLH010000003.1 GCA_945957295.1 uncultured Uliginosibacterium sp.
CGATCAGGCCATCGACACGGCGCGAGAGCAGGTGCTCGAGGCGCTCTACCTCGTCACGCAGCAGCCAGTGCCCGCTGACGATCAGCGGTATGGCGCCGGTGTCCTTCAGGGCATTCTCGATCCCGCGCAGCGCTTCGCCGTAGAAGGGCGATGCGATGTCCTGCGTGAGCACGCCGATGCTGTTGGTGCGCCCCTGTGCGAGACCTCGCGCCAGGGCGTTCGGCCGGTAGTTCAGTTCCTTGATCACCGCTTCGACGGCCGCTCGCTTGCGTTCGCTCACACGCGCCGAACCGTTGAGGATGCGCGATACCGTCGCCGGGGAAACCCCCGCGGTACGCGCCACCATTTCCAGCGTGATGTTCTCGGGCAGCTCGGACGGGATTGGGCGGTCTGTCGTCATGACGTGCAGGGGGGCGTGCTGTATTCCGGTTTGTATATCAGATCGGACTTGCATGGCGCCTGTCCGACATCGCGAATGTGCCAATTCTTCGTCGTCGCGCAGCGAAGTGCCACGCGGCACGGGCGACAAACTGCTGCATTGCTCTCGTTTGCCGCATGCAGACTGAACTTCTTGCGCATTGAAAGCGCTTTCAATATTCTGTTCCCTTCAAACGATCCAAGGCAAGCTTTTCCGGTGAAAAGCGGCTTCGTGCGAAGAGAGAACAGAGCCCTCCATCACCTCCCGACGCCGGGCGCGATGCGGCCGTCTCGGGATAACGCTCTCTTCCTGGTGCCACGATGAATCCAAGCTCCGAACCCGTCTACAGCGTCGACCCGGTTGATCCGCAGCGCTTCCGCATCGATGCCTATCATCGTGCGAAGCCGTTTGCGAGCTTCTTCCCCGGCATTGCCGGCGTGATGGGCGTGCCCTTGTGGGCCTTTTACGTGAACCGGGGGCAGGGCGTCAGCAGCTTCGGCGTGCAGGACAAGGACGGCGCGATCGTCGAGTTCCAGCCGGCAAACAAGGCGTTTCGCGTGACCAGCAACACCGGCTTCCGCACCTTCGTGCACTGGCGGCGCGCCGGGCGCAGCGGCTTTGCCGAGCCCTTCCGCGATAGCCTGGCGGCACGCGCCAACGAGCCCGCGCGGCACCTGAGCATCAGTCCGTGGGATCTGCGCCTGGAGGAACATGACTCCGCGTTGGGACTGCGCTTCCAGGTCCGCTACTTCACGATTCCGAACGAACCGATCGCGGCCTTGGCGCGCGAGCTGGTGATCACGAATACCGGCGCCGAGCCCGTCACGCTGCAGCTCATCGACGGTCTGCCGCAGTTCATGCCGTATGGCCTCAATGACTGGGCGATGAAGCATATGTCGCGCACGATCGAGGCCTGGTACACCGTCGACAACCTCGATCAGCGCGCGCCCTATGCTCGCCTGAAGGTCACTTTCGCCGATACGGCCGAGGTGAAGCCCATCGACAAGGGCCACGCCTTCTTCGCGACGCTGACGCAGGGCGGCGAAACACGCCTGCTCGATCCGGTGATCGACCCGCAGGAAGTGTTTGGTCGTGTCACCGATTTCGACTTCCCAGAGCGCTTCATCGACGGCGACTACGCGTGGCAGGCTGCACAGCAGTCCGGCAACCGCACACCCAGCGCGCTGGCGCATGGCGAGCTGACGCTGGCCGCCGGCGAGTCGGCTACGCTGCATGCGCTGTTCGCGAAGGTAGACAGCCTGGCGGACTGGAATGCGCGCCTACCCGGGTTGGCCACGCCCGAGTTCTTTGCCACCAAGGCGGATGAGAACGAGCAGCTGGTCCGCGCGCTGATGGATCGCTGCTTCCTTGTTAGCGAGGATGCGCGGCTCAATGCCTATGCGGGCCAGAACTTCCTCGACAACCTGCTGCGTGGTGGTTACCCACTGTCGATCGGCAATGCCGAGCGGCGCGATGTGCTGTACCTGTTCTCTCGCCGCCATGGCGATACCGAGCGCGACTACAACCAGTTTCGCCTTGCGCCGACCTACTTCTCGCAGGGCAATGGCGCCTACCGCGATGTGAATCAAAACCGTCGCAACGATGTGTGGTTCAACCCGGACGTCGGTGCCGCGAATATTGAGTACTTCATCAACCTGATCCAGCTCGACGGCTACAACCCGCAAGTGGTGAAGGGGCTGCGCTATCAGCTCGACGTGGCGGCCGCGCAGCCGGCCCTGGCTCGTCTGGTGCCGCCGGAGTTGCATGAAAGCCTGCTTGCGGCGCTGGCGAAGCCATGGATTCCCGACACACTCATCCGCTGGGCGGCGGAACATCAGGCAGCGCTGCGCGCACCGCTGTTCGAGCTGGTGTCGGCGCTTGTGCTGGCGAGCCGCAAGCTGGAAGACGCCGAGCACGGTGAAGGCTTCTGGACTGACCACTGGTTCTACAACCTCGACCTGATCGAGAGCTACGAGGGCTTGTTCCCCGACCGCATGGCAGCGCTGCTGACCGGTGAGCGCCGTTTCAGCTACTTCGACAATGCGGTGTGCGTGCTGCCGCGTGCGCAGAAGTATGTGCTGACCGCGAACGGCCCGCGCCAGTACGAAGCGGTGGAACTGGATGAGGGCAAGGCTGCGCGGATTGCACTGCGCACCAGCGAGGCAGACAAGGCGCGCACCCGCGATGGCGCGATCTACCGCTCCAGCCTGCTGTCCAAGCTGATCTTGCTCGCAACGGTGAAGCTCTCGACCCTCGATCCCGCCGGCATGGGCATCGAGATGGAAGCCGACAAGCCCAACTGGAACGATTCGATCAACGGATTGCCCGGCCTGTTCGGTTCATCGATCAATGAGAGTCAGGAACTGCTGCGATTGCTGCGGCTGATCCTGCGCTGGACCGATGACTATGCGCTGCAAGGCGCGAACGTCACGCTGCCGGAAGAGGCCGCGGCGCTGCTCGATGAAATTCGCCACCTTGTCGCCGTTCGCCTGGCTGGCAGCATCGATGCCTTCGAATACTGGTCGCAGGCGGCCGATGCACGCGAAGCCTATCGCTCACAGTTGCTGGCCGAGCTGTCCGGTCGCGAGCGCCGCTGGGCGCTGGCCGATCTGCGCGACTGGTTGCAGCAGTCGGCCGAGCTGCTGGCTGCGGGCATTGCGCGGGCATTCGACGAGAAGCTTGGCATCAGCACTACGTACTGGATGTTCGATCTGGTCGAGTACGAAGCACTCAATGCAACGCGCGAGCTGCACGGCAAGCCGATGCCGACCTGCCGTGCAATCCGCTTTGTCCCCAAACCGGTGGCGCCCTTCATCGAAGGCAGTGTGCACGCGCTGCGGCTTGCCCGCGACACCGCGGAAGCGGAGCGGATCGCCGCCGGCGTGCATGAATCGGAGCTCTACGACGCGCCCTTGGGCATGTACAAGGTGAGCGGTTCGACGCGGCAGATGCCGCTGGAGATTGGCCGACTGCAGGCATTCACGCCGGGCTGGCTGGAGAACGAGTCGATCTTCCTTCACATGTCCTACAAGTACTTGCTGGAGCTGCTGCGCGCGGGCCTCTACGACACCTTCTGGCAGGCTGCGAGGACCGGTCTGGTGCCGTGGCGCGATCCTGCGCAGTACGGTCGCTCGACGTTCGAGAACGTATCCTTCATCGTCACCAGCGCAAATCCGGACACGGCACTGCACGGCAACGGCTTCTCGGCACGCCTCTCTGGCAGTACCAGCGAGTTCTACAACATGTTGCTACTCGCGATTCTGGGCGAGCGCCCCTTCCGCGTCGGTGATGACGGCGCGCTGTCGTTCCAGGCCCGCCCAGCGCTGCCCGGTGAGCTGTTCACCACCGATGCGCGCCATGTGAGGCGCGCTATCGCGAGCGGCGTCGTTGCGCCGGGGCCGAATGGCAAGGAAGTTGCGCGCGAGGCCACCTTGCCCGCTGGCTCGCTCGCATTCAGCATCCTTGGCGACTGTCTGCTGGTGCTTGAGAACCCGTTGCGACGCGACACTTGGGGCGCGGATGGCGTGCAGGTGCAGGGCTACCGGATTCACTACAACGACGGCGTGCGGCACGCCATCAGCGGCCGTGCGCTCCCGGCGCCGCATGCGCAGGCGTTGCGCGATGGCGCCATCGAACGTTTGACGGTAGTGCTCGGCCGCGAGGCGAGTAACGCTACCGGGTAAGCTGGACAACAACGCAAGCCGGTGCGGCGCGAGGGCGCGCCGCCCGGATCGAAACAGGAGGCAAGCATGAACAGATCGATTCTTTCCACCCGCCGGATCTGCCTGGCGCTCGCAACGGCGGCCGCCTTTGCCGCTGCGCCGGCGGCGTACGCCGGGCCGCTCGACAGCCTTACCGATCTGTTCAGCGACAGCGAGAGCCGTATTACGGTCTGGATCGCAAACCCGAGCGAGCGCCTGAATCTGAGTCCGTGGGATTACATCGAGCTGCAGCAGCGCAGCGGCGCAGAGAAGGGCGCGCCGAACCAGCACCCGGTCCAGCTGTCAGCCGACGCGGTTGCGCGTGCGTTGAGCAGCGTGCAGGTGGTGCTGGGCAAGGACACCGTTGCGCTGTTCGAGCAGGGTGAGGTATCACGCCTGTCGCGTGCGATCGCGGGCAGCTTCTCGAAGGCAACGCCCGATCAGGATCTGGTTTTCGTCAGCACCAGCCGCCACAAGGAGCTCGGTGCCTATGGCGCCAAACTCACGAATACCGGGCGGGTTTTCTATGCCGATGGCGCTTTGCAACTGGTGGTCGGCCTGCAGTTGTCCGATGCCTTGCTGGGGCTGCGTCCCGGCACCAGCCCGACGCGTTCGCTTGACCCAGGCAAGCGCGCGAAGAGTGCGGAGCGCGTGAAGATTGTCGATCCGGGGCAGAGCGGGGCGCGTCTGGTACGAAATGACTGGATCGCCTTCCGGCTCGACGCTACAGCGCCCGCGGCAAGTGCTGCGCCAGCTGCACTTGCTCCGGCGGTTGCACCCGCCGCGGCGCCAGTTGCCCAACCCGCAGCAGCGACAGCGGTCGATCCTGCTGTGCAACGCCATTTCAGCCAGCAGGAAAGCCGGCTCGTTTTGCTCAAGCGCATGCGCGACCAGGGGCTGATCACCGAAGCCGAGTACGAAGCCAAGCGCGCAGAGGCGTTGAAGAACCTCTGATCAACCCGGCTCCCCGCTCGCCAGCAGCTCACCCGGGCGGGGCGCCACGGTTTCCGAATCCAGCTGATCTTGCAGGGTGCCTGACTCATCCTGCTGTTTTCTGTGACTGTCTTGTAATATGAAAGCGCTTTCATTAGGCTTTGTGCAGGCCTGAATCCAGACAAAGAAACCGGGCCCCGTTCAATGTGCTGCGAACCCAAGTCCATCAAGGAGGATGTCGTGATCAAGGAGATCTCCAAGCTTTCCGCCGGTGCTGTGCTGGCGATGACTGCGCTTTCAACGTCGCTGATGACCGGTTGCGCATCGACGCCCGGCGCAGCTCCCGCTGCAGCGCCGGCCGCCGCTGCCGCCCCGGCCGAGCCGGGTAAGCTCCAGCCGCTGCTGGTCTATGGTGACCAGGGCAGCGTTGACCCGAACGTCCTTTTCCTCGGCACGCCGGCGAACTGGGCCTTCATCGTTCCGAACAAGGGCCTCGGCGCCATGGACGCCGGCAACATCAAGGCCGAGCCGACCAAGGTAGGTGGTGTGAACGGCGTCAAGGTCACCTGGACCGGCGGCGTTGGCCAGATCTACTCGCAGTCGAAGACTTCGCATGACCAGGTCGACTACGTTGATGCGGATTCTGCGCTGGTGTTCGACACGATCCTGCACAAGGCGCCGGAAGACCAAGTGCTGGTGCGCGTCGATTGCCGTTACCCCTGCATGGGCATGGTCGACACCACCGCTTACCTGAAGAACCTGCCGCTCGAGAAGCTGACCACCGTGAAGATCCCGCTGGCCTGCTTCGAGAAGGCCGGCACGAAGTTCCCGGTCGTGAACACCCCGTGGGTGATCTACACCGCCAAGCCGCTGTCGATGTCGATTGCCAACGTGCGCTATGTGCCGGGCGCCGCGAAGGACGCCGATGTGGCGATGAAGTGCGGTAGCTGATCGCACATGCTTGCGTAGCAATCAAACAGGCTCGATGTCGCGTGTGCGGCATCGGGCCTGTTGAACTTCTGGGTTGCCCTGATGAATCCGATCAAATTCGTCACCGCCGCACTGCTGACATTGTGCGCAACGGTGAGCTCCGCCGAGACGGTCAAACTTGGCCTCGGTCAGTACAGTTCGGCGCTGGAACTGGGCAGCGAGCGCGAACTGCCCCCGGTGCGCCATGAGGGCGGCCCCGCGCCGACCAACAAGTGGTTCTCGTCGCTGTTGTTCGCGCCCTGGCCGCAGCCGCTGTACGCCCAGCCCGCTTCGTACCGCCCCACGCCCGACGGCTTCGAGGTGGACATTCCGAAGCCCGAACCCATCCTTAGCGCGACGCGCGAGGAAAACGACATCGTCGCGGCGCACCGCTCGCGCCTGAGCATCGTGCCGACCGCCTTCAGCCCCGCCGATGCACGGGTCGGGCGTTATTCCGACTGGGCGGTCGACGTGGTGATGGCGAGCGGGACCGATCGCCTCACGGCTACGCTGGCACATGGCTCGCCCTACAGTTTCTATGAGATTACGCGCGGTGATGTGCGCTTCAAGGCGAGCGAGGCCTATCACGTGTTCTCGCGCTCCGACGACGGCCGCACACTGGGTGTGGCGGTTGGCGATCGCGCCTATGCGCTCTACGCGCCGGCGGGTGGGCAATGGCGCGAGCCCGATGCGAAAACGCTCGAACTTGCGCTGCCGAAGGGCAAGGGCTACTTCACCGTCGCTGTGCTGCCTGCGGCCGATGCGACCCAGGTCAACCTGCTGCGGCGCAACGCCTTTGCCTTCATCACCGACACCAAGGTGAGCTGGCAATACGACGAGAAACGCAGTGAGCTGACGACGACCTATCTCGCGACGACGCAAGCGCGCGAGGGCGCCGAAAAGGGCACGGTCTTCGCGCTGTATCCGCATCAGTGGCACGACAACCCATTGCTGCCGACGGTTCTGCCGCTGAGCTACAAGTCGATCCGCGGCGAGCTCAAGCTCATCAGTGGCAACAGTTTCCAGACCCGCTACCGTTACCGCGGCTTCGTGCCGACCTGGCCAGCGCTGGCTGAAGGCCCCGCCCGTACGCAGCTTGACGCCTTCCTCGCGGAAGACCTTCAGTTCGGGCCCGATCAGCTGCTTGGCAGCCGTGGCACCTACTGGGAAGGCAAGGGCTTCAACCGTGCGGTGCAGGTGATGGGCATTGTCGAAGCCATGGGCCGCACTCGCGATCGCGATGCGATCCTCGCGGCAACCAAGGTGCGCATGCAGCGCTGGTTTGCGCCGGGCGAGGAAGTGGACCGCTACTTCCATTACAACAAGCGGGTGGGGTCGTTGATCGGCTACCCGGATGAATACGGCTCCGCCAACGAGCTCAACGACCACCACTTCCACTACGGCTACTGGATCTTCGCCGCAGCGCAGATCGCGCTGCGCGACCCCGACTGGGCCAAGCGCGAGAAGTGGGGCGGCATGGTCGAGCTGATGATTGCCGATATCGCAAACACCGATCCGGCCAATCAGATGTTCCCGCGCCTGCGCCACTTCGATGCCTACGAAGGGCATTCGTGGGCATCCGGCGGAGCACCGTTCTTCGACGGCAACAACCAGGAATCGTCGTCCGAAGCGATCAACGCATGGGCCGGGATGATCCTTTGGGGCGAGGCGACCGGCAACAAACGCATCCGCGACGCCGGTATCTACCTCTACACCACCGAAGTCGAGGCGCTCAAGCACTACTGGTTCAACCTGCATCACAAGGTGTTCGCCCCCGAGTACAGCAACGTCGATGCCGCCATGGTGTGGGGCGACAAGTATGTCCACACCACCTGGTGGACCGAAGACCCTCGCGAGGTGCATGGCATCAACTTGTTGCCGCTGACCACGGCTTCGCTCTATCTCGCGGCTGATCCGGACTACATTCTGCGCAACCTCGAAGCAATGGATGCCGAGTTCGAGCGCTTCCTCGCGCGAGACGGCAAGGCGCCGCGTGATATCTGGCAAGACATCCTGCTTGGCTATCACGCGCTGAGCGATGCCAACGCGGCGCTCGCCCGCTGGAACCCGAAAGGGGCGGTGGAAGACGGCGAAACCCGCAGTCATACCTGGCATTGGATGAACACGCTTGCTGCGTTTGGACGTCCGGATCTGGGTGTTGGCGCCGACGCGCCGCTTTACTCGGTGTTCCGCCATGCCGATGGCACCCGCACCTATCTCGCCTACAACGCTGGTTCGCGCGCACGCACCGTGAGCTTCAGCGACGGCACGCGACTCGTCGTGCCGCCCCGTTCTGCTGCGCGCACACAAGGAAAGAAGCCATGAAAACCAACAATCGCGCCCGTACCTATGTTTGTCTTGCTGCGCTGAGCCTCGGGCTCGCTGCGTGCGGCGGTAGCGATGCCACATCCGGCACGCCTGCTGGAAACGGCGATACGGCAATGCCCGCAGGCGGCGTGCCAGAGGGCTGGAAGCTGGTGTGGGCAGATGAGTTCGATGTCGACGGTCTGCCCGACGCATCGCGCTGGGAGTACGACACCGACCGCAACCAGGCCGGTTGGTACAACAATGAACTGCAGTACTACGCACGCGACCGCGCCGAGAACGCGGTCGTCAGCAACGGCAAGCTGGTGATCACCGCGCGCAAGGAACAGCTCAAGACCGCGTCGGACTGGGGTGGGCAGAACTACACCTCGGCGCGTCTCGTCACCCGTGGCAAGGCGAGCTGGACCTACGGCTTCTATGAGATCCGCGCCAAGTTGCCCTGTGGCCGTGGTACCTGGCCGGCGATCTGGATGCTGGGCACCGGTGGCGCATGGCCGAGCGATGGCGAAATCGACATCATGGAGCAGGTTGGCAGCGCACCGTCGACCGTGCTGGGCACGATCCACACCGAGCTGTACAACGGTGCGAAGGGCACCCAGCGCGGCGGCAGCACGCAGGTGTCGGATGCCTGCACGGCGTTCCACACGTATCAACTGAACTGGACCAAGGATCGCATCGTGATCGGCGTGGATAACAAGAACTACTTCCAGTTTGCCAATCCGGGCAATGGCTACGGCGGCTGGCCCTTCGACAAGCCGCAATACCTGCTGTTGAACCTCGCGATTGGTGGAACGCTGGGTGGCTCGGTCGATGACACGATCTTCCCGGTGCAGATGGAAGTCGACTACGTCCGGGTTTATCAACCCGCATCATGAGTGCTCCCGGCAAGACGCCGCCTGGCGTCTCGATGGCGGAGATCGCCGCGCGCGCGGGTGTTTCGGTCAGCACCGTCGCACGTGTGCTGAACGCGTCGGGCGGCGTGTCGAGCGAGCGCCGCCGTGCCGTGCAGGAGGCAGTAAACCTGCTTACTGGCGCGGCCGTCCCCGATGGCGGGCAGGCCTGCGCGCCGCGCACCATCGGTGTGTTGGTACAGGCGACGGAGAGTAGCTACTTCGATGCGCTACTGCAGGGCATCGAGACACAATTGGCTGCACTTAGCTACACCATGCTGCGTGTGTGCGGTGACTGGTCGGCGCGAGAAGAGGCGGAGCAGGTCCGTGCACTGGTGGCCCGCCGCGTTGCAGGGGTGATCCTGCCGTGCGGCGTGCTGGATGACGTGCTGCTGCAGCGCCTTGCCGAAGAGGTGCCGATCGTCGTCACCGGTCGCAAGGCTCATGGTGAGCATCTGCGGTCTTTGAGTATCGACAACTGCACAGGCGCCCTCATTGCGGTGCGTCATCTGCTCGCGCTCGGCCACCGGCGGATCGCGCATATCGCCGGCCCGCCGGACCAGGAAGACGCGCGCGAGCGGCTGGCTGGCTACAAACAGGCGCTTGAAGAGGCCGGCCTGCGCTTCGACCCGAATCTGGTCGTGCAGGGCGGTTTCCTGAAAGGGGGCGGACTTGCTGCAATGCACGCGCTGCTCGAACGCGCAACTGCGTTTACAGCCGTGTTCGCCGCCAACGATCTGTCGGCCTGCGGCGCGCGCCAAGCGCTGCTGCGCTACGGCATCCGAGTGCCGGATGACATCTCGCTGATCGGATTCGATGACGCGGTTGAAGCCGTCAGCATCGATCCGCCACTCACGACGATTCGGCAGCCGGTGCTCGAACTGGGGCGTGCTGCGGCGACGCAGATCGTTAATCTGATCAGCGGTGCGAGCGAAGCGTTGCCTGCAGTGCCGCCGCTGGAACTCGTCGTTCGCGGCAGTACACGGCGCCTGCGCTAGCTTTGAATGCGCCGGGGGGCGCAGAATGGCTTTCATAGAAAGACGTCGCATGACGGCGTCACACCAGAGGAGGATGGGATGAGGACAGGAACGCGACAGCGCCTGCAGCGACAGGTGGATGAGACATTGCTCGTTCAGTTGATCGGGGCGGGGTACCCGAGTCGGCAAGGGTGAGCCGCCATGCCGAGGATTGAAGACAAGCGGCACGACAAGGCTGCTGCATTCGCCCAGCGCATGAACCGGGTGCTGGATTTCATTGACACCCATCTGGCTGAAACCGAGCCGCTGCGGCTCGAAGCGCTGGCATCGGTGGCAGCATTCTCGCCCTTCCACTTTCACCGCATCTTTCGCGCATGGACCGGCGAGACCTTGCAGGATTTCATTCGTCACCGTCGCCTCGAAAAGGCCGGCGGTCAGTTGGTGCATAACCCGGCCACGACGGTCCAGACCGTTGCGCAGCACTGCGGCTTTACGTCGGCGGAGGCCTTCTCTCGCGCGTTCTCGCAGCATTTCGGCATGAGCCCAAGTGCCTGGCGGTCTGGCGGGTATCGACACTGGGACCCGGTGCAGGGCCGTGCGTGTGACGACCGGCCGTGCGCCGGGCTCGATGTACGCATGCGTTGCGAACCGGACCGCACGGTGGCCTATTTCCGCCTGAGCGGCAGCTACCAGGAAACGCCCGATCAAGCGTGGTCGACATGCATGGAATGGATCCGTGCGAATCACCTCGAAATGCAGCCGCGTTTCGGGATGGCGCTGGACGACCCACTCATCACGCCGCCTGCACGTTGCCGTTACGATGCCTGCGTGCTGTTGCCCGATGGTTGGGAACCCCGTGGCGAGCGCATCTCTCGCAAGCGCATCGAGGGCGGTATCTATGCCTGCCTCGCCTACTCGGGCCCGCGTGCCGGCATCGCGGCAGCTTGGCTGTCGATGCTGGGCGAATGGTTGCCGAACAGCGGCCATGGCTTGAGTGAAGAGCCCTTCGTCGAGCATTACGCACCGCACGTCACGCCGACCGGCGATCCGATCTCGGTCGAACTCTGCATGCCGCTGAGCGAGTAGTTGAAAAACCCCGCAGCGCGTTGTCGCGCTGCGGGGTTTGCTGCGTAGCGCGTCAGCGCGGCGCATCGCGATCGAAACTCACTTCGACCAATAGATGTTGTCGACCAGCACCTTCGCGGTCGGTTTGCCCGTCGTGGCCGTCACCGCATAGCGGTCCGCGATCACGAAACCATTCGACACCTTGGTCATGTCGAGCGCGGCGGTGGTCGGCTGGCCGTAAGCCGGTGCGGCTTTGGCGGCGATTGCGCTGACCGGCACTGACACGGTGTGCCATGCACCGTCATTCACATAGCCATACTGCCCTGGCGCAATCGCGAGATACACGTCGGTGCCGGTGTTGGCGTTGGTGCTGCCGGTGAAGAAGCCCACTTCCAGCTTGCCGGGGTAAGTGGTCTTGATGCTGAAGTTGATGTGGCCCGAAGCGGCGTTGAAGTTGGTCAGGTCGTCCGGGTTTGCCAACTGCAGGAAGAAGCCCCAGCCCCAGTCCTTCGGTACCGGCGTGATCTCCAGTGCGTTGGCGCCTTCGCTCGCGTCGCTGGTGATGATGCTGCCGACGGCCGTGTTGCCGTCCCATGCGAGCCAGCTCGTCAGCGGCGTGATCGGGCCGGCCGGCACGGCTGAATCCGCTGCGACCGTGTCGGCGAACAGCGTATAGGTGTTGGCCGTGATGCGCGGATTCGATGCCGCCGGGATGAAGTAGACCGCATCGGCCAGCGTGTACGTCGCGGCCTGGCGCTGGCTTGCAGGGTACAGATCGTAGATCACGTACTTCGCGAGACGATTCACGTCGAACAGGCCCCAGCCGTCGTCGCCGCCCTTCCAGGGTTCATCGAATGCCTCGAAGGTGAAGATCGCCTTCGGTCCGTTCGTCCATGCGGCCATGCGGTCGAAGTACATCTTCTGGTTCACCGGATGGGCGCGCTGCGATTCGCCGCCAGTGACGGTGCTCTTCCAGCCCGTCTCGCCGATCACGATCGGCATGTTGGGCTGCTTGCTCGCAACGTAGCTCGCGACGGCCGCATAGTCCTTCTTCGCCTTGGCCAGTGCGGCGTCCATCATCGCGGCCGCGCGCTGGTCGGCGGGCACACTGGCTTGTTGCCAATCCCACAGGCCCCAGGGGGTGTCGGCGAGCGGATAGGTATGCATCGCAACGTAGTCGACCACGTCGAGTACCTTGTCGGTGTCGTACTTCTTCTGGTCGTTGGCAAAGAAGGCCCAGTTGTCGTCGGTGGTCACCGGCTGCGTCACGCGGGCGCGCACTGCCGAAATGTAGGCCGCCATATCGGCCGGCGGCACCTTCAGGCCCGACCAGTCGACCATCGTCTCGTTGCCGATGCTCACGCCGAGTACGATGTCCTTGTAGGTGTTCGCGAGCGTAACGCCGCGCTCGATTTCTGCAAGGTTGTCAGCATCCGAGCTGGCTTTCGGGCCGCTGATCCAGATGCCTAGTTGCACCTTGATGTCGAGGTTGTTGTCCTTGATCACCTGCAGCGTCTTCAGCGCGTGCGCGTCCGAGCTGTCGAACAGGCGGATCAGGCGGAAGTTGCCCTGCACCAGCAGTTGCAGATCCTGCAGGATCTCGGCGGATGTCGGGGTCACCGAGCGGTCGGCGCCACGGTAGCCGGAGTAGGACACCGCCTTGCGCGTGGTGAATTCCGAACTCAGCGGCCGCAACTCGCGCTGCGTCGGCGTGGGGGTGGGCGTGGGTGCGGGGTCGTTGGATGAGCCGCCGCATGCACTCAGCAGCAGGCTGGCCGCGAGGGCCGCCAGGCCGAGCAGGTTTCTTCTACGTGAATCGAACGCGAACACCGTTGTCTCCTTTAATCGTATGGTCGTGCGCAGTTGCGCCATCGCCGCACAGGAATTGCTGCGATGAGCCATGCTAGGAGTGTGGTGTGCTATCCGACCATGACCCGGATTGCGGATCGGTGTCGCCTGCTCGAGCAGGGCGAATTCAGTCTGCTAGGCGTAATACCGCTCAGCGCGTGATGTTTGCTGCCGCGTGGTCGCTTTGCTGTGCGTCGCACAGCACGCGGTGAAGGCGTTGCAGTCCGCGCGCAATTTCCTGCTGTTCGCGCTTACCCAGATCGGCGAGCAAGGCGTTGGCGTGCCCATTGAGTGTGGCGTTGAGTGTGGCGACCCGCTGTTCGCCTGATGCGGTGAGCGTAACGAGCCAGCTGCGCGCATCGGCCGGGTTGGGCTGCTTGCTCACAAAACCGTCGCGTACCAGAGTTTCGACGGCACGGCTGATCCAGCTCTTCTCAAGCAGCAGGCGCGCGCCGAGTTCGGAGAGTGGCATCGGGCCGCTGCGCCCCAGTTCGGTGAGGATGTGACACTGCGTGTTGCTGGTGCCGCAGCACTCGGCGGCTGCGCGCTGTGCGCGGACGTAGAGGCGTGCGACTTCGCGCAGCAGTTCGCCTGGATTGGGCGGTAGATCGGTCATTGAATCAGGTTCGGCGAGACGATCGGACGACTCTGATTGGCGCCCGAGTGCTTGTCAATCGACCCAGGCTGCTATCGGTAATCGGCATTTGCCTCGACCCGGTGTATTGTCCGCCTGCGTCGCGGCCTACCGGTCGCGATCGGCAGGCTGCGCTGTCTGCGTGGCTGCCCCGCGTTTCCACGAGGACCGCATGAATCCGCTCGACCCGCTGCCGCTGCACGGCGCGCGTATCACCCTTCGCCGCCTGCGAGCCGAAGACCTCGCCGCTTTTCAGAGCTATCGACAAGACCCTGAGGTGGGTCGTTACCAGGGCTGGCGCCCCCAAACCGACGCCGATGCGCTGGCTTTCATCACCGCGATGACGATGGCGCCGATCTTCCCGCGCGCTGAATGGGTGCAGCTTGGCATTGCTGAGCGGGCCACCTATGAGCTGATCGGCGACATCGGCGTTTGCGTGTCGGCCGATGCGGCGACGGCTGAGATCGGATTTTCGCTGAGCCGCACCGCGCAAGGTCGCGGTCTTGCATACGAAGCGCTGGGGCTCGTCACCCGCTTGTTGTTCGAGACGACGCCGATCAGCGAGGTCATCGGCATCACCGACGCCCGTAACGCACCGTCGATGGCCTTGCTTGAGCGTCTTGGTATGCGCCGCAGCGCGAGCGCAGAAGCGCTTTTCCGCGGTGAACCCTGCGTCGAGCACACCTACGTACTGCACCGGCCGCAAGGCGAGGCCGGCGCGCGCTGAACCCCGCGCGGCGGCATCAGCCGCGCGATGCGTCGGCCGAGGCCACGGCGGTCGGTTGCGCCACCACCGCCTGTGCGGCGACCTGCTCGTAACCCACGACGGTGCTGCCAAGGCACAGCGCGGTACCGACGATGGCGAGCACGGCGGCAAGTACTTTGTGGCTGTTGCGGATCAGTTGGGTTTTCATGGCGTTTCCTCTCACTCTCGGGCCTGGGGGGCAGCTGCCGTCGGGTTTGATCGGTGCTGCGTTGAGTGAAGGATGGCCGTCGCCACGGGCTGCCGCGAGCGGGATGCGATGAACTGCAGCAAGGCTGGCGCAGACTGCAGAAAGCCGGGCTGGGTTGCATGGCCGGCGGTGGCGGCACGCCCTTCTGATTTGCGTCAGCCGAATTGCCGCGGCCCAGCGATATCGTTCGATCAGACGATTTAATCGCAGTATTGTCAATTTTCGCGATTCGGCGTCGTAAAGAGCTTATTGGCGCCTGCCGGCACCTAGCGGGATTCGTGAGACACGCTGCGGTGGATCGGCAGTGCCATGCCATGGGTGCTTGCGCATTGCGCGCCAGCGCCATCTACCGATTCGCGCGGCCGCCCCCCGGAGCCCCCAGCATGCGAAGTAATCTGCCCATCACCCAAGTCGAGACGATTCTGCCCGACGGGGTTTTCATCTATTCCCGCACCGACCTGAAAGGCCGCATCACCGAAGCGAACCGCGCTTTCGCCGAGATCAGCGGCTATGAACCCGAGGCCATGCTGGGAGAGCCGCACAACCTGATCCGCCATCCGGACATGCCGCCGGCGGCCTTTGCGGACATGTGGCAGAACCTCAAGGCTGGGCGGCCCTGGAAGGGCGTTGTGAAGAACCGGCGTAGCGACGGCGGTTTCTACTGGGTCGTTGCAAACGTCTCGCCGGTGCGCGAGCAAGGTCAGATCGTCGGCTATCAATCCGTGCGGACGCGGCCCAGCAAGGCGCAGATCGCCGCTGCCGAAACCGCCTACCGCCGCCTGCGTGAGGGCGACCGAAGCATTTATGTGAAGGATGGCCGGGTGCGTCGCAAGCATGGCCGCCTGCGTGCCGGCCTGTTGGCGCACGAAACGCGTGTTGCCGGCTTTGTTGTACTGGCGTTGCTGATGAGTCTGCTGGCGGTCGCTGGCGCGTTGGCGCCAGAGGCGGCGCTGACCGGTGCAACACTCGTTGCGGCCGGCCTTACAGTGCTCGCCGGCCTCTACCTGTTGGGCGCCCATCTTCCGCACACCCGCCGCCGTCTCGACAGCATCCAGTCGTTTCTTGAGGCGGCGCTTTCCACCGGCGAGCTGACCGCCTCGCTCTCCCCCGAATGCGACGACCGTATCGGACGTATCACCGCGCAGCTCGATACGCTTCTTTCGGCAACCCGCGCGACGCTGCAGATCGTGCAGGACGCGACGCGCGAAGTGGGCGAATCGACACACCAGCTGCGCGGAAGTGTCGAGCGCCTGCACGGGGCGGCGGCCGAGCAAAGTGCGATCACGTCGTCGGCCGCATCCGGGGTCGAAGAGATGACGGTGTCGATTTCGGAAGTGGCGCTCCACGCCACCGATACCCACGCGGTTGCGCAGAACGCGGGCACGGCGGCGGAGCAGGGCGTAGCGGTGTCGCTGCAAGCGGGTGAGACGATACAAGGGCTTGCGGATGCGATCTCGAACTCGACCGAGACCGTCGGCCAGCTGGGCCGGCGGATGACGGAGGTTGGCCGCGTCGCCGGCGTGATCAAGGAAATCGCCGAACAGACCAACCTGCTTGCGCTCAACGCCGCGATCGAGGCGGCACGCGCCGGCGAACAGGGGCGCGGCTTCGCGGTGGTCGCGGACGAAGTGCGCAAGCTCGCCGAGCGCACTGCGGCGGCGACACAAGAAATCGACGCCATGATCACCCGCATCCACGCGGAAGCCGACGAGGCGGTGAGCGGCATGCAGCACAGCGTCGAGCAGGTGAGCGCTTCGGTCGCGCTGGTCGACGATGCCGAGCGCGCACTGGCACGCATCAATGCCGAGATGAGCGCGACACTCAGACGCGTTGGCGAGATCTCGCTGTCGTCACAGGAGCAGGCGAGTGCGATGAGTGCCATCGCGCAGAGTGTCGAGAACGTGGCACGCCTGACTGAGGAGAACCTCAACGTGGCGCACGCCACGCAGCGCTGTTCGCACGCGCTGCACCAGAACGTCGAGCGCATGCGCAAGGCGGTGGCGCAGTACAACGTGTGAGTTTCGCCAGCGCGGGGCGGCGGGCGTCGACCTGCCGCGCCGGCTGGGGCACACTGCCAACTGTGGATTTCATCTACGTCAAAATTCCCGCCACCGATGCGCTGGCGAACCGCGAACACGCGATCCATGAAGCGCTTGAAACAGCGCTCGCGGCCGAAGCTGCCGGGGCGCTGATCGGCTGGGGCGCATCGCTCGAAGGGCTGCCGGCGCGCCGCCCGGCGCGTGTGGCCTTTCACCGCATCGACGTTGAAACGGGCGATGCCGGGCACGCCCGCACGGTGTTGCGGCGCGCGCTTTCGGCGCTCACGCTGCCGCCCGGTACCGAGCTGCACTACAGCGAAGGCGGCGTGCCGCTGCAAGAAGTGCTCGGCGCCAATGGCTGGTCGCCACCGCAGGCGCTCGCCCGGTGACGGCCTCGGTGAGCATGGAGGCGCCTGTTTGCGCAGCCCGCGCCGGGGTGGGCTGATGGCCGCCAACGGCTGGCTCTTCTGGGCCGTGCTGTCAGCCTGCTTCGCGGCGCTCACCGCGATCTTCGCAAAGCTGGGCATCCGCGGCGTCGATTCCGACTACGCCACGCTCTTGCGCACCATCGTCATCGCGTTCGTGCTGGCGGCCTTCGTCGGCTATGCCGGCAAGTGGAGCGACCCGCGCACGCTGTCGTGGAAGACGCTGCTGTTCCTGTCACTCTCCGCGCTCGCTACCGGCGCGTCCTGGGTGTGCTACTTCCGCGCGCTGCAGATCGGCGAGGCCTCCAAGGTTGCGCCCGTCGACAAGTTCAGCCTGGTGCTGGTCGCACTGTTCGCGGTCGCCTTTCTTGGCGAGCGGCCGTCGCTGCGCGAGTGGTTCGGCATCGGCCTCGTTGCGTGTGGCGTGCTGGTGCTGGCGATCAGGTAGGCGCTGCCGCGGGTCTGCGCTCGAAGGCCGTCTGCAGGTACTGCAGCAGCGCCTGCAAACGCGCCGGCTGGTACTGGCGGCTCGGATACACCGCATAAAGCGGCACCTGCTCGGTCTGCGCAGCGGGGAACAGATTGATCAGCCGCCCGCTATCGAGATCGGCCTGCATGTCGAGCCGTGATTTGTAGACGATGCCGTAGCCCTTCAAGGCCCATTTTCGCACCAGCGCCCCGTCGTCGGCCGCGCGGTCGCCACTAACCTGTACCTCGCGCGCGCGGCCGTCGTGGAACAACCGCCAATGGTTGTAGATCTCGCCGTTGCGGTAGAAGCAGATGCAGTTGTGCTCCGCCAGTGCCTCAATGCTCGCCGGGCGGCCGCGACGTTCAAGGTAAGCCGGCGCCGCGCACAGCACGCGGTCGTTGTCGCACAGCTTGCGTGCGATCAGCGCCGAATCGCGCAGCAGGCCGTAGCGCAGCACCAGGTCGATCGGGTTGCGGTAGAGGTCGTGCATGCCGTCCGACAGATGCATCACTATGCGGATCTGCGGGTGCTTTTCGCGGAAGCTTTCCAGCAACTCGTCGAGGTAGTCACGCCCCAGATCTGACGGCGCGCCGAGGTGCACCTCGCCCGACAGCCCCTCTCGCCCGCGTCGCAGCGCAGCCATGCCTTCTTCCAGTAGTTGCGTCGATTGCACGCAGTAGCCGAGGAAGTCCTCGCCCGCTGGCGTGAGTCGCAACGAGCGGGTCGAACGTTCGAAGAGCTGGCTGCCCAGCTCGCGTTCCAGGCGCTTGATCGCCGCGCTGGCCGTGGCGGGCGTCAGCCCAAGCTGGCGCGCCGCGCCACTGATGCCGCCGATTTCGCTGACACGGATGAAGAGCTGGATGTCGGCCAGGTAGGGCATAGCACACCTCATTTTCAAATTCTGTTTGATAGTAAATCAAAGTGGTTATGGATTAACGCAGCACGCGCGAGGCCCTACAGTTGCGCCATCACTTCCCGCAACTCAGGAGATCACCATGCCCCACACCTTCCGCCCCCGGCCTGCGTTCGCCGCAGAGGGGGTTTGCTCATGAAGGCGATTGCTTACCGCACACCTGGGCCGATTGATGCGCCCGATAGCCTAGTCGAACTTGACTTGCCACGCCCCGAGGCGGCCGGCCGCGACCTGTTGGTTCAAGTTCAGGCCGTGTCGGTGAACCCGGTCGACACCAAGGTGCGCAGCGGCGCCCCGGCCACCGGCGGCGCCCGTGTGCTGGGTTTCGACGCTGTTGGCGTGGTGCGCGAAGTGGGCCCGCAGGTCACGCTGTTCAAGCCGGGCGACGAGGTCTGGTACGCCGGCGCGATCGACCGGCCGGGCAGCAACGCCGAGTTCCAGCTGGTCGACGAGCGGATCGTCGCGCTGCGGCCGCGCGCGCTGTCAGCGGCCGATGCCGCTGCACTGCCGCTGACCGGCATCACCGCATGGGAGCTGCTGTTCGATCGCCTGCAAGTGCCACTGGCCGGCAATGGCCAGCCGGCGGCGCTGCTGATCGTTGGTGCGGCCGGTGGTGTCGGCTCGGTGCTGATCCAGCTGGCGCGCCAGCTCACCGGCCTTACCGTCGTCGCGACCGCCTCACGACCGGAAACGCGCGAGTGGGTCAGCGCGCTCGGCGCCCACCACGTGATTGACCATCGCCAGCCAATGGCGCCGCAGCTCGCCGCGTTGCCGCTGCCGCCGCTCAGCTACGTGATCAGCCTGACGCAGACCGACAAGCACTTCGATCAGTTGGTCGAGGCGCTTGCGCCGCAAGGCAAGCTCGCGCTGATCGACGATCCGGGCCCGATCGACGTGCGCCTGCTCAAGCGCAAGAGCCTGAGCCTGCACTGGGAACTGATGTTCACCCGCTCGCTCTACCAGACCGACGACATGCAGGCGCAGCACGACTTGCTCGGCGAACTGGCGAAGCTGGTGGACCAGGGGGCGGTGCGCAGCACGGCACGCCTGCATCTGGGCAAGATCAACGCCGCGAACCTGCGCGAGGCGCATCGTCTGCAGGAAACCGGCACCGCGATCGGCAAGATCGTGCTCGAAGGATTTTGAGGCGCAGCGCGCCACGACAAGGACACATACGCCATGAGCAAACTCTTCACGCCGTATCCGATCGGCCCGCTGACGCTGGAGAACCGCATCGTCATCGCGCCGATGTGCCAGTACTCCGCCGACGATGGCCATGCCACCGACTGGCACCGCATCCACCTCGGCCAGCTTGCGCAATCGGGCGCCGGTCTGCTGATCATCGAGGCCACCGCAGTGGAGCCGATCGGGCGTATTTCGCCGGCCGATCTGGGCCTCTGGTCCGATTCCACCGAGGCAGCGCTCGGCGCCGTGCTGCAGAGCGTGCGCAAGTATTCCGCGATGCCGATCGCGATCCAGCTCGCTCACGCCGGGCGCAAGGCCGGCAGCGCCGTGCCGTGGCTGCCGGGCAGCGGTGGCGACTGGCAGAATGTGGCGCCCTCCGCTTTGCCCTTCAACGATACCGACGCGGCCCCGGCGGCGCTGGATCAGGCGGGGCTGCAGCGGGTGTTGCAGGCTTTCGTCACTGCCGCGCAGCGCGCGCACCGCATCGGCATCGACGCGATCGAGCTGCATGCGGCGCACGGCTACCTGCTGCATCAGTTCCTTTCGCCGCTGTCGAACACGCGTAGCGACGAGTTCGGCGGCTCGCTGGAAAACCGCATGCGCTTCCCGCTGATGGTGTTCGATGCGATCCGCGAATCGGTGCCGGCCAGCATGCCGGTCGGCATTCGCATCTCGGCCACCGACTGGGTCGATGGTGGTTGGGATCTGGAGCAAAGCGTCGTGTTGGCGCAAGCCCTGGCAAAGCGCAACTGCGCCTTCATCCATGTCTCAAGTGGCGGACTGTCGCCGCGGCAGGCGATCACCCCGGCGCCGGATTACCAGGTGCCGCTCGCGGCGCGCATCCGCGCCGAAACCGGCATTCCTACCATTGCGGTGGGGCTCGTGACAGAGGCTGAGCAAGCCGAGGCGATCGTCGCACGTGGTGACGCCGACATGGTGGGCGTGGCGCGCGTGATGCTGTACGACCCGCACTGGCCGTGGCACGCCGCGGCGAAGCTCGGCGCACAGGTCAGTGCACCGCCGCAGTACTGGCGCTCACAGCCGCACGGCGTGCACAAACTGTTCAAGGCGCCCTGAGGGCGCGCGGAGCGCGACATCGAACAGGCCGACAGTTGTCGGTCTGTTTGTTTTCGGTGTGTCGGTCAATTAAATGCGAACTATTCGTATTTACGTAAGGAGCGTGGACGGGTACAGTTCAGGCGTGATGTTTCCCGGAGTTCCGCCATGTTTGCACGTACCGTCCTGACGCTTGCCTTCGCCACGCTGGCCACCGCCGCCGGCGCGCAGGAGAAGGTCCTCAACCTTTATTCGGCCCGCCACTACCAGACCGACGAAGCGCTCTACAGCAACTTCACCAAGCTCACCGGCATCAAGATCAACCGGATCGAGGGCAAGGAAGACGAGCTGATGGAGCGCATCCGCAACGAGGGCGCCAACAGCCCGGCCGATCTGCTGATCACCGTGGATGCCGCGCGGCTGGCGAAGGCGCATGAGCTCGGCCTCTTCGCGCCGGTCCATTCGTCGGTGCTCAACGCGCGCATTCCTGCGCATCTGCGCACTGAGGACTGGTTCGCCTTCTCGACCCGCGCTCGCGTGATCATCTTCAACAAGTTGAGCGTCAAGCGCGATCAGGTGCGGACCTACGACGACCTCGCGGCGCCCGCGCTGAAGGGCAAGGTGTGCAGCCGTTCCGGCTCGCATCCGTACAACCTGTCGCTGCTCGCATCGATCATCGCGAACCAGGGCGAGGCGCATGCCGAGGCTTGGGCACGCGGCGTCGTCGCCAACTTTGCCCGCCAGCCCAAGGGCGGCGACACCGACCAGATCAAGGCCGTGGCTGCCGGCGAATGCCAGGTCGCGACGGCCAACACCTACTACATCGCACGCATGATGCGTTCGGACAAGCCGGAAGACCGCAAGGCGATCGAGCAGATCGGCGTCGTGTGGCCGAACCAGGGCACCACCGGCACGCATATCAACGTGTCCGGTGCTGGCCTGCTGAAAAACGCGCCGCATCGCGAAGCGGCAGTGAAGTTCCTCGAATACCTGGCCTCCGACGACGCGCAGCGCTACTTCGCCGATGGCAACAACGAATGGCCGGTGGTCGAGGGCCTCAAGATCGCAAACCCGGCGCTCGATACGCTCGGCAGCTTCAAGGCCGACAAGCTGCCGGTGAAGGATCTCGCGCAGTACCAGGCGAAGGCGCAAATGATCTACGACCGCGCCGGCTACAAGTAAGCTGGCTGTTCTGAAGCCAAAAGGCCGGGGCAAGCCCCGGCCTTTTTCCATGGGCGCTATTTGCGGGTTCGCGCGATCTGGCGCGACAGCGCGATCAGCGGCAACAGGCCGACGGCGACGATGGCCAGCGCGGCGGTGGAGGCTTCGGTCAGGCGCTCATCGGCCGCCAGCGTGTAGGTCTGCGTCGCCAGCGTATCGAAGTTGAAGGGGCGCATCACCAGCGTTGCCGGCAACTCCTTCATGACATCGAC
Source organism: uncultured Uliginosibacterium sp. (assembly GCA_945957295.1). Classification (GTDB taxonomy): domain Bacteria; phylum Pseudomonadota; class Gammaproteobacteria; order Burkholderiales; family Rhodocyclaceae; genus Niveibacterium. The sequence continues at coordinate 22,234 of CAMFLH010000003.1, forward strand.
GAACACCAGCAAGCCGGCCGTCAGCAGGCTGCCGCGCAGGATCGGTGCATGCACCCGGCGCAGGATTGCGAAGGCCCCATGGCCGAGGCTGCGCGCGGCGTCGTCCATGCTCGGCGTGATCTTCGCGAGGCTGGCCTCAACGGTCTGCAGCGCCACGGCGAGAAAGCGCACCAGGCAGGCGTAGACCAGTGCCGCGATGCCGCCGGTCAGCAGCAGGCCGGGGTTGTGGCCGAACCACTGCTGCCACTGCAGGCCGAGCCAGGTATCGAGCCGCGTGACCGGAATCAGCACCCCGACGGCAATCACCGCGCCCGGTACCGCGTAACCGAGCCCGACGATACGGTTGAGCCCGCGGGCGAGCCAGGTCTTCGAGACGCGCGCCGAGTAGGCCAGCAGCAGCGCCAGCAGCACCGCCAGTGCGGCGGTGGTGGCCGCCAGCACGAAGCTGTTGCGCGCCAATGTGAGGAAGCGCGCGCCGAACTGCGCATCGCCCTCAGTCAGCGCCATCTTAAGCAGCAGGCCGGCCGGCAGCACGAAGCCAGCGAACAGCGGCAGCGCGCAGGCCAGTACGGCCAGTGCGGCCGCCGGCCCGCGCAGGCGGGTGCGCATCGGCGGGCGATTGCGATTGCCGGTGTTGTGATAGCGGGCGCGGCCGCGCGTGAGGCGTTCGAGCGCGATCAGCAGCAGCACGAAGCCGAGCAGGATCGCCGCGAGCTGCGCCGAGGCGACGCGATCGCCGAGCGAGAACCAAGCGCGGTAGATGCCGGTGGTGAAGGTGTCGACGGCGAAGTAGGCCACGGTGCCGTAGTCGGCGAGGGTCTCCATCAGGGCGAGCGCGATGCCTGCAGCCAGCGCCGGCCGCGCTAGTGGCAGCGACACGCTGAAGAACGCGCGCCAAGGTCCAAGCCCCAGTGTGAGGGCCGCTTCCAGCACGCCGCCGGCGCGTTCGATGAAGGCCGTGCGGGCGAGCAGGTAGACATAGGGATACAGCACGCACACGAACATCGCGATCGCACCCGGCAGCGAGCGCACATCCGGGAACCAGTAGTCGCCGTGCGCCCAGCCGAAGGCGTTGCGCAGCGCCGTCTGCACAGGCCCGACGAACTGCAGCAGATCGGTATAGACATAAGCCATCACATAGGCAGGCACTGCGAGTGGCAGCACCAGCGCCCACTCGAACACGCGACGGCCGGGGAAATCGTGCATGGCGGTGAGCCAGGCCGTGGCGGTGCCGACAACAGCCACGCCGCAGCCCACGCCGAGGCACAGACGCAGCGAGTTGGCGATGTAGTCGCTCAACACGGTGTCGCTCAGATGCGCCCACGTTGCGCTGGTGCCGCCGACGAACAGGTTTAGCCCCACGCTCGCGACCGGAAGTCCGGTCAGCATGGCGATGACGAGGGCAATCGCAACGAGAGGGGCGAAGAAACGCGGGGCAGGCATGGGCGCAAATGCGAATTATAATCGATACCCATGTTCCGACTTGAACTCAACACCATCGTTCAGCGTTATGGCAAGCGCACCGTGGTCGACGGCGTCGATCTGCGCCTGCCTGCCGGGCGCATCGCCTGCCTGCTGGGGCCTTCCGGCTGCGGCAAGACGACGCTGCTGCGCTGCATTGCCGGCTTTGAGCCGATTGCCGGCGGCGAGATCCGCATCGATGGTGCGCTGGTCAGCAGCGTGCAGCAACGCGTTGCGCCGGAGAAACGTCAGATCGGCATGGTGTTTCAGGACTACGCGCTGTTTCCGCACCTGAACGTCGCGCGCAACATCGCGTTCGGTATCGCGGCGCTGCCCGCCGACGCGCGCGCCGCGCGAGTGTCGGAACTACTCGATCTGGTCGGCCTGCAGGGCTACGGAGAAGCCTTTCCGCATGAGCTTTCTGGCGGCCAGCAGCAACGTGTCGCGCTGGCCCGCGCGCTGGCGCCACGGCCGCAGCTGGTGCTGCTCGACGAGCCGTTTTCCAGCCTCGACGTCGACCTGCGCGAGCGCATCGCTGGCGAGGTACGCGACATTCTCAAGCGCGAGGGTGCCACCGCGCTGTTGGTCACGCACGACCAGTACGAGGCCTTCGCGATGGCGGACGAAGTCGGCGTGATGGCTGAAGGCACGCTGCGCCAGTGGGATACGCCCTACAACATCTACCACCGCCCTCGCGACCGCTTTGTTGCCGATTTCGTCGGTCAGGGGGCGTTTCTGCCGGGTCGTGTCAGCGACGCGCGCACGGTCGAGATCGAGCTGGGCCGCCTGCAGGCTGCAGAGCCGATCGTGTGCTCGAGCGACGGCGCGCTGTGCGAAATCGGGGGGGCCGTCGACTTGCTGCTGCGCCCCGACGACGTGGTACACGACGATGCAAGCACCCTACGCGCGGAAGTAGTTCAGAAAGCCTTCCGCGGAGCCGATATTCTCTACACCCTGCGTCTGACGAGCGGACGCGAAGTGCTTTCGCTGGTGCCCTCGCACCACAACCATGCCCTCGGTGAGCTGATCGGGATCCGCCTCGATGCGGACCATGTGATCGCTTTCCGTTCCGACTGATCGGGCCTGGCGCAGCGCTTCGCGGCGGCCGGCGCATGGGCGTTTGCGGAGGCGTGATGCGTTTGGGGTGGCGAAGTTTTGTTCGGGTGTGCAGCTTGGTGGCCCTGGGCTGCAGCCTGGCGTCGTCGGTCATGGCGGGCGAGGCCGGTGGGCAGCTGGAGAAGATCCGTGCGAGCAAGACGCTGCGCGTCTGCATCTGGCCCGACTACTACGGCCTGAGTTTCCGCAATCCGAAGTCAGGCACGCTGAGCGGCCTCGATACCGACATGGCGCGCGAATTCGCTCGCGAACTGGGCGTGAGCCTGCGCTTCGTCGACACCACATTTGGCCGCTTTATCGAGGATCTTGACGCCGATCGCTGTGACATCGCGATGATGGGCGTGGCGGTGACACCGCAGCGGGCAGAACGGCTCGCGCTGTCCCGCCCCTACCTGCGCGGCGATGTGTATGCCGTGACCACGCGCCACAACACCCGTGTGCGCAGCTGGCAGGACATCGACCGACCGGGCACCCGTGTTGCGGTACTCGCCGGCACCTACCACGAACCTTTGATGCGTGAGCGCCTGCAGCAGGCGGAGCTGGTCGTCGTGGTGCCGCCGCGTACGCGCGAGGCGGAACTGGAATCCGGCCGGGTCGACGTCTTCATGTCCGACTTCCCCTTCACGCGCAAGATGCGCGACCACAACGACTGGGTGCGGGTGTTCGCACCGCCGGCGCCTTACTTCCCGGTCAACTCGGCCTACGCCTTGAAGCGTGGCGACGCTGCCTGGCTGCAGCGGGTGGACGCCTTCGTTGCCTCGATTCGCGCCGATGGCCGGCTGCTTGAGGCGGCGCGCCGATACGGGCTTGACCCGATGATGATCAAGGATTGAGCTGGTGCGCAGCCGCTACGATTCGTCGATGCAAGCCCTTCGCTCCACGCCGATCGCACGCCCTGCCGGAGCCGGCCATGGGCGCTGAGGCGCGACAGATGCTGTGCGCCCGCCTGGCCTCGTTGTCATTGCGGGCGCTGCGCCTGCCGCGCGGCATCGGTAGCGTGCTGGTGGCCTTCTGCCTATGCGGCGCCGTCGCGGTGCTGTACCACGCGAATCGCCTGCGCAACGAAGCGCTGCAGACGCACCGGATGCTGGCTGCGAATGTGGCGCGGGTGGGCGAATATCAGCTCACGCTGATGATGCAAATGATCGATCGCCAGCTCGATGCCAGCATCGCGAGCTGGCGCCGTTTGCCGAGCAACGATGTGGATGCGTTCGAGGCGCAGCTGCAGTCGGCGCTCAACGGCCTGCCGGCGATCCGTTCCCTGTCCATCGTGGCAGCGGATGGGCGACTTCTCGCCAGCAGTACGGCCGGCGCGCGTGGCCGGCGGCTCGACACGTCGGGCATCAAGGCGCTTGGTGGCGGTAGCGACGCGACCCTGCTGCGCGTGTCAGGCGTGTGGATGGGGCGTGATCTGGGTGATGGTGCGCCCGCGGCGAATCCGGTGGATGCGCGCCTGTCGGCTTACTTCTTCACCGTCGCGAGGCCGCTCGTGGATGAGCACGACGAGGGCTATGTCGTCGCTACCGTGAACCCGGACTACTTCGTTAACCAGCTCGCCAGCCTTGGCGGGCGCGATGCCTTTGCGGTTTCGGTGTCGCGCTACGATGGCCTGCTGTTGCTGGGCACTTCACCGGAAGAGATGGCGCCAGGCAGCGATCAGTCGGCGGACACGGTGTTCCGCAAGGAATTGCTGGAACGGGAAATCGGCATCGTCGACATCCCCCGCACGGCGCACAGCGGCGCATTCACGCGAGCCTTCCATGCTTCGCGGTTGTACCCGCTGGTGGTTCAGGTCGGTTTCACCGAGGCCGTCGCGCTGGATGACTGGCGCCGGGAAATGGCCAATCTCGCGTTGATGGGTGTGGGCGCGCTGGCCTTCGTGCTGCTGCTTGGCGGCCTGGTTCATCGCATGCAGGTAAGGCGCGAACGCGAGCAGGCGAGTACCCGCGATGCGCTGGAGCTTTCGGCGCGGGTGTTCGATTCCGCCTTCGATGGCATCCTGATTACCGACGCAAAGTGCCGCATCCTGCGCGTGAATCGCGCCTTCACGCAGATCACCGGTTACACCGAGGAAGAAGTGGTCGGGCGCACGCCACATGTGCTGTCGTCCGGTCTGCACGATGCGGACTTCTACCGCAGCCTGTGGCAGACGATCGGGCGCGACGGCCGCTGGCAGGGCGAACTGATGAATCGGCGCCGCTCGGGCGAGCTCTATCCGGAGCATCTTGCGATCTCGGCAGTGACCGACGCGCAGGGGCGTGTCTGCAATTACATCGGTACCTTCAACGATGTCACTGAGCGGCATCGCAGCGAAGCGGCGCTGCGTTCGGCAAAGGAAGCCGCCGAGACGGCCAACCGCGCCAAGAGCTACTTCCTCGCCACCATGTCGCACGAGATCCGCACGCCGATGAATGGCATCCTCGGCATGGCGCAACTGCTGCAGATGCCAGACCTGAGCGACGCCGAGCGCGAAGAGTACGCACGGACGGTGCTGACCTCGGGCGAAACCCTGCTCACACTGCTCAACGACATCCTCGATCTGTCGCGCGTCGAGGCCGGCAAGCTCGATCTCACGCCGATGGCGAGCCAGCCCGCGCTATTGCTCGAAGAGACCGCCGCGTTGTTCGCTGAGGCCGCACAGCGCAAGGGGCTGCGGATCGAAACGCTCTGGGCGGGGGCGGCAGACGACACCTTCTGGTTCGATCCGGTGCGCCTGCGCCAGATGCTGTCGAACCTGCTGAGCAACGCGATCAAGTTCAGCAATCGCGGCGTGATCCGCGTTGAAGGGGAAGTGCTGATGCGTACCGCCGAGCAAGTGGAACTGCGCTTTGCCGTGACCGACAACGGCATCGGCATCGCGCCGGACAAGCTGGCGCTGCTGTTCAAGCCCTTCAGCCAGGTGGATTCATCAAGCACTCGTGCGGCAGGCGGCAGCGGGTTGGGCTTGTCGATCGTGCGCAGTCTGGCCCTGTTGATGGATGGTGATGTCGGCGTGCGCAGTGAGCCGGGGCAGGGGGCCTGCTTCTGGTTCCGCATCCGTGTGCGCCGGCAGGGGCTGGCGCCTGGTGAGGCGCCGACCCTGCGCGCAGGTGTGCAGGCTTTGCCGCATTCGCACGCCGCCGGCGAGTCGCCGCTGGTGCTGGTGGTGGAAGACAGCCCGACCAATGCAAAGGTGATCGAAACCATGCTGCAGCACCGGGGCTACCGTGTGCGGGTCGCGGGGGATGGTCTGCAGGCGGCGGACCTGCTAGCGCAGGGAGGTTCGCCCGATTTGATTTTGATGGACTGTCAGATGCCGGTACTCGATGGCTTCGCGGCGACGCGCCGCATCCGCGAATGGGAGGCCGCGCTCGGGCGCAATCGCCTGCCCATTGTCGCGCTGACGGCCAACGCGTTCGCCGAGAACCGCGCGCAGTGCCTCGCTGCGGGGATGGACGATTTCCTCGCCAAACCTGTGGTGGTCAAGGCGCTGGTCGAGGTGCTCGAACGCTGGCTGCCGCAGCGCGACACGGTGGCCAGCGATGCTTGATCTCACCTCAATCCTGTTCGCGACGACCCTCGTATCGCTCTGCATGGCGCTGATGCTGCGCGTGTTCATCCGCGGCTTTGATCCGCTGATGCGCGGCGCACGCCCGATCGCGTGGGCTTGCCTGATGCTGGCCGGTGGTTCCGCGGCGAGTGTGCTGCGGGTGTTCGGCAGCGATTGGGTGCCGTTTGCGATCGTGCTCAGCAACTTCGGTTCGCTCGCCAGCCAGGGTTTGATTCATGTTGGTCTTTGTCGCCTGATCGATCGCCATGCCCGCTTGCCCTATGTGGTGGCCGTGCTTGCCAGCAGCTTTGTTGCCTCGCTCTGGTACACCTTCTTCACGCCGAGTCTGCTCGGCCGCGTTGCGGTGTTGAGCGTCGGCATGCTGGTGACGGTCTTGCTGACCTTGTGGGAGCTTTACTGCGGTCTGCGGTTGCGTCGCTCGGTGGTGACCCTGGGGCTGATGGTTACGCTTGGCGTGCTGGCCGTGGCGCTGGGCCTGCGCGCTGCGTCGGTGTGGGTGTTCCGCGACGACTTTGATCGTTTCTACACCGATTCACCCTTGCAGCCGCTGCTGCTGGTGGTGGTGATGATCACGTTGGTGCTGGGCATCTTGATGTGCATGATGCTGCTCGGCGAGCGTGCGCTCGAACGCCTGCGCGAGAATGCCCGCCGCGAAGACTTGCTGACCGGCCTGCCGAACCGCTTTGCGGCGGATGAGGCGATCGAGGCGGCGCTCGAGCGTAACGCCCCGCGTGCGCGGCCGACCACGGTGGTGCGGGTCGACCTGGACAACTTCCGCCAGTTCAACGACTGGTATGGCCATGACGTGGGCGATGCAGTGCTGCGCCATGTCACCACCTGCATCCGCAATGTGATGCCGCGTGGTGGCCTGCTCGCGCGCTGGGGTGGCAAGGGCTACATCGTCGTGATGCCGGATGCCGGACCGGAGCAGGGCGCGGGCCTCGCGCGCGACATCGTGCTGGAGATCAGCCTCAGCCCGCTCGAACTGGGTCATTTCGACATCGAGATTGCTGCGTGCGCTGGCGTTGCGTGCTCGATGCGCAGCGAATCGACGACCGATGCGCTGATGCTCAGCGCCGAGGCGGCGCTGGACCACGCGCGCCGCAACCCGGACGGCACGTCCGGCGTGCGCGAGCTTGATTGACGCCAGCGCGCCGCGCGGCCGCGGCCGGTAAGATCGGCGCTTGCCCCGATTCGCGATCTCATGACACCCCATCCCGCACAGCGTTTCGAAAACTTCGCCCAGCTCGCGCTGACGATCGGCCTTGTGGCAGGTTGCTGGCTGGTGCTCGCACCCTTCATCGTGACGATCCTTTTCGCCACGGTGGTTGCGCTGTCTACCTGGCCGCTCTACACCGGCGTGCTGCGCCTATTGCGCGGGCGGCGCACGGTGGCGGCGGCGCTGATGTGCCTTGGCTGCGTGATGGCAATTGTGGTGCCGATCGTGGTGGTCACCAGTTCGGCTGCGGATGGCCTGCAATGGCTGTTCGGACTGATCCGCGCGCGGATCGACAGCGGCCCCGTGCAGGTGCCGGACTGGGTGCGCAGCCTGCCCTTGCTGGGCGATTCGATCGCCAATTACCTGCAGACGCTGCTGAGCAGCCGCGAAGCAATGGTGGGACTCGGCCACAGAATGATCGAACCGGCGCGCGCGTTTGGCCTGAAGATCGTCGCTGCGCTCGGCGTGGGGGTGGTGCAGGTGTCGCTCGCGGTGTTCGTGTTGTTCTTCCTGTATCGCGATGGCCCGGTACTGCATGGCGCGATCGAGCGCATGGTCGAACGGCTCTACGGCGAAACCGGCCGCGAGTTGCTGACCACCGCACAGAAAACCGTATTCGGCGTGATGCTCGGCATGGTGGGTACCGCGCTGGCCCAGTCCCTGGTGGCTGCACTGGGTTTTACGATTGCCGGGGTGCCGGCGCCAGTGTTGCTTGCTTCGCTGGTGTTCCTGCTGTCGATGGTGCCGGTCGGCCCGCCCCTGGTCTGGGGCGGTGCGGCCTTGTGGCTGTACGACCGTGGTGAACTCGGCTGGGCCATCTTCATGGTCGCGTACGGCGTGTTTGCGATCAGTTCGGTCGACAACATCGTCAAACCGCTGCTGATCGCGCGTACGTCGAGCCTGCCGCTACTGGTTGCCGTACTCGGTGTGTTCGGCGGCGTGCTGGCCTTTGGTCTGGTCGGGCTGTTCCTCGGCCCGACGCTGCTTGCACTGGGCATCAGCCTGACGCAGCGCTGGCTCAATCTGCGCGACGCCTCCGCACACTGAATGACGGATCGCCGCAAGAATTCGAACGGAGCAACTCGATGAAGCAAGGATTGATCGCACTGGCCCTCGCCATTCTGAGCAGTACGGCGCTGGCCGCGTCGCTGCCTGAAGTGATCAGCTACAAGAACCCTTCCTGCGGCTGCTGCGGCGGCTGGGCCGCCCATATGCGGCAGGCGGGCTTCAAGGTGACGGAGAAGCCGGTCGAAGACATGGACGCGATCAAGCTTCGCCTTGGCGTACCGGCTGCCGCCGCGTCGTGCCATACGGCCACGGTGGGCGGCTATGTGGTCGAAGGTCATGTGCCTGCGGCCAGCGTCAAACGCCTGCTTGCCGAGAAGCCGAAGGTGGCCGGCATCGCAGCGCCGGGCATGCCGGCCGGGTCGCCCGGCATGGAGGGCGGCGCCGAACCGCCGTACGAGGTGGTCAGCTTCACGCGTGAGGGGGCATTGAAGCGCTACGCACGCTACATCGGCACTCGCCAGCAGTAGCCAGCCCACTGCGCCGCGTCGCGGCGTTTCGCTTTGCATTCCGCGAGCATCGGGTCTAGCTTGGAGAATCCCCTCTCCGGCAGACGCACACATGCTCAAAGGCGATCCGGCTCCAGCATCGAGTGCAGCGGCCACTGGCGGCGCACGCATTTCTCCGCGTGGCGCGTTGTTCGTGTTCAGCCTCATCTGGCTGGCGGCCAGCACGGCGCTGGGGCTCTCGCAATCGCTGCGGCCCGATCCGCTCAACGCGCCGGTCTTCATTACGCTGGACTGGTGGCGCTACCCGGTCGAGCGCAATGCGGCGCTGCGCCTGCCTTTGATTGGCGGCACGCTGCGTGGCCTGCATGTGGCCGACGACGGCGTGCGTGTCTGGGTGGTGGGCGACGCGGGCTTGATCCTGCATTCGGCCGACGGTGGATTGAACTGGTCGCGTCAGCAACTGCCGGGCGAACCGGGTGCGCAGCTGCCTGCCAGTGAGCCGCCCGCCGCGAAGGCCTCCTGGCTCGGGCTGATCTCCGAGGCGCAGGCGGCGGCGCTCGGCTACGACCCCAAACAGCAAGCCGCCCAGCAGCCAGTCCAGACGCCACTTCAGACCAAGGTGCCTGACAAGTCGCAGGGCGGAGTCGTTGCACCACCGTCGAAGGAGGGGAGTGTTGGGCTGTCCGGCGGTGTGGCGCCGTCGAATGCGCTGCCGCGGAAGGATGTCGGCGCCGGCACCGCGCCGGCAGCGAACGACCCGCCGGCCCTCGAACAACAGGCCCCCACCCCTGTGCAGTCGACGCCCGTGCAGCAAGCCGCGCCGCCCAAACCCGTCGAACCACCGGCGTTGAACGCGATTGCATTCGATGCCGCAGGCCAGCGCGGTCTGCTCGGTGCCGCCAATGGGGTGTTGTATGGCAGCCGCGACGGCGGTGCGCGTTGGGAAGCACTGGTGCGTGTCGACGGTGCGATTCTCGCCGTCGCGCTGCGCCCGGACGGTGAGCAATGGATGGTGAGCCGCAATGGCGTGCTGTACGGCTTTGATGCAGCCAGCAACAGCTGGCGCATCCGTGCTGAACTGGGCGCACTTGCGGACGCGGCGATCGATCCGACGAGCGGACGGGTGATGCTGCTGACCACTGATGCGCGTACCTTCGAGAGCAGTGATGGTGGCAACAACTGGCGTGAAGGCGCCGCCCCGCTCGGCGGCCGCGGCCGCATCCTGCAACTGCGCGCCGATGGAGAGACCTGGGGTGGGCAGCGTGGTGTGTGGCTGGTACGCACCGCGGCGTCGCCCTATGCCTTGGGTGCCCCCGTGGGTACCAAGGTGCCGGATGTCGCGCTGCGCGCGGTGCGCAGTGGTGGTGGCCGGCTGTTTGCGGTGGGCGAGTCGGGCAGCGTGTTCCGCCAGACGCAGGGCGCCGCGCAGTGGCAGGCGCTGTCCGCCGGCATGGCCGGGGCGTTGCGCGAGATCCGCATTGATGCGGGGGGTAGTGGCAGCGCGCTGGGCGCCGGCGGCATCCGCTATGCCACGCAGGACGGCGGGCGCAACTGGCAGCCACAGGGGGCTCGCTACCAGCGCTGGCCCGCGCCGTGGCTGTGGCTGGCGTGGTTGCTCGGTTTGCTGGGGCTCGCTGCAGCGGCCCTGCGCCGCCCGCCGCCACAAGCCAGTGCGGTGACGGATACCGCGGCGGATGCGTTCGTCTCCGACAAGCCGCTTGCCGCCGCGCGCGAAGACCGACTCGATTTCGCGCCGCTTGCATGGGGCCTCTCGGCCTTCCTGCGCAACGAGAAGACCGATGCCCCGCTGACGATCGCGATCACCGGCGACTGGGGCAGCGGCAAGAGCTCGCTGATGGGGCTGCTGCAGGAAGATCTGTCGCGCTTCGGGGTGCGATGCGTATGGTTCAACGCATGGCATCACCAGAAGGAAGAGGCGCTGCTGGCGGCATTGCTGACCTCGATTCGCGACCAGGCGATTCCAGGTTGGCTGAGCCTCGAAGGATTCGAATACCGGGTGCGCTTGCTGTGGACGCGGGGGCGCCGCTACTGGCCGATGTCACTCGCGGTGGCCTTCTCGGTTGGGCTGTTCGGCTGGACGCTGACCCACCCAGGCACGGTGCTCGACAACTGGCTCACGCTGGCGAACGACCTGTGGTCTGCGCTGAGCGACGACAAGGCCAAGCCGGACCCCGACTCACTCGTCGCCCGCCTGCGCGCAATGGGGCTTGCGGCGGGCGCGCTGGCGCCGCTGGTGGGCGCGCTGCTGCGGATGCGCGCCTTTGGCGTGGACCCGGCCGCACTCGCTGCATCAATCTCTTCGCGCGCATCGGTGAAGGATCTCGGCTCGCAGGCGAGCTTCCGGCAGAAGTTCGCCGAACAGTTCCGCGAGGTCACTGCTGCGCTTGAGCCGCGCACGATGCTGATCCTGATCGACGACCTCGATCGCTGCAAACCTGAGGCGGTGCTCGAAGTGATGGAGGCGGTGAACTTTCTCGTCTCGTCCGGGCGCGTCTACGTCGTGCTGGGCATGGCGCGCGCGCGCGTCGAAGCCTGTGTCGGCCTTGCGTTCGAGAAGGTTGCCCACGAGCTGGTGGAGGCTGAAAGCGCCAAGGCCGCTGCCGAACTGCCGGGCGAGGACAAGGATGCGCGCGCGCGCCGTGTGCGCCGCGAATACGCACAGCAATACCTCGAAAAACTCATCAACATCGAGGTCCCTGTGCCGAAGCTCGATCCAACGCGCAGCGCCCATCTGCAGGACGAGGATCGCGCCGAGTCGAGCGGCTTCGTATTGCCGCCGGCGGTCCAGCGGCTGTGTCGCCTGTGGCCCGCTCTGGTTGGCGCCTGCGCGATCTGGGCCGGCGCATGGCTGGGGTCGCAACTGCCGGTGGCAGTGCAACGCGCGCCGGAGCCTGCCGTGCCGGCGGCAACACTTGTCGCCAACACCGCGGCAAGGCCGATTGCGCCGTCGCTCGCCGGCGCCGATCTGCCTGCTGAACGTGCACAGGGGCCGGTGTTCTTCATTGCTGCGGCACTGCCGCCGAAGGGTTGGGGCAGCGTCGGCGTTCTATTGCTGGTGGCGGCGGGGCTGACCGGGCTTGGCATGGTGCGGCGGCCCAACCCGGTGGTGCGCGACTCCCCCGCGTTCCGCGATGCACTGGCAATCTGGAATCCGGTCGTCGCGACGGCTTTGCGTACCCCAAGGGCGGTGAAGCGTTACCAGAACCGGGTGCGCTATCTCGCGATGATGGCGCGCAACAGCCGCCGCGCCCCCACGCTGCGCGACGAGATCCGCATGTGGTTGTTGCGCCAGCACGATACGGCTCTGCCGCTTGCGAGCGGTGACCCTTCGCCCGAGCTTGTTGCGATTGGTGCGCTCGACAAGGCTGCCGCCGGTTGGGAGTCGGCTGCCAGCCCGGCCGAGGTACTCGCGCGTATCGACGCCGCTGAGCTGCGCGAGGTGCTCAAGGCAGCTTTCGACGCCCATGCCAAACGCTTTGATCTGGCTGCGGTGCGCAGTTTTGTACCGCAGTTCCGGCGCCTAGCGAGCGGTGTCCGGATGGAAGCCGCTGCGATCACGCCACAAACCGGAGCGCCGGCTGCGAAGATGTAGCGCGTGGCCCGTGCGCACAGCGTGTTCCGGCGCTGCCGTGGTGAGCAGGGGGCAGCGACTCAAGTCTTACATCTGACTGTTGACCTCGCTTAAATAGGGCCCCGAAGCCGAGGACTATCGTCAGCGCAACGGTGTTTCGTCATCACGCCAACCGGCGCCTGACGGATCGACTGTCAGTGACGCTCGCACGCGCCGGGGCTCGCCTCCGAATCCGCCCCCCACGTCCAACGCCAGGACGGCCAGATGGTGTCAGGTGCCCTTCAGGGAGAGGGAGCCATGACCACCTATGTGTATTCGTTCGAACTCGGCGACGGCAAGAACAAGATGCTGCTCGGCGGCAAGGGCGCAAACCTCGCCGAGATGACGCAGATCGGGCTGAATGTTCCGCCCGGCTTCACGATCACCACCGAAGCCTGCCTCGCTTACCTCGAACACGATGTGCTACCCGATGGCGTGATGGACGAGGTGCGCACCGCGATGCGCGAACTCGAACAGAAAACCGGCAAGGGCTTCGGCTCCGCAACGAATCCACTGTTGGTGTCCGTGCGCTCCGGCTCGGCGATGTCGATGCCAGGCATGATGGACACCATCCTGAACCTGGGCCTCAACCCTGCCACACTTGAGGGCCTGATCCAGCAGACGGACAACCCGCGATTTGGCTATGATGCCTGGCGCCGCTTCGTGCAGCTCTACGGCAAGATCGCGCTCGGCGTGCCCGACGAACTCTTCGATGAGGCGATGAGCACGCTGAAGGCCAAGGTGGGTGCCGCGCAGGATGTGGATCTCACCGCGCCGCAGCTGAAGGATCTCGCGCAGACCTACATCGGCATCGTCGAACAGCACACCGGCCACCCGTTCCCGACCGACCCGATGCAGCAGCTCGAAATGGCGATCGCGGCGGTATTCCGCTCCTGGATGGGCAAGCGCGCAGTCGACTACCGGCGGCAATTCAAGATCACGCCCGAGATGGCCAACGGCACCGCGGTGAACGTGTGCACGATGGTGTTCGGCAACATGGGCAATGACTCCGCCACTGGCGTAGGTTTCACGCGCAACCCCGCCACCGGCGAGAACCTGATCTTCGGCGAATACCTTACCAACGCGCAGGGCGAAGACGTGGTTGCCGGCATCCGCACGCCGAAACCGATCGCCGAGATGCAGCAGGAAATGCCACGCCTGCACGCCGAGCTGATGGAGTTGCGCAACAAGCTCGAAGCCCACTACAAGGAAGTACAGGATTTCGAGTTCACGATCGAGAAGGGCCGCCTGTACGCGCTGCAGACCCGCAACGGCAAGATGAATGCGCGCGCGATGGTGGTGACGTCGGTCGAAATGGCCAGCGAGGGTGTAATCACCCGAGAGCAGGCGCTGCTGCGTGTTAACCCGGCGCTGCTGGAACAGCTGATGGTGCCAACCCTTGCACCGGGTGCTAACGCGGTGGCGTTGGCGACCGGCCTGCCGGCCTCGCCGGGTGCAGCGTCCGGCCGGGTGGTGTTCGACGCCGATACCGCGGAAGCGCGCGGCAAGCTCGGCGAGAAGATCATCCTGGTGCGTGAAGAGACCAAACCTGAAGACATCCACGGCTTCTTCGCCGCGCAGGGCATCCTCACCGCACGCGGCGGCAAGACCTCACATGCGGCAGTGGTGGCGCGCGGTATGGGCAAGCCGTGCGTATCGGGCTGCGCGGCGATCCAGATCGATGTGCATGCGCGCAAGGCGCGCGTCGGTGACGCTGAGTTCGTCGAAGGTGATGTGATCACGATCGACGGCAGCACCGGCAAGGTCTACGCCGGCCGCATCCCGACCGTTGAAGCCGAGTTCTTCGACGAATTGCAGACGCTGCTCGAATGGGCAGACGAAGCGGCAACGCTGAAGGTGCGCGCGAATGCTGATACGCCGAATGATGCTGCGCGTGCACGTCGCTTCGGCGCGGTCGGCATCGGCCTGTGCCGCACCGAACGCATGTTCAACGACCCCGGCCGCTTGCCGGTAGTGCAGGAAATGATCCTCGCCGACACGCCGGAAGAAAGGCAGGACGCACTCGACCGACTGCTGCCCTTCCAGCGCGAAGACTTCAAGGGCATCTTCCGCGCGATGGATGGTCTCCCGGTCACGGTGCGCCTGCTCGATCCGCCGATCCATGAGTTCTTGCCGACTGCGTCGCAGCTCGAATTCGAGATCGACCACCTGCGTAACCTCAAGCGTGCCGTGCGTGGCATGAACGAGCTGCCGGAAACCCTGCGCATGCTCGACCCCGAGCTGCACCATGCCTACGTCGACAGCCTCGACCACCTCAACGCGAACCTGGTGCAGTACGAGCAGCAACACCGCTTCGATGCGCTGATCGCGCGGCGCGAGGCGATGCTGCGCAAGGTGCATGCGCTGCACGAGGTGAACCCGATGCTGGGCCACCGTGGTGTGCGCCTCGGGCTGACGAACCCCGAGATCTACACAATGCAGATCCGTGCGCTGTTTGAGGCCGCTGCCGGCAGCCTGCGCGAAGGCGTGACGGTGAATGCCGAGATCATGGTGCCGCAGGTGTGCACCAAGGAAGAACTGGTGCGCGTGAAGGCGATCTTCGACACCGAGCTCGATCGCGTTGCCGCGCTGCTTGGCGAACGGCCGCATGTGCGCTTCGGCACGATGATTGAGGTGGTGCGCGCCTGCGTGCGTGCCGGCAGCCTCGCGCAGAGCGCTGAGTTCTTCAGCTTCGGCACCAATGACCTGACGCAGGCTACCTTCTCGTTCTCGCGCGAAGACGCCGAGAACAAGTTCCTGCCCTTCTATCAGGAATCGAAGATCCTGCGCGAAAACCCGTTCGAGGTGCTGGACGTCAAAGGCGTCGGTCGCTTGATGCAGATGGCGGTGCAGTGGGGCCGCGAAGTGCGGCCGGATCTGAAGGTCGGCATCTGCGGCGAGCAGGGCGGGCAGCCCGATTCCGTACGCTTCTGCCACGCGATCGGCCTGAGCTACGTGTCGTGCTCCGCCCCGCGCGTGCCGATTGCCCGCCTCGCCGCAGCGCAGGCCAAGCTGCGTGAGAAGGAATACAGCAGCAGCGTGTTTGACTAGACCGGTTTGGAAGGAGAGTGAGCGCGTTCCGGCTTCGGCCGGGCGCGCTTCTTTTTTGCGCTGTTCTGCGCGAACTGCGACGGACCGCATAGTCACCGGGCCCACGAGAGACAGGCGGGATCCAGACTGCACGCGGGTTCCCGAAGGGGACGATCACCGCAGTTGCCCCGCACCGCAAAAACCCGGAACATCCCCGCCCTTTTGGTCGACAAGCATGTCGGCCGAGCGGCAGCGAACAGGCGGACAAAGCAATGGGTTTCAAAGAGACGGTTCCCGAATTCAAGATGATCGACGTGGCGAAGATCGTGCCGGACCCGGCACACCCACGTCGCCAGTTCGATGAGGCGGGCATCAAGCGTCTGGCAGATTCGATTACCGGTGTCGGCCTGATTCAGCCCGTGGTTGTGCAGCCGGCCGATGCGGAGGGCAAGTACCGTCTGATCGTTGGCGAGCGCCGCTTGCGCGCGGCCTTGCTGGCCGGTGAGCCGGCGATTCCGGCGCTTGTGCGTGCCTGTGCGCCGAACGAAACGCTGGAAGTGCAGGTATTCGAGAACCTCGGGCAGGGCGTGCGCTTGCCGCTGGCTCCGCGCGAGATGGCGCAGGCCTTGAAGGCGATCGCGCGCGGCTTCGATTCGCCCGAAGCCGCGGCCGAGCATTTCGGCCAGCCCGCTACCTGGCTGGAACAGAAGACGGCGCCCGCGAATCTCTCGCCCAAGGTCGAGGCACTACTCGAATCCGGCCAGATCACCAGCTGCACCACCGCGGTTCAGCTCGACAAGCTTGCCCAGAAAAACGAAGCCCGGCTCGACGCACTGGTTGCCGAGTTGGAACAGGGTGAGAAGCTGCCGAAGAAAGTGCTCGAAGCCGTGCTGGTTGAGGAAGGCGTGAAGCGCGGCAAGAAGAAGGCCGACGCGGACGCGATCGAGCCAGCGGCGCAAGCGGTCGTCGCTGCGCCGGCGCCGACTGCGTCTGCGAACGCTGCGCCCGCGGTGCCCGGCACCGGCCGGCGCGTGAACCCCGGCAAGGTGCGCATGGTCGCGCAGATCCTTGGCCTTGATGCGGGCGACGAAGAGGCAGTGCTGGACCGCCTGATCGACGAATTTCTCGCGCTCAAGGGCGAAGGCAACCCGCCCTTCTGATCACGCGCTACAGTGGCAAGCTGCGCGCCGGCATTCGGTGCGTGACTGCTGCACAAGCCCACCGACCATGCGTATCGAAGACATCCGCGCGCGCCTGCTTGCGCTTGGCGCCAAACCGATCCACGAACAGCGTTTGCTGCGTGCGTGGGCGAATGCGCAGCCGATTGACAGCGGCCCGCACAAGGCGGAGGACTTCCTGCCGCTTGCGGTGCGCAACGAACTGCCGGCCCTGAGCGCCGATCTCGCGGGGCTCGCCCGCCTGCGCTCTGAACATCCGGGCGAAGACGGCTCGGCGCGTCTGCTCGTCGAGCTCGCGGACGGCCAGACGGTGGAAAGCGTGCTGCTGCCGCGCGACGGGCTGTGTGTTTCCACGCAGGTCGGCTGCGCGGTCGGCTGTGTGTTCTGCATGACCGGCCGTGACGGCCTGCTGCGCCAGGTTGGCAGCGCAGAGATCGTCGCGCAGGTCGTGCTCGCGCGTCGCCAGCGCTTCGTCAAGAAAGTCGTTTTCATGGGCATGGGCGAGCCCGCCCACAATCTGGACAACGTGCTGGAGGCCATTGAGCTGCTCGGCACGGCCGGGGGCATCGGCCACAAGAATCTGGTTTTCTCGACGGTGGGCGATCCGCGGGTGTTCGAGCGTCTGCCACAGGGCCGCGTGAAACCGGCGCTCGCGCTGTCGCTGCACACGACGAAGGCGGATCTGCGTGCGCAACTGCTGCCCCGCGCACCGCGCATCGACCCGGCTGACCTAGTCGAAATGGGGGAGCGTTACGCCCGCAGCACCGGCTATCCGATCCAGTATCAATGGACACTGATTGATGGGGTCAACGACGGCGACGATGAGCTCGAAGGCATCGTTCGGCTGCTCGCCGGCAAGTACGCGATCATGAACATGATTCCCTACAACACGGTGCCGGAACTCGAATTCAAACGTCCGGCTTGGGAACGTGCCACCGCCATCGCACGCACGCTGCACCAGCGTGGCGTGCTGACCAAGTTGCGCAATTCGGCCGGGCAGGACGTCGACGGCGGTTGCGGCCAACTCCGCGCGCGAGAAATCGAAAAGGGGCGCGTCGAGCGCGAGCAGCGCATTGCCACTCGCCGGATTGAAATCGTTCCGCGGCACGGCGGCGACACCCTCTGACGCACCGCGCGCGCGGAGGGCCCAATCCGCCAGATGTGTGGAAGCGGCCCTTCGTTCACTGCAGGCCCGCGGGGTCGGTGACATGCTGCTTGCCGGGGCAGTTACCGAGTCGCGAGGGGCCTCTTCGCGAGCATTTCTTGGCGTTGAATCAGGCGGCTTGGCCTGGCTAACTTGAGCGTACGGACCAGTACGGCTGACATAAATCAGACCATCAGATTTAACCCTGAAAAGTGTGTTGATATTGAGGTTCAACCTTGTTGTAATCCGCCCACGATTCATTGTGCTGAAGGCCACGCCATGTCATGGAATGCCTGCGGGAAAATTGTGTTGCTGGCGTGCGTCGCCATGCTCAGTTTCACCGCGTTTGCGGAAGAGAACGAACCGAAAGGGCCTTCTCCACAGATGCTGGAGAAGATCCGGAAGAAGAACGACGAATGCTTTGCCTGCCATAGCGAGGAGGGGCTGAAGCATCCGCCTCAGGAGGGCATGGATCTGAAGAAGTTGCGCGGCCTGCTGCGCGACAAGGAAGCCTTCCACGCGTCTGATCACCAGCGGTTGGCCTGTACCAAATGCCATAACGAAGGCTACGACGACTTCCCGCACGAGCCGGACGCGAAGGAGTCGACCAGCAGCTGCCCGGACTGTCACCAGAAAAAGGCGGACCATGCGCAGGCGCAGTTCGACAAGTCGGTGCATGCGAAGAACCTGTCCGACAAGTTCACCTGCACGACTTGCCACAACCCGCATGTAATGCGGCGTGCCGACAAGCTTGGCGACCCGCGTAAGATCGTTGAGCAGGACAATCGTGTCTGCCTTGGCTGCCATGACTCGGATGAGCGCTTCGCACAGTTCGCGCCCGAGAAGAAAGACCGGCCGTTGATCGACGACATCCATAAGTGGTTGCCGAATACGCGGGCGCACTGGAAGGCCGTGCGCTGCGTGGAATGTCACACCCCGGTGGTGGCGGCGAAGGAGCCGATCTCGCATGAGATCCTCGACAAAAAGCGTGCAGAGAAGAAATGCGTGACCTGCCACAGCCGCGATACGCAGCTCAAGGTTCGCCTCTATCGCCACTTGGCGAGCGAGGAACAGAACAAGTTCGGCTTTGCGAATAGCGTGGTGCTAAACGAGAACTACGTGATCGGCGCGACACGCAACCCGCTGGTCGACAAGCTGATGATCGGGCTCGCTGCACTGACCCTGTTTGGCGTTTTGGGCCATGCCGCCCTGCGCGTCGTGATGCACTACCTGCGCCGGAGAAACAAGAATGACTGATGAACGCCGTCATGATGATGATCGCCGGCACCAAGAGCGCCGCATTGGTGACCGTCGTACCGGTACCGGGGGGGTAAGGATCTACATCCTGCCCGGTTGGGTGCGTGCCTGGCATTGGACGAACGCGATCCTGATCCTCACGATGATCGCGACCGGTTTCAGTCTGCACTACGCCGACGCGAAGATTCCGGTGGTCGAGTTCTCGCTTGCAGTGCGTATCCACAATACCGCAGGGGTTTTGCTGGTGGCGCTGTGGAGCTTCTTCGTGATCGCCAATGCGGTGACGGGCAACTGGTGGCAGTTCGTGCCGAAGCCGCCGGGCATCCTGGAGCGTTGCATCAAGCAGACGCGCTATTACATGTGGGGTGTGTTCAAGGGCGAACATGAGCCCTATCCGGTCACGCCCGAAGAGAACTTCAACGCACTGCAGGCGCTGACCTACTGGTTCATGATTTATATCGTGATGCCGCTACTTGTAGTGACCGGGCTGATCTTCCTTTACCCGCAGTACGCGCCGAAAGAGATGTTCGGCGTTGACGGCCTGTTCCCGATCGCGGTGGTGCATTACGTGTGCGCGACGATTGTCGCAACCTTCATCGTGGCGCATGTCTATCTCTGCACTTTTGGCAAGAAAGTCAGCTCCACGTTCAAGACCATGATTACCGGATGGCATGAGCACTGACCCGGTATGTTTGAAACACCCATAGGAGAGTACGCATGAAGACGAAACTGATCGTTGGGGCTTTCAGCCTGTTTGGCGCGCTGGCGTTCGCGCCCCTTGCCCAAGCTGCCGACGCGGATGCCGCTCAAGCGCTGGCAAAGAAGGAAGGCTGCTTGAAGTGCCACGCCATCGACAAGAAGAAGGAAGCCAAGTCCTTCACCGATATCGGCAAGAAGTACGCGGGCAAGGCTGATTCCGAGGCCAAGCTGCTGCACCACATCACCTCTGGCGAGAAGGTGAAGATGGAAGACGGCACCGAGGAAGATCACAAGATCATCAAGACCAAGGATGTGGCCGAGCAGAAGAACCTGATCGCCTGGATCCTGTCGCTCAAGTAATTCGAAGCGACTTAAGCAAAGCCCGTCGAGCTTCACGCTCGACGGGCTTTTTATTTTATGCGCCGGAGTGGGAGCCGCAGTGTTGCGGCCCGCGTGACGGCCGCTTGACTGAAAAGCAAAACGCCCGTGCAGTTGCCTGCGCGGGCGTTACGTTAAACGCGGGTGATGCCTTAGAAGCTGTAGCGCACGGCCATGCGAACGACGTTGACGTTGTAGTGCGGCGCTTCCTCGCCGAGCGCCAGCAGGTTCGGCACTGCGGTCGCAGTGACGCCGTCGTAGCGCCAGTCGCGCGAGCGATATTCCTCATGCCAGACGCCACCGGTGATCGACATGTTGCTCTGCACGCGGTAGGTGGCATACAACTTGACGCTATCGAGATTCGTCGTCGCCGTCGGGAAGGGCGGATCGCTCGGCCCCGCGTTCACGACAACATCGCTGCGTGATGTCGTATGGCTCACATCGGCGCCGAGTTCAAGCTTGCCGTCCATCGCGAAGTGTTTGATGCCAAGGCCGATGACGTCGATCTCGTCGCTGTTCCGTGCCCACCAGTTCGGCAGTGTTGCGGTGGAACTGCCCGCCTGATTGGAGCGAAGGCGCTCCGAGGCTGCGAAAAGCTGCACCTGCGTATGTTCGCCGATCGCTGCGGACAAGTCTGCGCCGTAGCTGTCACTGCGTGCATCGGTCAAGCCGACTTGCGAATTGCGGTAGTCGTCTTCGGAGTAGTCGTAGTGCAACCCGATCGTGATGCCTTCCATCGCCGTGATGTCGGCACGCACACCTGCGGTGTCACGCCAGCGGTCGGCGAGGTTGTACTTGCGCATGTACGGGTTCTCGGCCGGCGACACCCAGGTCGCAGACCCATAGCCGGAGTTCGTGCGCTCGGCGTGTGCCAACCTGAGCGAGACCGAGAGGTACTCCTGCACCTGCGCAGCGACACGTCCCCACACGGTGCCCTCCCGCGTCTTCACGGTGTCTTGCAGCGTGCGCATGCGGTCGTCTTCATCCGCACCGATCGATGTCTTCAGCCAGCTCGGGCCGAGGTAATCCGCGTTGATCTTGTAGCGATCCTGCTTGTACGAGAAAGGCTGGTTGCTGCGCGTGGTGGTGCCGACAAACATGTCGGTGGCCACCATGGGGTAGGCGAGGCTATCGGTCTGATTGTCGTGTTCGTCGCGCGCGTAAACCGCGTTGATGCGAAGCTGCGTGATCGGGTTGTACGCGAGCCGGAAGCTGCCGTTGAATGTGCCGACCTTACCGTTGAGGGATGACGCCGGCAGCGCCGGGATGGAGGGCGCAAGCGCAGCGTTCTGCGTGACCGGCAGGTATGAGGAATCCTGCGTCATGCGTCCGAACGCGACATCGGCGCTGGCG
Source organism: uncultured Uliginosibacterium sp. (assembly GCA_945957295.1). GTDB lineage: Bacteria > Pseudomonadota > Gammaproteobacteria > Burkholderiales > Rhodocyclaceae > Niveibacterium. The sequence goes on from CAMFLH010000003.1 coordinate 43,764, forward strand.
CGCAGTTGCGGCAGGATTTCGTAGGTGCCGGATGCGAGCAGTTGATGGAACTGGTTGTCGGGCGCCAGTGCAAGCTGGCCGGTGGTCGCACCGGTAACGACCGGCGTGAACGGATTTGCCCAGGTCAGCGAGTCTTCGTTATTGCGGAACAGTGAGCCGTGATAAGCGAGTGATAGCTGCCACTTCTGCGCGACGTACCCGGCCGAGACTTCGATCTGGTCGGTCGTTTGGTCCACCGGCGCAACGAGTTGCGACGAGGTGTTGTAGAACGATCCTGCAATCCGCTGAGTGCCGTCGCGCACATCGCGCCGCACCTTGACGCTGGTGGTCCAGTGCTCGTCACCGAGCCAGGCGGCTTCGGCGTCGATCCGCGAGCGTTTGAATCCGATATCTACCGTATTGAGGCTACCGGCCGGAAGATCAGCAGTGGTTGCGATCGGGAAGCCTGCGGGTAGACGCAGCACCTCACTGCCGGCGCCAAGGAAGGGCGTCGCGCCGCTGTCCGAGGTGTAGTGCGGGATCTCTGAGTAGCCGAAGCGCGCCGAATAGCGTCCTTTCTGGCGTACCCGCGCGTCGATTGCACGTGTATCGATACCGAGATCGCTTGCCTGGAAACTGCCGCTGAACCCGCTGTCGTTGCGATAGCGGCCTTCGCCGCCGGCGATGACGTACGGGCCTTGTTGGTCTAGGCCGGTGTAGTTGCCGAAGGTCTTTGAGTCCTCGGTAACGCTGCCGAGGCCAGCCTCCACCGTGGTGCTGGCGCTCGCTTTCTCGAACGGACAGGACTCGCAGGTCCACTGTGATGTGTCTACGGCCAGCGCTGTGCCGCTGGTGGTGATCGTCAGCGCGCCGAGCGCGCAGAGCAGGAACAAGGGACTGAATGGTTTCATGGCCGCGTCCGTTCTCGCAGAGAGGTTACGCATGTACTCATGGTGAATGTTCGATCGCCGTTCAACGCAGCAGCTTCGCGCCGGCCGGGTGGTTGGATCCGTGCACTTGCGCGTGGCAGTTCGTACAGCCGCCGGCGACAACGAAGATCGAGCCGCCACCGCTGTTGCCTGGCAGCGCTGCGCCTGTGCGCGGCACCGCCGGGTGGCCAGCCACTGAGTGGCAGGTCTGGCAGAGGCTGGTTGTGCTCTTCGTCAGCATCGCGGGCCGAACGGACCCGTGGCTGGTGTGGCACAGCGCGCAGTCTTCGGTCACAGGTGCGTGTTCCCACAGCAGCGGCCCACGCTTCTCGGCGTGGCAGCTATAGCAGGTCTGGTTCAGCGTCGGCTTCTTCAGCATCGCCTGGGTGCCCGAACCGTGCGCGTTGTGGCAGTCGCTGCAGGCCATCAGACCAAAGCGAACCGGGTGCGACGACGCTTTCTGGAAGTCGATGCGTTCGGACTTGTGGCAGCGGAAGCAGACATCCGGTTCGGTCTTCTTCGCCAGCACCGGGTCTTTCTCGACGTGCAGCTTGTGGCAGTCCGTACATGCCAGCTGGCTGCGGTCATGCGCTTCCGCGTGCCAAGCATTGCGCGAGCGGTTCTGGTGACAAGACAGGCAGACCGCATTGCGCTCGGCAGGCGTGTAGAACGAGTTCGCCTTGAGACTGTTGATCGTCTGGATCTTCTTGCTCTTCTGCGTGGAGTGCCGGTCGCCGGGGCCGTGGCAGGCCTCGCATTGCAGCCCCTTGGGGCCGAACGGGCTATGCGCGTCACCGCGCTGGCCGTGTTTGTTCTTGAAGATGCCGGCAGTGGTGAAGTTTGCGGTGTCGCTGTCGGCGTCGTGGCATTCAAGACAGGTGTCCGCACCCTTCTTGCTGTACTCGGTGCCGGGGCTTGCGATCGCGGTGGGCGCTGCGGCAGTAGCGGGCGCGGCCTCTTCGGCGAAAGCCAGGCTTTGCCACGCCAGGCCAGCCAGCACAAGCGCGGTGGAGAACACTGATTTGGCGAGGTTCATCGATGTCTGCCCGTTCGTCTTGGTTCGTCTTGTTCCGATACAGCTTCGCCTAGCCCTTGGAGCTCGGCTTGGTCTTCTGTATCGCGATGATCTTGTGTTTATTGGCGACGTAGATGCCGGTGGGTAGCCCGGCAGTCGTGACCAGATCGGTCTTCGTCTTGAACGGACGTGCGGCGATGATCCGATCCGCCTCAGCATCCCCTACGCCATACAGCGTCTTCAGTTGGGCCTTGCTCGCGCTGTTGATGTCGATCAGGGGCGCAGGCTTGGCTTTGGCTTGCTTATTGGTTTGCGCTTGGGTCGGATGCCCTGCAGGTAGGGCTCCGCCACTTGTGCTGGCCGTTGTTGCGAAACCGTTGCCCATTAGCAAGCAGGCCCCAGCGAACGCCAGGATGCTGTGCGCGACAAACGATTTGCGGGTTTCTTTGGCCATGCTCATCTTTGTTCTTCCGGTGCAGGCCGCTTCTCTATCTGGAGAGCGCGGCCCGACCTGAGTGATTCCGGATGCGGCGATCCGCCGCATCCGTGTTGCGCTCCCGATTGTTACTTCGCGTGCATCGCCTTGATGTCACCGACACGGCCGGCGGCATGGCAGACCATGCAAGTCTCCGTCGTGCCCAGCGCTGCACTGCGCGCCGCGTACACCGAACCACCGTTGGCGGTGATGTGCGACTGAGCCAGCGAGGAGTCGTGGCAGGCGAAGCAGGCGGTCGTGATCGGAGAGATCACCGCTGTGGTCCCGGCCGCTGCTGTCGAGGTGCCGGTCGCCGCGGCGTAGGCGAAGCCAGAGCCGTAGTTGTAGACGTTGTCCTTGATCACATACGGCGACAGCGAGAACGCGGCAACCGGATCAGCCGAGGCGGTGCCGTTGAACTTGCCGGTCGCGACGGTGCGGTAGAGCCGATTCGGCACTGCGGCGGCGGAGTCCGCAGCGCTGAAGTCGTACGTGCCGGGCAGGTGGCAGGTCTCGCATTGCTTCAGCACACCGGGGTAGCCGACATCGGCGAACGATTCGGTCGTACTCGACGCGTGCCAGGTGAATTTGACGTCACGCATGGAGCCCGCGTGGATCGAATGCACGAAGCTTGTCGAGTCGGCCGACCAGCCGCTGCTGGTGCGGTTCGGCGTATGGCACCACGAGCAGGTCGTACCGTCGTTGCGCTGTCCAGCGTGGAAGGCGTCCTCGGTAAAGGTGCCGAGTTCCTGGTGGCAGGCGTTGCAACGCTTGTCTTCGACGATCGCGCGGCGGCCGGTGTAGCCGGTGGCCACCTTCTGCGCGTTCGGCGCGATCACGATCAGGCCGCCCGTGAGGTTAGGCATGTTCGCGACCGGGGTGCCGGTAGCCGCTGCGGTCGGGTAAGCCGCCAGATTGCCCTGCGTCAGCGGGGGCGTGCTGGAGAGGCTGTAGGAGTAACCGATGCCACCCGTCAGCATCTTCGCCGTGGTCGGAATCACCACGCCAGTGAGCGTGACGGTGTAGTACCCGTCAGCATCCGGGCCGGTTAGCGTGCCCGCGCCCGTGCCGGTCGCCTTGCCGTTCCAGATGCTGCGCAGATAGCCGGATACCGAGGCGTTGAAGTCAGCCGGTGCGGTGATGCCGTCCTGCGGCACCGAGAACACGAAGTAGGCGCTCGGCGAGCCGAAGAAGTTGTTCCACATCTCCTGCGTGGCGACCGGCTTCGTCGAGTCGAAGGTGTTGAAGTCTGCCCGTACGCCATCCTGAAGCATGCGGAAGACGATCACCGGCTGCTTGCTGGCGTTGACCGACACGCTCTTGATGTCGTAGCTGACCTTGATCGCACCTGCCGGCAGGCGGCTGGTGTTTGAAGCAATCCACGCAGCGTTGGTGTTCGCGTTCGTGCCACCGGCAAGCAGCGAGTTGGTGGGATTCGGCGGCGTTACCGGCGTATGCGCGATATCGATGCCCTCCGGCTTATGGCAGGTGCTGCACATCGAGTCGTCGGACTGCGGGCCGGCCGGGTGGGCATTGGTCGTCGAGGTCAGGCCCTTTGCTGCGTCAGCTAGCGTGACGCCGGTGCCGGTCGCGAAGTTGATGCCATCGTGGCACGAGCCGCAAGCGAGGCGGTTCGGCATGGCTTTCCAGTTGTCGCCCTGCGAGGTCTTCGCGGTCGAGGTGGCGGAGCCGTCATGGCACTTCGTACAGTTGCGGATGTCCTGCGGGTAACCCACTTCGTTCGGCAGTACGCCTGCGTAGTTATAGTTCTTCTTCGCGAGCAGCTTACCGTTGTGGATTTTGTGGATGTAGTTCGGCAGGTTACCAACCGCGCGACCATCCACGACATCGGTGGATTTCGACGTGAACGTCAGCGTCGACGAATTGATCGTCGCTTCGACCTTGCCGTACTTGCGCTGTTCAGTGTGGCAGACCACGCAGTACTGCACATTGTTGCGGTTGCCGCCGTGGAAGCCGGCGCCGGAGCTCTCGGTGCTGTCGCCCGGAATGCCGCCCAGCTGACGGTGGCACTCGTTGCACTTGGCGGTTGCAACGATATCGCGCCCGGATTCGGTCACTTTCTGACCGGTTGCAGGCACGAAGTCGTAGATGTAATCCACCGGCTTGGTCATCGGTACCGCAGCGTAGGCTGACGTGGCGCCCGTTGGCGTGTTGGTGCCGGTACCCGGTGCATTGCCTGAAACCTGGATCGTCAGGCGGTGGGTCAGGTTCGGTTCGTAGGTCAGGTCGCCGAGGTCGGCCTTGTTGTTGGGGGCTGCCACGGTCATTGCGTCGACATCGGCTTTGATCTTCGTGATGTCGCGGTAGAACGTGTAGGTGTAGGTGCCGTCCTTGTTATCGACCAACGTACCGGTGTTGTCGGTCGTCGGGCGGGTTGGTGCGGCAGCGGCGGTGGTGGTCGGCACCGTCGTGACGATGTAGCTGACCCACTTCGCCGGTGCGCCGTTGGTCCCCGGCACCATCTTTGCGATCGAGAAGGCGAGGTTGGTGAGGCCGGCGACCGTGGCCGTGCTGCTCTTGGATGTGTTGCCAAGGCCCACCACCGGATAGCCGGAGGCGTCGGTGACCTTGAAGGTCACCACGGGCGGGCTGGAGATGGTCACACCGGTAACGGTGACTTGGGGGGCGAGCGAAGCCCAAGCGGCGGATGCGGCATCCGTCGGAGTTGCGTTGTTGCTGGGCACCAAGACGACGCCGGCGCCCGGGCCGGAAGGGCCGGATGGGCCGGAAGGGCCCGACGGGCCGCTGGGGCCTTGAGGTCCGGTTGGGCCAGCGGGGCCACTGTCACCACCGCCACAACCGATCAGCGTGGTGGCCAGCACGCCTGCGAGCAGGTAGCCGAGCCAAACGCGGCCTTTTTTCTTGTCCATGAATCTTCTCCCCGACGTCCACCCAAAAGGTGCAACTCAAGACGCATCAATTTCTGAGGGCCTGCCGGTGATCAAATCGCCACCCCGCTCCCCCGCTTTGTGCCCCGAATCTACGTGTGGACACAATAATTCTTCTGATTTAGATCATTAAGGCGCCGCGATCCAGCTTCGGAAAAGACGGCGCGGAGTCAGTTCCCAAGCGGGCTTGCGTGGATTTGCAAGGTGTTCGCCCGTAAACGGCTGTTACAACTCGATACAACTTGTGGTGTCGTGATTTGGAACTTAGTCTCTTTTTTGGGTGACGTCACCCGGTTCGATGCCCGTTTGCGCCAAACGCAGCAGCCACAAGGCTTGCGCGTTTGTGTGGCTGCGTTTTTTGTCCTGTGCTGACGATCCGGCGCGCGGACGTGAGTTCCAGCGCCCTCAAGAGCATTGTCGGTCGTCAAGGCGATTTCTGAAGGGCATGCCAAACGCATCGCCGTAACCGGCTGGTAGTGGAAGGTACTGTGGCGTATTGACAACACCCTGCGCGCGTCACGAGGCGATGACTCGCGCGCTGTTGGGTGGCGCTTCGTCGGCTCGCCGTTCAGAATGCGCCGCTTCCGACCCGAAGAGAGCACAAGAAACATGACCTATGTCTTCGAGCCGCCGGCACGACCGGCCGTGCCCGTAGCCGGCAGCGATGCGCTGTTCCCGGTGCGGCGCATTTTCTGCGTGGCGCGCAACTACGCGGCCCATGCGCGCGAGATGGGGCATGACCCGGAGCGCGAACCGCCGTTCTTCTTCTGCAAGCCGGCCGACGCGGTGCTGCCGGTGGCCTCCGGCGCGCTGGGGGCACTGCCTTATCCGCAGGCGACGCAGAACCTGCATCACGAATTCGAGCTGGTGGTGGCCCTGGGAAAGGGCGGGCGAGATCTCACGCTGGAACAGGCCGCCGAGTGCGTGTGGGGTTATGCCTGCGGCTTCGACATGACGCGGCGGGATCTGCAGGCACGCGCCAAGGAGAAGGGGCAGCCCTGGGATTCGGGCAAGGCGTTTGATTACGCTGCGCCGATTTCGCACATCCTGCATCGTGGCCATGCGCCGCTGCTCGCGACCGGCGAGATCGTGCTGAAGGTCAACGGCGAGGAACGTCAGCGCGGTGATTTGTCCGACATGACCTGGTCGATCCCTGAAGTGATTGCGCACCTGTCGCGCCTCTGGACGCTCAAGACGGGCGACCTGGTTTTCACCGGCACGCCCGAGGGGGTCGGGCCTGTCGTGTCGGGAGACCGTATGGAAGGTCACATCGAGGGCGTCGGATCCATTTCGATCCTTGTTTCCTGAGGGGGGCGCATGAAAGCAGCAATCTGGCTGGCGGTTCTGGTCGCAGGCGGCGCTTGGGCGAACGAGCCCAGCGCAGAGGGGCGCTGGAAGACGATCAGCGATGAGGACGGCAAGCCGCGCTCGATTGTGCGCATCGAGGACCGCGCGGGTAACTTCGAGGCGGTGATCGAGAAGGTGTTCTTCAAACCCGGCGAGAGCACCGACCCGGTGTGCGACAAATGTACCGACGCACGCAAGGGGCAGAAGATCATCGGCCTGAAAATCATGAGCGGGCTCAAGCGCGATGGGCGGAGCTACGAGGGGGGCGAGATCCTCGATCCGGACAACGGCAAGGTCTACCGCGCGAAAATGACCCTGTCGCCCGACGGCAAGTCGCTTGAGGTTCGCGGCTTCATCGGCGTTTCACTATTCGGGCGCAGCCAGACCTGGGTGCGCGAGTAAGCTGCGGCACCGTTATGACCCCGCCGCGTCCGGCGCTTACGCCCGCCCGTGACGGGGCTTCTCCAACGTAAGCATTGCGCGGCAGGGTGAATGCGCCCGGCAGCGCCTTCCTATATGACCGAACCCGCTTTCCGATTGCGCGCTGGCGCACGTGCGCTGGAGCACATTCGCCGCAACGGCTTGTCGCCGGACGACATCGCGTGCATTCCGGCGGCCGCTGGCGGGCCCAAGGGCCTGGCCCTGATTCCACTCGATCGTTGGCTGTTCGGCGAGTGGTTGCCTGGTGGCGCGAAGATGCCGACGCTGGTGGGCGCTTCGATCGGCGCATGGCGCATGAGCGCCGGCGCACAGGCCAATCCGCTTGCGGCACTGGACCGCCTGGCTCATGCGTATGTCCACAGCCAGCGCTACCGCGTCGGGGTGACGCCGGCCGAGGTGGCGCAGAAAATCGTCGGGCTCGCCGAATCGGTGGCGCGACCCTGGGCTACGCGTGCTGATGTGCCCTTGCGGGTGATCGTGTCGCGTGCGGTCGGACCCTTGGCGGGGCGCACCTCGCGCACGGCCTTCGCGCGGATCGCCGTGTCGAATACGTTGTCGCGCGCCCGCCTTGCGAAACATCTGGATCGGCATGTGTTCGCGAGCGCCCCAGTCAGCCCGCTCGATGCACTGTGGCAAGACCCGTTCGCGACGCAGCAACACCCGTTGACCGCAGAGAACTGTGTCGCGGCACTCACCGCATCGGGCTCGATTCCGCTGATCTGTGACGCGGTTGGACGCATCCCCGGCGTGCCGGATGCGCATTACTGGGATGGCGGGCTGATCGACTACCACATCCATCTGCCTTACCACCGGTTACCGGGCCTGACGCTTTACCCGCACTTCGTCGAAGGCGTCGTGCCCGGTTGGCTGGACAAGTTCCTGCCGTGGCGAAAGCAGGGCTTTGGCAAGGGGGCCGAGTGGCTTTCCACCATGCTGCTGATCGCGCCGAGCCCCGCGCTCCTGGCCAAGCTGCCCAACGGCAAGCTGCCCGATCGCAACGACTTCTATCGTTACGCGCTGGATCACGACGCGCGCGAGGCCGCGTGGCGGCGCGCAATGGGCGAATGCGAGCGGATCGCCGAGGCCTTTGCGCGCTGGGTCGAGAAGCCCGACCCAGCGGTGCTGTTGCCGCTCTGAGCGGCGTCCTCAGGCCGCTGCGCGGATCAGACGCCGCAGCGTCGGCATCAGCAGGAACAACGCGATGCCGACCGCGAGGCTACCGAGGCCAAGTTCCAGGAACAGCGCGGAGTAGGCCGGGTTGGTCGACAGCGCAGCGCCTTCAGAGGGCTCCGGGATCATGCCGGAGAAGTCGCCCGCGAACAGCGAGGCCAGGCCAGTGACCAGCATCCAGCTGCCCATCATCACGCCTTGGTAGGCGCGCGGTGCGAGCTGGCCGATCATTGCGTAACCGATCGGCGAGATCAGCAGCTCGCCAACGCTCTGCAGCACATAGCTGGAGAACAGCCACACGAAGGCGGAGCGACCATCGCTGCCGGCCAGCGCGATGCCGGCGGGCAGTGCGAGGAAGCCGAGCCCCATCAGCACCAGCGCGAGCGCGAACTGCTTCGGAATGTCGATCGTCCAGCCGCGCGCGCGCAGGCGTACGAACAGTGCGGACATCAGCGGCCCACCCAGCACGATGACCGCTGCGTTGATGTTCTGGATCCACTGCGGCGCGATCTCGAAGCCCATCACCATGCGGTCGACGTTGTTGAGTGCGAACAGCTGCAAGCCGTTCGGCGCCATCTGGTACAGCGTCCAGAACACCAGCGAACCGAGCGCGAGGATCAGGTAGGCCTTCATGTTGTTGCGCTCGCGCTCGTCGCGGTGCTTGAGCGTCAGCGCCAGTAGCCAGAGGCCGACCAGCGTGCAGATCCCCTTGACCAGCCAGCTCGTCGAATCGGTGTGCTGCAACATGATCCAAACCACTGGGACCAAGCCGACGAGGATCGCGAGGCCTGCGAGGGCACGCAGCCGGAAGTGCGCCGGCGTGGCTTTCAGCAGCGGCGTGTCGAGATCGGCCAATACGCGCCAGTTGATACCGGCGATCACGATTGCCAGTACGTTGCCGATCGTCGCGAAGATGAACAGGCTGGGGTAGTCGCCGGTGAGCTGGTAGTGGCCCGCGACCGTGAATCCGACGAAGAAGCCGACGTTCATGCCGGCGTAGTTCCACAGGAAGGCGCCTTCGCGGCGGATATCGTCCGGGTGGAAGCGCTGCGTCAGCATCATGTTCAGGCAGGTCACGTTGAGCCCGCTGCCGGTCAGGAAGAGTGCGAGCCCGCTGTAGAACAGCCCCGTGGTGCCGCCGGCGATGGCCGCACAGCCGATCACCTGCAGCACCATGCCGCCGACGAAGAGGTTGCGGTTGGAGAGGAAGCGCCCGCCGAGGTAACCGCCGAACAGGTGCAGGCCGTAGTTGAAGGCGCCGAAAACGCCCATCGTCGCGGCCGCCTGCGCGTTGCTGAACTTCAGATGCTGGGTGGCGTACAGCACCAGCGTTGAATACAGCACCGCGAAGCCCAGTGTCGCGAAGATCTGGATGAAGAAGAGCGCGCCGGCGCCCTCCGGGACGTTCGAGAGTCGGGCTTTCAGCGATGACACGGGGTTCTCCGGGCTGGGGTGAGGGACGGGCTTGTGGCCCCGGGCGTGTATACCAGACGGGGCGGCGCTCACCAAACGGCAGCAAGCGGCCGGCGCGCCGTCCGTGTGCAAGGGTGATGGGTGATCAGCTGGCTGACCTCGATGCCGTCAAACCCGGCGGCAGATGCGCGGATATGATGTGTGGATATACCGGTTTATTGATCGTCGTACTTATCGAGACCTGCCATGCGAATCCTGCGGCTACTGTTTCTGCTGTGCCTTTCGTTCCTGCTTGCCGCCTGCGGTGGCGGCGGCGGGAGTTCTGGTGGCGGTAACGGCGAGACGCCGCCTCCGACGCCGTCCGGCCTTTCCGTAACGGCAGGTGACGCGCAGGTGATCATCAGCTGGGCGGCCAGCAGCGGCGCAACGGCGTACCACGTGCTGCGCGCGACGAACGCGGGTGGGCCCTATACCGTCATCGCATCACCCGCTGCGGCGACTTACACCGATAGCGGATTGGTGAACGGCACGACCTACTTCTATGTGCTGACGGCCAGCAATTCGGCCGGCGATAGCGCCCGCTCGGCCGAAGTGTCGGCCACGCCGGTGGCGGCGCTTGCACCGCCGACCGGGCTCAGTGCGCTGGCGGCCGACGCGCAGGTCAGCCTGAGCTGGAATGCGGTCGCTGCGGCCACCGTGTATCACGTCAAGCGCGCCACCAACGCCGGCGGCCCCTACACGCTGCTCGCGTCACCCGGCGTCGCGCACTTCACCGACACCGGGCGCAGCAACGGCACGCCTTACTACTACGTGGTGTCGGCGGTGACGGCCCAAGGTGAGAGCGCCGACAGCGCTGAGGTGTCCGCCACGCCGAGCACGGGCTTGCCGGTACTGCCGGCGGAGGATTCGACACGCAACCGCTTTGGCATGAACACCTGGTTCCTCAGTGATTGGGATGGTGGCCTTGCTTTCGTCGACGCGATGAAGCAGGCGCGCCCCTGGCAGGACGCGACCGACTGGCACAACCCGGTGGGTGGCATCGATGCGCTGGGTTGGCCGACGGCGGACGCGTCCACGGTGGTGCTGACCGGAACGCCGGCGGAAATCAATGGCCGCTACAAACTCGTCTTCAATGGTCAGGCCGATGTGTCGCTGATGTGGGTCGGTGGCACGGTCAGCAACAAGGTCTACGACGCCGCCACGAACACCACGACGGCTGACGTCACCTATGCGGCGACGGCCACCGGTAGTGTCGGCATCATCCTGAAGCTGTCTCTTATACACATCTGACGCTGCCGACGACTAGTCGAGTGTA
>CAMFLH010000004.1 GCA_945957295.1 uncultured Uliginosibacterium sp.
TCGGAGATGTGTATAAGAGACAGCTCTGAGCTCACCCACCCGCAGCGTTCGCCAGGCAGAGTCGGTGTCCGGCGCGAGGCCGATTAGCGCGGCCACCGGGCGCTCGTCGGCGAGATCAAGGCTGTCGAGCGCATCACGCAGTGCTTCGCACTCGGCCTCGTCCAACTCGGGCAGGCGTTGCAGTGCCGGCCGCAGCAGGTTGCCGACGCTGTTGTTCTCCCACTCCAGGTCTTCGATCGGATAGATCTCGGACATGCCCGGCACGATGATCCGGCACGCATAGGCGCCGAGATGGTCGAAGTCCGCGATCAGGATGTCGTGACCCGCGGCGTGGATGGTTTCGCACAGGTGGCGGAATTCGTCCGCCGTGCTGCCGGCGAAATCCCAGTCCGCGAAGTCGAAGTCCGGCGTGCCGGCCAGCAGCCGCCAACCGACGACTCCAGATGAATCGACGAAGTGTGTTTCGATGTTCGATGGGTCGGCCACTTCGTCGGCATCGAAGGCCGGTGGCGGAAAGCCCGCCAGCGCGTCGAGCGCGCGCCCTTGCAGCAGTTCGGTAAGCGCGCGTTCCAGCGCCACCTCGAAGCGCGGATGCGCGCCGAAGCTGGCGTAGCAGCCGTGGTCGGCCGGGTTCAGCAGCGTTACCGCCATGACCGGGAATTCGCCGCCGAGCGACGCATCCTGAACGCGGATGCCGAAACCGGCATCGCGCAGCGCGGCCACGCCGGCTGCAATGTGCGGATGGCGCGTCAGCACCGCATCCGGCACATCGGGCAGGCAGAGGTCTTCGCGTAGCACGCGGAACTTCACATGCCGCTCAAGGATCTCCGACAGAGCCTGGGTGCGCGCCTCCTCGGCGGTATTGCCGGCAGCCAGCCCGTTGCTGACGTACAGATTGCCGATCAGGTTCACCGGCATCCACAGCGTTGCGCTATCGCGCTGGCGAACATGCGGCAGTGAGCAGATGCCGCGTGCTGCATTGCCGCTGTTGTGCTCGACGAGGTTGGATGCCGGCACGCTCGCATCCGGGTTGTAGAAGTCCTGCAGCGTGGCGTCGAGCAGGCCGGCGGGCCAGCTTTCGTCGTCGCCGAGCGGGAACCAGCGCTCCTGCGGCCCGTGGGTGAAATCGTGCTGCGCGAGCGTTTCACCCAGGTGGTAGTGCGACCAGAAGTGGTTGCAGCTTGCGCGCTCCAGGAACTCACCCAGCGCGCTGGCGCGCGCCGCCAACTGCGAGCCGCCCTTGCCGTTGGTGTAGAGCAAGGGGCAGTCCGCGTCGCGCAGATGCACCGACCAGCAGTCGGCAACCGGGGTGAGCCAGGCGTGCTCTTCGAGCCGGAAGCCGCGCTCGGCCAGCAGACCCTGCAGGCGCGCGATGCTTGCTTCGAGTGAAGCATCCTTGCCCGGGATGAAGTGTTCGGGGGCGGTCATGGGGAATTTCCAGGGGGGAGGAAAGGGCTCGATTCTGCGGGGCGCGGCTCCCAGCGTCCCTGACCGGGGACAAGCGCCGGGCACTTGCCGCGGCGTGGCGTGGATCACGTATCCTCGCGCACTTCCCTTTTTTGGGCCGCAGCTGTGACCTCACACCCCTTCACCCTTGCCCTTGCTGCGCCACCGCTCGCACGTTCGATCGCTGCCGGCATGCAGCATGTTGCCGACTATGTGGCTCGCGCCGCCAAGGCCGGGGCGGCGCTGGTGTGCTTCCCCGAGGCCTATGTGCCGGGTATGCGCGGGCTGGATTTCGACGTAGCGCCGCACGATCCGGCGGGCCTGGCTGCGGCGTTGACGCAGGCGCGCGCGCTCGCCCGGCAGCATCGCATCGCAATCGTGCTGCCGATGGAGTGGCCGAACGAAGGAGGTGGATTGCTGAACCTCGCATGGGTGATCGGACCTGATGGCGAATTGCTGGGCGCGCAAACCAAGAACCAGCTCGACCCGGATGAAGATTCCACCTACACGCCGGGTGATAAGCGCCATGTGTTTGAACTCGATGGTCTGCGTTTCGGCATCGTGATCTGCCATGAAGGCTGGCGTTACCCGGAAACTGTCCGTTGGGCCGCGGTGCGCGGCGCACAACTGGTGCTGCATCCGCACTTCGGTGGCAGCGACGTCTCGGGAGCGGCGCTGCGCGAGTGGGGCGCTGCGGACGGGCCAATTTACGAAAAGGCGATGCAATGCCGCGCGGCAGAGAACACGGTTTGGTTTGCGAGCGTGAATGTGGGTCTGCGCTATTCGCTGTCCGGCAGCGCTGTGATTTCGCCTGCCGGCCGCTGTGTGGCGCATTTGGGGCATGAAGGCCCGGGACTGCTGGTCACGACAATCGATTTGGCAGAAGCGAGCGGCCGCCTCGCGCGTCGCTATGCGCCGCAGCGTTACCGCGACGAAGGAGAAATCGCATGAGCGTCGTCAGCACCAACAATGCCGAACATTACGTCTGGGGTGAGGGCTGCGATGGCTGGCATCTGCTCAAGGACGCGTCGCTGAGCGTCATCCAGGAGCGCGTGCCGCCGGGAAAGTCGGAACAGACGCATCGCCACGCGGCAGCGCGGCAGTTCTTCTACATTCTCGATGGCCGTGCAGAGATGTGGCGTGAGGGTGAGGTGTTCGTTCTGACTGCCGGGCAGGGGATTGAAGTGCCGCCTGGCGCGGCCCATCAGTTCCGCAATCCCTTTGATGACGAGGTTAGCTTCCTCGTCATCTCAAGCCCGACTACGCGGGGCGATCGCGAGAATCTCTAGCGCATGCTCAGACCGTAGCGCGCAGCAAGGCGACCGATCTCGCCGCTGGCCGCGAGGTTTTTCAGTGCCGCGTTAATCTGCGCGAGCGACCAGGGTGACTTCGGCGAAACGAGGCACTGTGTGTCGACCGTCGTAAACGCCTGCTTGCTCACGTCGAAACGTTCTCGCTGCGAGGGAAACTGGCGGAACTGCCCCTCGATCTCTGCTTCCGATGTGATCAGCACATCCGCGCGGTCGGTGAGGACGAGCCGGAAGAGGTTATCGACACGAGTATCTTCAACGGGCCGCGCTTCCCTGGCGTCGAACAGGCCTTGAATGCTTCGGTAGTGGTAGCCAAGCATGATGGCGACGCGCAGTCCTTTGAAATCCTGCGGGACCTGGCTGGGCAAGTGCCGGCCATGCACGGCCACCACGCGTTCGATCTGAGGCAGCACCGGGATGGTCCACAAGCCGTCCCGCGCCTCGTCCGACCAGATCGGGCTGAGATAGCACGCGATGTCTGCCTCGCCGGCCAGCACTGCCGATTCAGTGCGCCTTCTGGACCAGATGCTGTGCTCGGCGCTGGTACCGAGCTTTTCGGCAATCCGATCGCCCAGTGATTTCAGCAAGCCGCCGCTGACCTTGCCGTGCGCATCCACCTCAAGCAAGGGGTAGCGCAGTGTTTCCAGTTGCGCAACGCGGAGCGGCGGCGCTGCTTGCGTCGTAAGAACGGGCAGGCAGCAAGCGAGCGCGGCGATCGCGCGCCGGAGTCGGCATGGGCGGGTTGGGCGCATGCCATAGTTTAGACTGCGCTTGCCGCATGAGGCACCGCTGACATATTGATTGGGAGCAGGCATGGCTGCGATTTCGAATCCTTGGCTCTTCGTACTGGCGGTGATGGTGCTCAACGTCACGCCGGGGCCGGACACGATGCTGATCGTGGGGCAGAGCGTTGCGCGCGGGCATCGCGCCGGACTGCTGGCTGCGATGGGTATCTCGCTGGGCTGCGCGACGCATGTGCTGTTCGCCGTGCTCGGCTTGTCGGCCCTGCTGCTGGCGTCGGAAACCGCGTTCAACACGCTCAAGGTGGCCGGTGCGATCTATCTCGTCTGGCTTGGCGTCTCGATGCTGCGCGACAAGGGTGAAGCGCCTGCACCGCGCGCCGAAGCGCCGCGGGTGTCGCGCCGCGGCCTGCTGTTGCGCGCCTACCTGACCAACCTGCTAAATCCCAAAGTCGTGTTGTTTATGGTGTCCTTCTTTCCGCAGTTCATCCGGCCCGGCGTGCCCGGCACCACGATGGCGCTGCTGATTCTCGGCGCGATCTTCGTCGGCCTTTCCACGGTCTACAACAGCGGCATGGCCTGGGCGTCTGGCCGGCTTGCCGCGCGCCTCAGTGGCTCGGGCGTCTGGCGTGTCTGGGTGAACCGCATCACCGGCGTGGCTTTCCTCGGTGTCGGATTGCGCTTGCTCTCGGTGAGCCGACCGAGCGCCTGAAATGAAAACGGCGCCCCGCCGGGCGCCGTATCGGAGAAGGATCAGTTCAGGTGCTGCGCCAGATAGTCGTGCAGCTGTTCAAGCGTCAAACCCCACTGACCGAGCATGTAGTGCAGCACGGCCTGTTCTGCCGGCGCGATCTGTTCGTCCGCGCCGCTGGCATGGATCGCCAGCGCACAGGCTTTCAGACGTAAAGCCGGATCGGTGACGGGGGCGAGCACTTGGTCGAGTATCGCCGGATCATTCACCCTCGCCTCGTGCGGCGTGGGGCTCGCCAGCGCTACGTCGACCAGATGATCGGCCAGCACGGTGCGCAGCTCATGGGCGTCGAGCCCTACGCTCGCGAGGTGCTCCGGGTCCGACAGCGTCGCCAGTTCCGCCTCGGCGAGACTGCCGTCCGCCACCATCATCATCGCGACGATGCGGCCGACGGCCTGCGGGCTGTTTTCCGGATAGGTACGGATCGGGGTCATGCGTGTCTCCTTAGCGGCCGGCGCGCAGCGCGGCAATACGTTCATCGAGCGGCGGGTGCGACATGAACAGTTTCATGAACGCCGGCCCACCCGAGATGCCGAGCGCTTTCACTCCGTCTGGCAGGGCGCCGCCTTCCGCGTTGAGCTTCAGGCGCTCGAGCGCGTTGATCATCGGCGTGGCGCCGACCAGCTTTGCGGCGCCGGCATCAGCGCGGAATTCGCGCTGGCGCGAGAACCACATGACGATGATCGAAGCCAGTACGCCGAGCACCAGTTCGGCGACGATGGTCGTGACGTAAAACGCCGGGCCATGTCCCTCTTCGTTCTTGAACACCAGCTTGTCGACCACGTTGCCGACGATGCGTGCGATGAACATCACGAAGGTGTTCACGACGCCCTGGATCAGCGTCAGCGTCACCATGTCGCCATTTGCGACGTGGCTGACTTCGTGTGCGAGCACCGCTTCCACCTCGTCCGGCCGCATGTTGTGCAAGAGTCCGGTCGATACGGCCACCAGCGCGTTGTTGCGGCTCGGGCCAGTGGCGAATGCGTTGAGTTCAGGCGAGTCATACACCGCGACTTCCGGCATCTTGATGCCGGCGGCTTGCGCCTGACGTGCCACCGTGTCGAGCAGCCAGGCTTCAGCTTGATTGCGCGGCTGGGTGATCACCTGCGCGCCGGTCGAGAACTTGGCCATCCATTTCGAGATGGCGAGCGACACGAAGGCGCCTCCGAAGCCGAAGATCGCGCAGAACACGAGCAGGCTTTGCAGGTTCAGGCTGCCGTTGGCTTCGAGGTAGCGATCCAGCCCGAGCACACGGGCGGTGATCGACAGCAGGACGACGATCGCGACGTTGGTCGCGACAAGCAGCAGAACGCGTTTCACAGGTTTTCCTTTCAATGCGCGTTGATCGAACCGGCGCAGGACCCGTGAAACGGAAAGGGCCTTGCACCGTTGCCGGACAAGGCCCTGTCGAATGGACGAGCGACCGCGCCGGACATGCCGGTAACGGTCTCGCTCGCGGCTCCTTGCGGAACCGCCTGTGCGCCGGATCGCGTGAGCGATCGTGGTGACGACGCAGCAGAAGTGAGCTACTCCCCATCTACCGTACCGACTCTCCAGAACCGGTACGCTGGTGTAGATGGTGGCGGGGCGGGAAAGTTCAATCCCCTCCGCTAAACTTTCGCCATGTTTCCGCATCGCCGTATCGCCCACCTCGACATGGACGCATTTTTCGCGTCTGTCGAACTGCTACGCCAGCCTGAGTTGCGTGGTCTGCCGGTGGCGATCGGCGGCATTGGCGATTCCCGGACACCCGAGGGGCGCGCGCAGCTACTCGCGAGTCGTGGCGTGCTGACCACTGCTACCTACGAGGCGCGCGCCTTCGGTTGCCGTTCAGGCCAGCCGATTCGAACTGCGTTGCGGCTGTGCCCGGAACTGATCGTGTTGCCTGTCAATTTCGCGGCTTATCGGCATTACTCGCGCCTCTTCAAGGCCGCCGTCGCGGAGGTGGCCGATTGCATCGAAGATCGCGGTATCGATGAGATCTACATCGACCTGACCGAGGTGCCCGGCGACACAGAGACGGTGGCTCGCGCAATCAAGGCTCGCGTCAGCGCTGCAACGGGCCTGACCTGTTCGATCGGCATCGCACCGAACAAGCTGATCGCGAAGATCGCCTCGGATCTGGACAAGCCGAACGGGCTGACGATCATCGATGAGGCCGCGATCCCTGTGCGGATCTGGCCGCTGGCCGTGAGCAAGATCAACGGGGTGGGTCCAAAGGCGAATGCGAAACTCGAACAGCTCGGCATCCGTACGATCGGAGAGCTTGCCGCCGCCTCGCCGCACATGCTGGTGCGCCACTTCGGCCAGAGCTACGGCCGCTGGCTTGCGGATGCAGGGGCCGGGCGTGACGAGCGGGCCGTGGAAACGCATCAGGAGCCCAAGTCGCGTTCCCGTGAAATCACCTTCCCGCATGACACACGCGACCCGCTCACGCTGCTGTCGGTGATCGTGAAACTGTCACGTCAGGTCGCCGCCGATCTGGCCGCGCGAGGCTACGCAGGGCGCAGCATTGGCGTGAAGGTGAAGTTCGACAACTTCGAGCAGGTCACCCGCGATCGCAAGCTCAGCTATGCGACGGCGGACTTCATGACGATTCGGGATGTTGCGGTCGATTGCCTGCGCCGCGTTCCGATCGAGCGCAAGCTGCGTTTGCTTGGGGTGAAGGTTGCAGACCTGGAGCCGCTCGTTTCCCCCGACGCAGCGCCTCTGGGGCAGACTCGCTCGCTGTTCGACTAACGCCGCGCAACGCGGTCGAATCTGACCGCTCAACGACTCGGGCAGGCCGGGTCCGTACCCCACAACCCCTTGCAGATGCGCTTGCGGCACAGCGAGCCTTCGAGCCCTCCAAGCCGGTCGCAACGCGCAACGAGCTCCGCCGTGCTGCCCTGCTGCGAACTCGCGCCGACCACGTCACGGTTGGCGGTTTGCTCTGCGGTGTGGTCGATGTGCGACACCAGCGCGGCCAGGAGTGCGGTATCCGCCTCGCCCTTTGGCTTCGTGCTGCGGGTCCTCGGTTTGGTCTCGGCCGACTTATGTGCAGGCGACTTAGGCGTAGCGCTTGAGGCCTGATGGCGCGCCGGAGCGTGCGCCGCCTCGATATGCGGCGCGATGGCGGGGTTCTCGTTGATCGCGCGCTCCGCGCTGGCGGGCGACGTGGCAGCAGTCGATTCCGAAACAGGGGGCGTATCGACCAGTGTGGCGCCGGTCGCGGCTTCGCTGACGACAGCCGTTTGCACGGGCGACGCGTCAGCTACCTCTGATTGGGCCGCTGCAACAAGCGACACCGCAGCGGGTGCCGCTTTGGTGGCCGGACGTTGCGCGATCGGTGGCGGCGGTGCTTCGGTGTTGCCGCCATTGACCACTGCCCACAGCGTTGCGCCGGCCAGCAAAGCAAAGGCGGACGCCACTGCCGCGACTCCCGCAGTGGCCCAGCGAATCGAGGGTTGCGCCGGCTTCTGCGTGGCGAACGGCGCGAGTACCGCGATTTCGCGGTGCGGCGTACGCGCATGGCCGGCAGGCTGTTCAAACAGCGACGGGCGACGGGCTGCTCCGGTGTTGGCCGGGCTCGATTCCGGGGATGTCATGGGCATGAATATTAGCTGCGGGCAAATCGGATTATGCGAGAAGAATTACCGCATATGCCAAATGTATCGACTCGTATAATCCGTTCGTCATTTTCAGGATTGCTTTGGCGACACTCGTGGAACTGTTTTTAGGTCTCTCCGCCCTGATGTTGGTCGCCGTGCTGGGAGGGAGCTTGATGTGCTTCCCGGCGCTGCGCGACGCGGCAATGCGTGGTGTGCAACGGCGTGTCGAGTCCGCTGGTGACATGCAACGCCGGCTTGGGAGCAGTGGGCGCGATGCGCTGGTTCTGCTCGGCGCAGGCGGTGGCAGCGCTGTGCTGCGCGCATGGCGCTGGGTGCGGTCCAATCGTTTGGTCGTCGGCTTGAGTCTGGCGGCGGTTTTCCTTCCCGTCGTCGCTGCCGTGCTGCTGTCAATGACACGCCCGATGGCGGGTTTCGAAGAGCGGGCCGAAGTGCGGGATCCGGTACTCGCAGCCTTGCTCGATGGCGAGCACCTCGTGCCGCCGCCGGCACTGCCGCCGGAGGTTTTCGTCACAGCTGAAATACAGACCGAACGCCCCGAGATCGCCACCGCCAGCCGTGACTGGACGCTGATGGATGGTGAATTCCGCCAGCGCGTTCTTGTGCTGTTCCAGCAGATGAGCGAACGCGGTTACGAGATGGCCTTGCTGGAGGGCTATCGCAGCCCGGAGCGCCAGGCCGAGCTTGCAGCCATGGGCCCGAACGTGACGCGCGCTGGCGCGTTCCAGAGCTATCACCAGTTCGGTCTCGCCGCTGATCTTGCCTTCTTCCGCAACGGCAAGCTTGTCATCAGCGAACGCGATCCGTGGGCGATGGAAGGCTATCGCCTGCTGGGCGAACGCGCCGAAACACTTGGCCTCACTTGGGGCGGGCGCTGGAAGTTGATGGATTTTGGACACGTCGAACTGCGCCGGGCCGGTGTGCTCGGCCGCAAATGAACAGGAGCGGCAGGTGGGGCGTCCATTTATCGTGATCGGGGACAAGACCAGCCACGGCGGTGTCGTGGTCGAGGGTAGTCCGCAGAGCGTGACCGGCGACAAGGCCATCG
The DNA here is from genome assembly GCA_945957295.1 of uncultured Uliginosibacterium sp. GTDB lineage: Bacteria > Pseudomonadota > Gammaproteobacteria > Burkholderiales > Rhodocyclaceae > Niveibacterium. The sequence goes on from CAMFLH010000004.1 coordinate 8,904, forward strand.
CGCGCGTCGGCGACAAGGTGACCTGTCCCAAGAAGGGCCATGGCGGTACCACCGTGATCGTCAGTGGAGATCCGACCTGCATGATCGATGGCCGCCCCGCGGCGCGACACGGTGACAAGACCGCCTGTGGCGCTGTGTTGATCGCGGGCCAGTCGAACACCTCGGACTGATCTGATTCGCATGTCGGGCCGTATCCGCGTCGCTCTCGTCTTTCTCGCGCTGCTCGCCTTGTGTTGGGTAGGCGCCGTGCTGTGGTGGCAAAGCAGCCCGCAGATCGTCACGGCATCGGACTTGCTGACCGGCTTGGTGCTGGTGCCGTCCGGAGTGTGCCTCGCGGTCGGTCTGGCATGGTTCGGTTGGCGTCGTTTCAGCGCGCCCGCCGCGGCCCGCACTCCGATCGCGACCGCCCCGACCGACGAGGCACCCAAGATCACCGCGCCGCCAGAAGTGCTGGTGCTTGCCGCTGGCGTCAGCACCGCGGGGGGCGATGCCGCGGGCGCGGTGATTGAAGGGATTACCGGCGGTGAGCTGATGCCGGAGCCGGAATCGGAGTTTCTTGATCTCGACGGTCTGCCAGTTCGCATGCGGCGCGCGGCGGATCTGAGTGTGGACGAGCTGCTCGATTGGCTCGCCGCCGAGGGGGCCGACGCCGTGGTCTTGCCGTCTGCTGTGCTGCGCGCGCTGGCGCTCGTGCCGGCGGCGCTGCAGCCGGTGATCGAACAGGTGGTCGCAGCGATGCCGGAGCCAGTGTCGCGTCACGCCGCTCCGCGCGCGCTGCCCATCGTCGTGCGGGCCCTGGTGTCGCGTAACTGGAGCGAGCCGCATCAGGCACTCGCCACGCGCTGGATCGAACACCTGATTGCACGTGTATGGCCTGAAAGCTTGCCGTCGGTGCGTCTGATCGCTGCGGATGATGGCAGTACGGCACTCAGCGAAATTCGGGCGTGGCAGGCGGATGCGGCGCAGATTCGAAATCTGCTGCTGCTCGCAGTCGATAGCCACATCGATGAGGCCGTGATCGAGCGTTCCGCAACTGAAAGGTCGCTGTTCGCGTACGACAACCCGGAAGGGCTGGTGCCCGGTGAGGCCGCCGCAGCGGTTTTGCTTGCACGTCCTGAAACAGGCAACGGCTGGCCGGTTCTGGCTCGTCTGCGCGCGCCGCTCAGCGCGCAGCGCGACGCACCGCCGCGTGCCACGGGGCGCTTGGATACCGCGCTGCTGGAATCCTTGTTGAGCGCCGCGCTCGACGGTGTTGCGACGCCTGTCGACGCGGTTGCTGCCGTGTTCAGCGACGGAGACGTTCGTCCGACGCGAGCGGTCGAGATCGCGGCTGCAATGAACAACGTGCTGCCGCATCTCGACCCGGTTGCCGACCGCGTGGGTCTGGGCGCCGCACTGGGAGACCTCGGCGTCGCGGGCACGACGCTGGCGCTGGCGCTCGCCGCGGCGCATACCGAACAAACACAAAAACCGACGCTGCTTGCCGCGCTGGCCGACCCGCTCTCGCGCGGCGTGTTGTTGCTGCAAGCCTACGAACCCGAGCCAGCCACTTCCTGAAGCTGGCCACACTACGACGACCCAAACCATGCGTGGATTCTGGAATTTCCTCACTGACAGCCGGACCTTGACGGTCCTTGCGCTCTTGCTGGCGAGTGCCTTCCTGCTGCTCTCCGCCCATACGCTCAAGCTGGCAATGTGGTGGGCAGTCGCCGCGATCGCGTTGATCGGGCTCGTCGTGCTGGGCGTATGGGCCGTCCGGCGCCGGCGGGCCGCTCGCGAGGCGGCTGCGCTGACGCAGATGCTGACACAGGAGTCGGAGCGCGCGGTGTCACGCGCAACCCCCTCCAAGCGCGGTGAAGTGGATGTGCTGCGCCGCCGGATGGGCGAGGCGATTGCAACGATCAAGGGCTCGAAGCTTGGTGAGCTGTCGGGGCGCGCTGCGCTCTACGAACTGCCGTGGTACATGGTGATCGGCAACCCAGCGGCCGGCAAGAGTTCGGCCGTGGTCAATTCTGGCCTGAAGTTTCCGTTTGCCGATCAGGGCGGCAGCATCGTTCAGGGGATCGGTGGTACGCGCAACTGCGACTGGTTCTTCACGACCGAAGGCATCCTGCTCGATACGGCGGGGCGCTATGCCGTGGAGGACGAGGACCGCGGTGAATGGCTCGGCTTTCTGCATCTGCTCAAGCGCCATCGCCCGAAGGCGCCGATCAACGGCATCGTGGTGGCGGCCAGTGTGCAGGAGCTTACGCAGAATCGCCCCGAATACGGCATCAAACTCGCCAAGCAAGTCCGCGCGCGAGTTCAGGAACTGACGGCCGAGCTGGAAGTGTTCGCGCCGGTGTACATCGTGTTCACCAAAGTCGACCTCGTCGCCGGGTTCGCCGAGTTCTTCGACGATTGCGATGCGGCCGAGCGGGCGCGCGTTTGGGGTGCAACGCTGGCCTATGACGCAGACGGCTCTGCCGATCCGGTGGCTCGCTTCGACGAACACTTCGACCGTCTGTATGAAGGTTTGCGTGAGCAGTCTGTCGCTCGCATGGCGCTTTATCGTGGTGAGAAGCTTGGCGCAGGGGTGCTGACTTTCCCGCTCGAGTTTTCGGCGGTGCGCCCGGCGTTGCGCGCGTTTGTCGCGACGCTGTTCGAGGACAACCCCTTCCAGTTCAAACCGATCTTCCGCGGCTTCTACTTCACCAGTGCACTGCAGGAAGGGCGTGCTGCCGGCACTTCAAGCGAACGCGTCGCTGACCGGTTCGGACTGAAACTGGCGCCCGCGGTCGATATGCCTGTGTCTTCGCAGGGCGGCTTCTTCCTGCGCGACCTCTTTTCCAAGGTGATTTTTGCTGACCGCGCCTTGGTGCGGCAATACGCGAGTCGTACGCGTACCCGCATGCGGGCTGTGGCCTTCGCGGCATCGGTGGTGGGCTTCGGGCTGGTGCTGGGTGCCCTTGCCTGGTCCTATGTGTCGAACGACCGCCTTGTATCGCATGTGCAGGCGGACCTGACGAAAGCGGTGCGCTTGCAGGAGGGCCGTCAGGATCTGGCCTCGCGCATCGAAGCCCTCGAGTTGATGCAGGATCGCATTGAGCAGCTTGAGCGCTATCGAGAAGACCGGCCCGTCGGTTTGGGCTTCGGGCTGTATCAGGGGGATCTGCTCGAGGCCAAGTTGCGCACCGAATATTTCCACGGTGTGCAGCAGATTCTGCTGAAGCCGGTGGCTGAATCGCTGGAGGGCTACTTGGCTGAGGTGAATCGCCGCAGTGCTGAGCTTTCGCCGGCGCAGGCGGGCGCCACCGAGAAGGTTGCGGCGCGGCCGGATGCGAGTGTCCAACCGTATCGCGACGCCTCGCCGACGGACGTGCAGGATGCCTACAACGCCCTCAAAACCTATCTGATGTTGGGTAGCCGCGAGCATATCGAGCCGGGTCACCTGAATGATCAGCTGGCGCGCTTCTGGCGCAACTGGCTGGAGAACAACCGTGGCGAGATGCCGCGCGAGCGGATGATCCGCTCGGCCGAACGGATGCTCGCCTTCGTTGTTGCGCAAAGCGCACGGCCGGACTTCCCCTTGGTCGAAACCCGACTGGCGCTGGTCGACCAGACGCGCGATGTGCTGCGCAAGGTGGTCAAGGGGCAGCCGGCGCGTGAGCGTGTGTACGCGCAGATCAAGGCACGCGCTGCGACGCGCTTCCCGTCGATGACGGTTGCGCGAATCGTCGGCGATGAAGCGCGCGACCTGGTCGCCGGTAGCCATGCGATCCCCGGTACCTTCACCCGCGAGGCGTGGGAGGGCTATGTCGAGGCGGCGATCAAGGAGGCAGCCAGCAAGGAACTGCAAAGTACGGACTGGGTGCTGAAGACTGCCGCGCGGGACGATCTGTCGCTGGAGGGGAGCCCGGAGCAGATCCAGAAGGCGCTGACGCTGATGTACAAGACCGACTACGCCGCCGAATGGAAAAAATTTCTGCAGGGCGTGACGGTTGCGGATTTCGCCAGCTTCGAGGATGCGGTTAAACAACTCAACCGCCTCGGCGACCCGGTCAATTCGCCGATCGGCAAGGTGCTCGATACGGTGTATCGGCAGACCTCGTGGGATAACCCCTCGCTGTTGAACGACGGACTCGCCAAGGCGCAGAGCGGCTTCGTCGACTGGTTCAAGCAGACGATCCTGCGGCAGTCGCCGGCACAGGTCACGCTGAACGTGTCGGCCGGCAAGAGCGAGATCCCGATGGGGCCGGTAGGGCGCGAGTTCGCGGCGATTGCCAACCTCGTCGTAGAGCGGCCGGACGCGCGCGAGGGCTCTTTGCTCAAGGGCTATCTGCAGTCGCTCGCCAAAGTGCGTTCGCGTTTCAACCAGATGAAGACAGCCGGCGACGCCGGCCCCGCGGCGCGGCAACTCATGATGCAGACGCTGGATGGTTCCGGTTCCGAACTCTCTGACGCGCTGCGGCAGGTCGATGAGCAGGTGCTCGCCTCGATCCCGGATTCGGCGCGCGGCACGATTCGCCCGCTGTTGGTACGCCCGTTGATGATGGCGTTTGCGGTGATCGTCAAACCGGCGGAGACCGAACTCAACCGTACTTGGACTGCGCAGGTCTATGACCCATTCATGCGTAGCCTGGCTGAGAAATACCCCTTCACGCAGAACGCACGCGTCGAGGCCGGCGCCGGAGAGATCGCTCAGGTGTTCGGCCCAGAGGGGGCCGTGTCGAAGTTCGTGCAGACATCGATGGGGCCGCTTGTCGTGCGCCGTGGCGACACCCTCGCGGCGCGCACCTGGGCGGACATGGGCGTGAAGCTCGCGCCTGAGTTCGCCGACAACTTCGCGCGCTTTGTCGCACCGGTCGCCGGCGCCGCGCAGGCTACCAGTGGCGATGGAGCCGGCGGCGCGGCGTCGCAGACGGTGTTCCAGATCCAGCCGCAGCCGGTGTCCGGCGTCACCGAGTACACGATCGAGATCGACGGTCAGGTGCTGCGTTACCGCATGGGCGTGCAGGACTGGGCCAATTTTGTATGGCCGTCGGGCAAGGGGGCGCCGGGTGCTCGTATCACCGCGGTCGCCTACGACGGGCGCACCGTCGAGGTGGCCAGTCAACCGGGCGCTGCGGGTCTCGAGCGCCTGATCAACACTGCACAGAAGAAGCGCCGCAGCGATGGCACGTTCGAGATGACCTGGACCAACAACGGGGTCGCCGTGACGGTGAATCTGCGCATCGTCAGCAGCGCGCAGGCGGATACTTCGGCGAACGCAAGTGCGCCGCAGAAATCCGGCCTGCTCGGCATCAAACTGCCGGCTGCGGTTGCCGGTGGCGGCGCTTGAGAGGAACGGTCGCGATGCGAATGACCGATCTTGCTGGACGCATCTGCTATTTCGGGAAACTGCCCGGCCGTGCGGATTTCGTGCGCAGCAGTAACGGCTCGGCGATCTTGGACCCGCTCGATGCATGGGTCGCCCACGGGCTTGAACTGGCCGCCAGCGATGCGGGCTGGAAATCGGCCTACGACCGCTGCGCACCAGTGGATTTCGTATTCTTGGGTGCGCGTAGCCCGGTTGCCTTGGTGGGGCGGCTTGTTCCCAGCAAGGATGCGTCCCAGCGGCGCTTCCCGTTCATTGCGGCAGTCGCTTTGCCGACCGAGTCGCCGATTGGACTGCTGGCGGAGTTCCCGGCCTGTCTCGACGGGGTCTGGCGACAGTTGGCAACGTCAATGGATGCAGCGCTTGCGTCGGATGACCCTCGTGCCGCGCTCGATGAGCTCGCTGCGATCGAGTTCTCGCCGCCCATGCTGGGGCGGGCCGATGCGCTGAGGTCAGAGTACGACCGCCTCACGCTTGCCGACGTTGAACGCCGTCTGCGTGAAGCCGGCCACCCACTCGTCCTGCGCCGCAGTGTGCTCGCGCTGGGGCTGTTGCTCGAGCCTCTGCTGACGCAAGCCTGCGCCCGTTTGCAGCGCGGTCTGGTGCTGCCGCTGCCCGCTGAGGGCGATGCGCGGGCGGCCTTGGCAACGTGGTGGGTGGCCGCGGTGGCGCCCTTCCTTGCCCGTTCCGATTTCGAAGTGGGTGCCTTCAAGGTGCATCGCGACGGGCGACCCGAGCTGATGCTGAGTTTTGCCGGCGCCGACGCGCGTGCGCTTGAAGCCTTGCTGTCCGCGACAGCGGCACAGGAGTACCTGATCAACGTCTGCGATGCAGAGTGGGTCGAAGATTATCTGGACAACGATTATGCGATTCGCAAGCTCGCGAGCTATCTCGACATCCCGCGCCTGTCTCTGCGACAGGCGGCCGACACTTTTGGCGAGGCTTTCCATGGCCGCTAGAACCTTGAGTTTGGGGGGCGTGTTCCTGGCTGGAATCGTGTTTGCCGGCACGGTCATGGCTGCAACGACGGCGGCACCGGAGGCGCCGATTGTTGCGACCGGAGCGGTACCTGACGACGCATCGAAGGCGGCGATCCTTGCGCGTCTGCGCGAAGTGTTCGGCGCTGCGCGGGTGGTCGATCAGATCACTGTCGGTGGCGTGGTTGCTCCGCCGCGCTGGGCCGAACAGGTACAACGTTCGATCGGGCCGCAGCTCAAGAGCGTGAGTGCCGGCAGCCTGAGCGTCGATGGCACCCAGGTTGCGCTCAACGGCACCGTATTGAGCGATGCCCAGCGCAAAACGGTGGCCAGCGATGTTGCCAGCGGTTTCAACAACCAGTTTGTCGTGAAGAACGGCCTGGCCGTGGCGGCCAGTGAGCAGCAGTTGCTGGACGAAACCCTAGGCAACCGGATCGTCGAATTCGAGAGTGGCAAGGCGACACTCACGTCCGCCGGCCAGGCGATCCTCGACGAGATGGCGAAGGCGTTGCTGAGTGTCCGTGGTCGCCGAGTGGAGATCATCGGCCACACGGACGGCGACGGCTCGCGTACCAGCAACCTTGCGTTGTCGCAGGCACGGGCGAATGAAGTGCAGCGCTACCTGGTGGCCAAGGGCGCGGAGCAAGGCATGCTGAGCACCACCGGCATGGGGCCGGATCGCCCGGTTGCGTCGAATGCCACGCCAGAGGGCCGCGCGCGTAATCGGCGCATCGAGTTCCGGGTGCTTGCCCAGTAGCGCAGGCTACTTGGGTTTTACGGGTTTCGGGAACGGCGCCATCGGGTAATTCAGTGGGTCATCCGTCGTCACTGGTTTGGGCTTCGGCTTGACCGGAGGCCGTGGTTTGTGTGGCGGATGGGTGGGGGCGATCCAAACCGGCCCCTCGATCACACTGTGCGCAGGGGGAGGCGTGCCATCGAGCATGCCATCAACCGCATCTTCGCAATCGACGCCGCGTTCTCGCTCACAGCGTTCGATCATGCGCCGACGTTTGGCCTCCCGCTCTGCGGCGGCGTCCACACTGCCGCCGCCGACCGCAGCCTTCTCGGCGGCAGGAGCGTGTTTCGGAGCGCTCGGCGGGGCAGGGGCTGGCGCCGCGTCTGGCGGTGGCGACGCCGGGATGACGGAGACGCCAGCGTCTCCAACCTTGCTTGCCTTGACACCCGGCGGGGGGCTGTCGCCGTAGTGCGTTTGACCTTCGCTGTCGGTCCACTTCCACACTTCTGCGTGCGCAAGGCTTGGCGCCAGCAAGGCAAGCAGAAGCAGGACGGCGGTCGCGCGCATGGTCGTTGGTCGTTGCTCAAAGCGAGCCGTAGGAATGCAGGCCCGACAGGAACATGTTAACGCCGAGGAAGGCGAAACTGGTGACGAGCAAGCCGATGATGGCCCACCAGGCCAGCACGGCGCCACGCAAGCCCTTGGTGAGCCGCATGTGCAGCCAGGCGGCATAGTTAAGCCAGACAATGAGTGCCCAGGTCTCTTTGGGGTCCCACTGCCAATAAGTGCCCCAAGCCTCGGCCGCCCACAGCGCACCGAGGATTGTCGCGACGGTGAAGAAAGCGAAGCCGATGCCGATGGCGCGATACATCAGATCGTCCAGCAACTCGATGCTGGGCAGCCGGCTCGCCAGCACACCACGCGACGCGCACAGGTAGGCGACGCCGACCATCGATGCGAGCGCGAAGGCGCCGTAGCCGACGAAGTTTGCCGGCACATGGATCTTCATCCAGTACGACTGCAGCGCCGGAATCAGCGGCTGGATCTCATGGGCGTCACGACTGAAGCTGTACCAAAGCAGAAAGCCGACCGCCGCGGCGACCACCGGCAATACGAAGGCTCCGAGCCGGTTCGTCGCATAGTGGCGCGCGTAGTACAGGTAGAGCAGGGTGGTCAGGATGATGAACAACACGAACACTTCGTAGAGGTTCGACACCGGGATGTGGCCGACATCGGGGCCGATCAGGTAGCTCTCATACCAGCGGACCAGCAAGCCGGTGAGGCCTGCCCCTGCTGCGACCCAACTGAGTGCCGTGCCGACGCGCTCGGCAAATGGCGCGCGCGCCAGAAGCCCGAGCCAGAACGCGCCGGTTGAGAAGAACACCAGCGCACTCATCCATGCAATGGCGGTCTGGCTGCTAAAGAAGTATTTGAGCCAGAAGACCTGCTCGGCGCGTGACAGATCATGTTGGTACAAGCCGATTCCGAGCAAGGCGGCGCAGGCGGTCGCGGCGAGCAGATTGTGCAGGCCGTGCCAATGCCAGCCCAGCAGCGCGAGGGCAGGAACCGTCAGCAGCAGGATCGCTTTCTCGTAAACATCCATGTAGCTGCCGTACTCGCGCAGGGCGAACGCGGCGCCGAGCGCCAGCGCCAGTGCGGCCAGCCAGTCACCGGGCGCGATCGGGCGCTGACGTGGCGGAGTCGATATGGATTGGGCAAGGTCTGTCATGGTGCGAGATCTCCGGCAGCCGGTTTGCCGCCTAACAAGGCGTCGCGATGACGCAAGAATTCCTGTTCTACATCCATCGATACGCGGTTGGCACTCATCGCAAGCAGCGCCGAGCCGTCGCGCCGCAATAGCAGGAACAGGCGGCGCTCGCGCACGTAAAGCATGGCGAACACCCCCAGCGTGAGCAAGAGTGAGCCGAGGAAGACCCATTTCTTGCCGGGAGAGCGGGTAGCTTGCAGCACGGTCGCCTGGACCTGCTCGTAGCTGTCGAGTTGCAGGATGACTGGCGCGTTGTAATGGAAGGCGTCGCCGACCGCCTTGAGCGCGTCACGAGCGTATTGCGCGCGCGAAGCATTGGCTTCAATCGCAGGCTGGCCGGCTTCTTCACGCACCATCAGCACTGCTTCCCATACGATGCCTTCGAGTACCTGCAGGAAGATGCCCGCGGCGCGCTCCTGCTCGGCCTTCGGAATGCTCTTGTCGATGAAGGCGCCGAGTGACTCGAAACCTTTGTCGGCAAACAATTGCAGTGTGCGCAGCGAGGTTTCTTCAAGGCGCAGCGCGGCGTTTTCCGCTCCGCCTGACGCACGCTTGGCAAAGCGCTTCGCCAGGGTCGGCTGCATCGACTTGTCGAGCAAGTGTTGGCGCACCGCATACCAGGTGTCGACGCGGCCGTCTTCGTCGGTCGGGATGCGCAGGTAGCGGAAGCCCTCGGCGGCGTCCTCGCGGATGCCTGCGAGCAGGAACCAGCGCCCATCCTGCTCCACGGGCAGCATGTAATTCATGAACTCGATAGCTTGCCCGGCGCTGTCACGCAGCTTGTAGGTGAAGCTCGGGCCAATGTTGCGCTGATTCTTGTGCGCCGCGTTGCGCGCGCCGCTGCCGAGTCGGTCGCTCAGGCCCGCGAGTCCGCTGCGCGTGTTGGGTGCTTCGCCCATCGTCTCCACGTTGATCGCGCGGAAGTCGTTGAACTCGACGCTGTAGGCGTAGCCCGGGCCTTTAAGATCGCCGCGCTCACCCACGACGCCGGTGATCTCGCCGGGCGCATCGTGACCGGTACCAAGGCTGCGCACACGCAGCTTGAGTCGGCTGCCTCCGTCGTCGAAGCTCGCCTGGTAGAGCGTGACGCCGTGTGTCTCGAAAGGCTTGTTCACATCGATCGTGCGGACTTCCGATTTGCCGCTGCGTTTGTCGGTCACGATGATGTCGCTGGCGAAACGCTTTGGCTGACCGGTCTCGTAGTGTTCGATATGAAACTTCTGCAGCGATACCGTGAACGGCAGTTCCTGCAGCAGGATGCCGTCACCTTCGCGTAGCACAGCGACGCTAGCCGACTTGCCCTCGGGGATGAATACGTTGCCGCGGTAGCTCCAGTTGTCCTCCGCGAGCCGGCTGCGGGTCGGGATATCTGCGATCAGTTGATCGCCCTGGGTTGCTTGCTTGTCCCCCAGCCACATCTGCAGACGTAGCGGCAGGTTGCCGTCGAGCAAGCCGCCAACACAGACCACCACCAGGCCGCCGTGCGCGAAGAAGTAGCCGACTCGGCTCCAGCTGCCGCGTTTGGCGGCGATTAGCACGCCGTCGTCGCGCTCAGCGATGCGGGTCTGAAATCCGCTGTGCTTGAGATAGGCCTCCGCGTCAGCACGCGTTGGCGCAGCGGCTGCGGGGGCTTCGGCGTGGAGCTTGAATAGCCGTAGCGACGTCTCTCGCGCGTGCTCCTTGAACGCGCGCATCTCGCGCAGCATCGGTTTGCTCTGGCGCAGGATGCATGCGCTGGTCGACAGCACCAGGAAACACAGGATCGCGAGAAACCAGCTCGCGTTGTACACCGCGTACAACCCGAGTTTCTCGAAGATCGGGAACCAGAAAGGGCCGAATTGATTCAGGTAGGCGTTGTACGGCTCGTTCTGTTTGAGCACCGTGCCGATCACCGACGCGATCGCGAGGATCGTCAGCAGGCTGATCGCAAAGCGCATCGAACTGAACAGTTCGTAGAGCGCGCGGGCGTTGGAGGTTTTTTTCATCGCGTGCAGTCTGCGGCGCATGCCGCGCCCATCACCTTGAGCATCGGCAAGCAAGAAGGTTCCCGCGGGGGCGCTGGTGGGTCGATACCGCGGGCCGGCTCGGGCGGTGCGGGCCGGAAGCCAGAATAGAAAAAGGGGCGGATTGCTCCACCCCTTTCTTGACGATCCAGTACGGCTGGATCAGCGCAGGCCGGCGATATAGTCCGAAACCGCCTTGATCTCGGCGTCGGTCAGTTTCAGCGCGATGGTCTGCATCATCTTGTTCGGATCGTTGGCGCGTTCGCCTGCGCGGAAGGCTTTCAGCTGCGCTTCGGTGTATTCGAAGTGCTGGCCGTGCAGCGCCGGGTATTGCGCCGGCAAACCTGCACCTGCCGGGCCGTGGCAACCGGCACAGGCCGGCACGCCCTTGGCGGCGATACCGCCGCGCCAGATCTTCTGGCCGGCTTCAACACTCTTGCGATCCTTGGCTTCGCCGAGGGTCAGTTTCTGGCCCGCGAAATACATCGCCAGGGCCTTCATGTCGGCATCTTCCAGCGGCGCGGCCATGCCCCCCATGACCGGATTCGCGCGTTCGGCGGGTTTGCCGTCCCACGACTTGAAGTTACGCAGCTGCTTGTACAGGTACTCCCAGTGCTGTCCGGCCAGCTTCGGGTTCTGCGGGATCGTGCTGTTGCCATCGGCGCCGTGACAGGCTACGCAAACGGTTTCCACGGTCTGCTTCGCCTTGGCGAGGTCCGGTTTGGCGGCCGCGTCAGCGGCAAAGGCTTGCGTTGCGGCAAGCAGGCTCAGAATCAGTGCGTGCCCGAGAATCGGCTTCAACATGGTCCCCTCAAACCCGTGTCGGTCTTCAAACCTGATATTCTAATACAGCCCCACGCTGCACCGCCATGTACCGCCTGCCGCACAATCTCGTGCCCGTCGGCGGCTTGGCCATTTCCGGCCCGATCCATGTCAATTTTCCGCCACGCCCGTTTCGAGACATCCTTCGCCAAGCCGAATGCTTTGCCGGATTCGTCCGAGCCCGAAATCGCCTTCGTAGGGCGCTCCAACGCCGGAAAGTCCAGCGCGATCAACACCTTGGTCGGACATAACCGGCTGGCTTTTGTGTCGAAAACGCCGGGCCGCACGCAGCTGATCAACTTTTTCCGCCTGCCGTCCGGCGTGGCGCTGGTCGACTTGCCGGGCTTCGGTTACGCACAGGTGCCGGAGCCGATCCGCCGCCAGTGGCAAGATCTGCTGGAGAAGTACCTGACGCGGCGGCCCAATGTGATCGGCCTCATTCACATCATGGATTCGCGCCATCCGCTGACGCATCTGGATCGCCAGCTGCTGGACTGGTTCACGCCCTCTGGCCGCCCGGTGCATATCCTGCTGACGAAAGCCGACAAGCTCACGCGTGGGCCGGCAGCGCAGACGCTGATGGATGTGCGGCGCGAACTGGCGCAATGGGGGCCGGCCGTGACCGCGCAGCTCTTCTCCAGTCTGAAGAAGACCGGCATGGAGGAGACCGAGCGCGTTGTGACCAACTGGCTCGAATCGCTGATTCCAGACCCGGACCAAGAAAAACCCCCGGCGGAAGGGGATTCGGGCCGGGGGTAGAACGCCTGGCAACAGGCACCCGCTCAGGGAGGTGAAGCGGGAGACGGTTGGGCACCATCCACTGTCTGTGATAGCTCAATCCTGCGAATAGTTCCTGAGAAAATTGCTCAACCTTTCTTCGTCAGAACAATCATGACCGCTGCGCAATCCCTGTTTCCGAACATCCGCATGCGCCGCATGCGCCGCGATGATTTTTCCCGCCGCCTGATGCGTGAGCATCGCTTGTCTGCCGACGACTTGATCTACCCGGTCTTCGTGCTCGAAGGCTCTGGCGCGACTGAGCCGGTTGCTTCGATGCCGGGTGTTTCGCGCGTGTCGCTCGACAACCTGTTGCGAGTGGCGGAAGAGGCGGTGTCGCTGGGGGTGCCGGCGCTGGCACTGTTTCCGGTGGTCGGGGCCGACAAGAAGTCCGCCGACGCCGCTGAGGCATGGAACCCCGACGGCCTTGTGCCGCGCGTGGTACAGGCGCTCAAGGCGCGCTTTCCGGAACTGGGTGTGATCACTGATGTGGCGCTCGACCCCTACACCAGCCACGGTCAGGACGGCCTGATCGACCCCGCCGACCCGCGCGGCTACGTGATGAACGACGAGACGCTGGCGGCACTGGAAAAGCAGGCGCTCTGTCATGCGCAGGCCGGTGCCGACGTCGTGGCGCCGTCCGACATGATGGATGGCCGCATCGGCCGCATCCGCGCTGCACTCGAAGCGAACGGTCATATCCACACCCGCATCCTGGCCTACTCGGCGAAGTATGCGTCGAGCTTCTACGGCCCGTTCCGCGATGCGGTCGGCTCGGCCGGCAACCTGGGCAAGGGCAACAAGTACACCTACCAGATGGACCCGGCCAATTCCGATGAGGCGATCCGCGAAGTGGCGCTGGACATCGCGGAGGGGGCGGACATGTTCATGGTCAAGCCCGGCATGCCTTACCTCGACATCGTGCGCCGAGTGAAGACCGAGTTGCAGGTGCCGACCTACGCGTATCAGGTCAGCGGCGAGTACGCGATGCTCAAGGCGGCTGTGCAGAACGGCTGGCTCAACGAGCGCGCCTGCGTGCTCGAATCGCTGCTGGCGTTCAAGCGCGCCGGGGCCGATGGCATCCTCACCTACTTCGCACTCGATGCCGCGCGCTGGCTGAAGGAAGACGCCGCCGGCTGAGGCCGTACCGAGCGAGAAATGACGGACTGATGCTTCATGTAAGGCCGATGACACCGGGCGATCTCGACCCGGTGTTTGATTTGCAATGCCGGGCGCACACCCCGGATTACCACGAATCCCGCACTGCGCTGGCAAGCCGCTTCGAGCGAGGCCGCAAGACCTGCTTCGTCGCCGAACAGGGCCACCATGCCGTGGCCTATCTGCTCGCCCACCCCTGGGGCGGGCCGCCGCCGGTGCTGCACCACCCGTTGTCGATACTGGCGCAGGCCGATCATTTGTTTCTGCACGATCTGGCGGTGCTGCCGGAAGCGCGTGGCGCGGGTGCGGCCGCTGCGCTGATTGCAGCCCTTGAGAAGCAGGGGCGCCGCGACGGCTTTGGCGAGATCCGGCTTGTTGCGTTGGTGAACGCGGTGAGCTTCTGGCAGCGGCTTGGTTGGAAGCCGCTACCGGGTGTCGTGCTGGACCGCAGCTACGGCGTGGGCGCGCGTGTGAAGGCGCGCGCCATTCCCGACTGATCAGGTTTTCTTGTCGCCGGCCGGCGTGCCCGACGAGCGCAGATTGCTGACTTTCAGCAGCAGATCGAACCAGAAGGGCGCACCGAAACTCACGCTCAGCGCCGTCAGCAGGAAGCCCAGCAGCTTCAGCGCGCGTTCCAGCCAGCTGGTCTGGCGGAATTGTTTGAGGCACAGCCGGGCGGAATCCTCCACGCCGCGATCGGGCTCGGCGAGGCAACTGTAGCCAACCGGCAGGCCGCGCTCGCGGCCTGCATCGAGCAGCGCGTTGAGTTCGATCTCGCGCTCGCTGGCGATGCGCGAGGCTTGCGAACTGGCGAGCATCCGCAGTGCCGGGTCATGTGCGAGGCTGCGCGCGACCTGCAGGGTGTCGACGTTCAGGCCGATCGATACGACAAGGCCGACCACGAACAGCAGGCGCTGCACGTTGCGCTTGTACCAACCACCCGTGCGGTCCATCTGGCTGTCGAACCAGTCGCTGAGTGCCTTGCGCAGATCATCGAGCGATTTGCCGTTACGCATCGCAAGCCGAGACAGCGGCACCCCGACCGCGATGCCGCATTCGCCGAGAAATGCAGCCGAGCGGGCAAATTCGGCCACTACCGGGTCCATGTTGTCGGGCATCGGCTTCTCGGCGAAACCGCTGATCCCCATCGCGTTGGCGCGAGTCGGGATTAGATCCAGCACCGCTGCAACGAAACGCTCGGTCGCAAGGTAGGACGGCGCGCTGCGGCTGCGATGGCGCACCGTATGCGACACCGCCGGATGCTGCAGCAGGCGACGGTAGAGGGTTTCTTCGCCGAGCAGGTGGAACAGGCTGTCGCGCAGGAAGCGCCCGCGCAGCCCGCTGCGTGCCGCGAGCATCTCGACCACCGACGAGCAGAACACCGATAGCGCGGCGAACAGGATCGCCAGCCCCAGCACCACGTCGAGCATCGTGAGCATCATGCGCGCACCTCCGGCCCGGCAAAACTGCGGTCGGCATCACTCGCCGAGTGCAGTTGTTCGCGCCCTGCATGGGCGAGGTTCAGCGGCCGGTAATCCGGGTCGTTGCTCCATTTGTCCCACGCGGCGCTGTGGATCGCTTCGTTGAGCCCCTCGACGCAGATGCGGCGCAGATGACGGCGCGAGAACAGCCGGTAGAGGCCACCGATGAAGTCCCGCCACGCGTCAATCGTCGGTGCAAGGTATTCGCTGCCGTCCAGGCGCAGGCGGCGCGGCGCGAAGTGGCCGCCACCGGGCTCTTCCAGATGCTGGCGGAAACGCACGACGGGGGCGGCCTGAGCGGCCATCCATAGCAAACTGATCTCGCACAGCGCGTCGTCCGGGTAGCCGCCGCCGACTTGCGCATGGCAGCCCGGGAACCAGACCTGCAGCACGTCGGCGCCGTCGCGTGCAGAGGTCCATAGCACCGGCGCATAGTCGGCCCGATGTTCGTCGATCGCCAGGGCGTGGCGTGCAATGCGCACGTGGTCCGGCAATTGCGTATTGCCAAAGCGCAGCCGGGTGCGGCCGATCGGTGGCCAGCTCAGATTCAGCGTGGGCACGCCCAGCGCACCGACGGTATCCCAGACGCCGAGGAAATCCACCGGAACGGTCTCGCAACGCCAGTTGCCGGGCAGCACCGGCGCGCTGCGCGTTTCGCGTGCGGTCGTAACTGCGTCGAGCGCTGCATCAAAGGCCGCTGCATCCCCGCCCCGCAGTAAACCCGGCGTGCCGAGCAGGGCGGCAAGTACCCTTGCGGTGTAGGCGCCGCGCGAGAAGCCGACGATCGCGATGCGGTCGCCGTCGCGGTAACGCGTTGCGAGCCAGCGGTAGGCCTGCATCACGTTGTCGAGCAGGCCGCTGCCGAAGGCGCCGCCGAAGATACGTTCGTGCAGGCGTCGCCGCCGCTTGCCGGATTCTGGGATGCCGACGCCCTCGTCGTAGTAGGTCAGCTGTTGCTCGTCGCGCATCAGCTGTTCGAAGAAGCGTACGACGTTGGTACGCGAACCGACGTCGTTCCAGGTGCCGTCGAGGCAGACGACGAGCGTGCGGGCTTCGGATTCGGGCATGAGGTCAGATCACAATGGGCGCCAAATCTCTTGATGGCATGCCCGCTGTGGATTTGCAAGCATTACGCGGGTCGCCGCGGTGCTTATCGCACGAGGTGCACGGCGCGACGCAGATCGAGGATGTTGCGCAGCTTCACATCGACGCAGGCCGGGTGCACGCTGCCGCGGTTGATCCATACCGTGCCCATGCCCAGCGCCTTGGCTGCGCGCAGGTTGGGTAGCGTGTCTTCCACCAGCACGCAGCGGTGCGCGGGCAGGCGCAATGCGTGCAGCACGCGGCGGAAGGCGCGGGTCTGTGGCTTCGGCTGCAGGCCGAGTTGCTCAATGCCGAATACGGCTTCGAAGCTGCGCTCCAGGCCGATGCCGCGCAGTACCGCATGCGCATAGGCCGCCGGCGCGTTGGAGAACAGTACTTTGCGGCCCGGCAGTTGCCGTAGGCGCCCGGCGAGTGCGCGGTTGAACACGAGCATGCGGCCCAACTGCGGGAACTGATGCGTCTCGTGCAGAAAGTGCGCCGGGTCGGTACCGTGGTTGCGCATCAGGCCGAGCAGGGTGGCGCCGTAGCGATGCCAGTAGTCGATGCGCAGGGCGTCGGCCGCTGCTTCGTCGAGCTGCAGATGGCGCATCAGGTAATCCGTCATCGACCGGTTGATGTGCGGAAAGATGTGTGGGCTGGCGTCGTGCAGCGTGTTGTCGAGATCGAACAGCCACACGCGGGCGGCCTGTGTGTGGTGCTTGCTCGCCATCAGCCGCCGCGCTCCGGGCGAGGCTTGAACTCGATCACCGAGCGGCCGTCCTCGGTTTTGCGGGGTGCGGCCTTCCATGCGTGGCCGTAGATCACCTCGAAGCTCGCCGGCAGGCGGCCGTTCTGCCGCAATTGCTCGTAGGCCGCGCGGGCACGCGCCCAACCGCCCTTGCCGGCAAGGCCGCGGGGGCGGGCCGTCGACACGTTGGTGGCACCGGCGCGGCGCAGGTCGGCAAGCAGGCCGTCGAGATCCGCGTAGGTCAGCGTGATCGTCTCCATGTCCATCACCGGTTCCGAGAAGCCTGCCTGGACGAGGCAGTCGCCCAGATCGTGCATGTCGATGAAACGGTGCACCCGCTCGCCTGCGCCGGCGGGCATCACGGCGCGCAGTTCCTTCAGGGTGTCCGGCCCGAGCGTCGAGAACATCACCATGCCGCCGACTTCGAGCACCCGGTGCATCTCGCGGATCGCCGGCATCGGGTCGGCCAGCCAGTTCAGCATCAGGTTGGACCACACCATCTGCACCGAGGCGCGCGCCAGCGGCAGCGCTTCCACATCGCCGCAGATCAGGCGCGGGTCGGTATCGCGTGCGCCGCCGAGCAGGCGCTGGAAGAAGCTGCGTTCGCCGCGCGCCATGCGCACCAGTGGGAGTGCGTAGTCGATGCCGATGCGCTCGGCTTGCGGGTAGCGTTCGCCGAGCAGCGCGAAGTCCGGCCCGATACCGCAGCCGGCGTCGAGCAGGCGCCGCGGTTCGTGGCGGATATAGGTCAGCCGTTCGGCCATGCGCTGCGCGACTTCGCGCGCCAGGAAACCGGCCTCGTCGGCGTGTGGCGCGCTGCGTGCAAAGTGGCGGCGGGCGGCGAGGCGGTCGAGCGAAAAATCCTGCGGGATCGTCATGGGGCGGGATTCTACCTGTGCCGCGACGGCCGCATCGGGCATGATCCGCGGCATGAAATTCCGCCGCCTGCCGCCGCTAGCCGTGCTGCACACCTTCGAGGTGGCATCGAGCCTGCTCTCTTTCAAGGATGCCGCTGCGGTGCTGCACCTCACGCCCTCGGCGATCAGCCATCAGATGCGGGCGCTGGAAGCTTTCGTCGGCCAGCCGCTGTTCCACCGCTACAACCGGCGCCTGGCGCTGACCGATGCGGGCGAGCGCTACCTTGCCGAGGTGCGCGCTGCGCTCGAATCGCTGCGTGACGCGACAGACGATTTGCGCCGCGGCGCCGGCGTTGAACGCCTGACGATGTCGGTCGGCACCTTCATCGGCACCGAGTTCGTGCTGCCGCGGCTGGCTGATTTTCAGCGCGTGCATCCGGAGATCGAACTGCGCGTCGTCGCCGAACAGGCAGAGCGCGATCTGCTGCGTGGCGAGGCGGACATCGCTGTGCGCCTGGCCTACAAGGCACCCCGTGGCGTGCATGTCGTGCCTCTGGCGTCGGTCGCGGTGCTGCCGGTCACGAGCCCCGCGTTCGATGCGGCGGCGCTGGCGGATGACGCTGCGCTGCTGCAGATCGCGCAGCTGCCGTCGGCCTGGTCGGCGTGGTTCGACTGGGCGGGCTTGAAGCACGTCGCGCCGCGACGCGGGCCGAGTTTCGACAGCTACGGTTCCTTGTTGTCGGCCTGCGAGCGTGGTCTCGGCGTGGGGCTGGGGGTCTTGCCGGTGGCGGCCGGATGGCTCGCAACGGGCCGGCTCAAGGCGCTGCATGCCGAGCCGATGCCGACGCCGTTTTCCTACCTGATGCTGTGCCGCCCAGCGGACGCCGAGCGCCCTGCAATGCGGGCCGTAGCGCAGTGGCTGCAGACCTTGTTTGCCGCATGACTTCAGGCTGACATTGCCTCCCCGAGTCGCCCATGACACCCCAGACTTCCTCGATTGATCCGCGTGCCTTGCTGCGGCAGATGTTTGACGCTGCGGTCGCCCGCGCGCAGCCGGCACACTGCGTGCCGCCCCATTTGCCCGAATGCCCACGCGGGCGCCTGATCGTGGTCGGTGCGGGTAAGGCTTCGGCCGCGATGGCGCAGGCGGTCGAGGCCCATTGGCACGGGCCGCTCGAAGGTTTGGTCGTCACCCGCGCGGGCTACGGCGTGCCCTGCACGCGCATCGAGATCGTAGAGGCCGCTCATCCGGTGCCGGACGCCGCCGGCCTGGCTGCGGCCTCGCGCATCCTCGACAAGGTACGCGGCCTCAGCGCGGACGACACCGTGCTGTGCCTCATCTCCGGCGGCGGTTCCGCGCTGATGCCCCTGCCGCTGAGCGGCGTCACGCTGGCGGACAAGCAGACGATTAGCCGCGCGCTGCTGAAGTCGGGCGCGAGCATCAGCGAAATTAACTGCGTGCGGCGCCATCTGTCCGCGATCAAGGGGGGGCGCCTGGCGGCCGCATGCCACCCGGCGCGCGTGGTCAGCCTGTTGATCTCCGACGTACCGGGCGACGACCCGTGTGATATCGCATCAGGTCCGACGGTGGCGGACCCGAGCACGTGCGCCGACGCGCTGACGGTGTTGCAGCGTTACGCGATCGCGCTGTCCGATGCGGTGCGTGCGGTGCTGGAGTCCGGCCGCGGCGAATCGATCAAGCCGGGCGACCCGCGCCTTGCGCGGGCATCGGCAACGCTCGTCGCGACACCGCAGCGCGCGCTTGAAGCGGCTGCGGCCGTGGCGCGGGCGGCCGGTGTTACACCGCACATCCTCGGCGACAGCATCGAGGGCGAAGCGCGCGAGCTGGGCAAGGCGATGGCCGGTATCGCACGCCAGGTGGCGCAGCGGGGCCAGCCGTTCGCGCCGCCGTGCGTGCTGCTGTCGGGCGGCGAGACGACCGTGACGGTGCGTGGCAAGGGTTGCGGCGGGCGCAACGTCGAATTCCTGCTGTCGCTGGGCCTGGCGCTGGCTGGTGAGCCGCGGGTGTACGCGTTGGCGGGGGATACCGATGGCGTGGACGGTATGGTGGACATCGCCGGTGCCATGCTCGCGCCTGACACGCTGCGGCGCGCCCGCGCGCAGGGCCTGCGGCCGCAGGCGAGTCTCGACGACAACGATGCCCATGCTTTCTTCGGCGCGCTGGGCGATGCGGTGGTGACCGGACCGACGCTGACCAACGTGAATGACTTGCGCGCGATTCTGATTCTCTGACCGGGCTTCGCGTGAATTGAACTCATGCGAACGCGCGTTCGATCTCGTTTGTCGCCGGCGCGGGGGGCTACCACACTGCGGGCATCCCCCCAACAAGCGAGCCACGGCCATGCAGACAGAAGAACGCCGTATCGAAGCGCCCGACGGTCACCCGATCGCGGTAACCCTGTTCCACCCCGACAGGCCGGCTGGCCTATCGGTGCTGATCGGTAGCGCCACTGGCGCACCCCGCCGCTACTACCGCAACTTCGCCAGCCACCTCGCTGCGCGGGGTTGCACCGTGCTGAGCTTCGACTATCGCGGTATCGGCGATTCGATCGACCCGATGCTGCCCGGCAGTGCGCTGCGCTTCCGCGACTGGGGGCTGCAGGATATGCCGGCCGCGCTGGACCTGCTGCACGAGATCGCCCCCGGGCACCCGATCGTCGCCGGGCACTCGGCCGGCGGGCAGATGCTGGGCTTGTTGCCGAATAACGATCGCCTTGCCGCGGCGGTTACGGTTGGCTCGCAACTCGGTCACTGGGGCTACTGGCCAAGCTTCAGCTGGCGTTGGCGGATGCGCGCCATCACCGCGCTGAGCATGCCGCTCACGGTGCGCAGCTTCGGCCGCTTGCCGGGCATCTTCATGGGCGGCGTGTCGCTGCCCGCTGGCATTGCGCTGGAGTGGGCGCGCTGGTGTGGTCACCCGCACTACTACCTCGACGAGCGCGGTGCGCCGCACGCGACGACCTTCTCGCAGATGCGCGCGCCGGTGCGCCTGTATGCGATTTCTGACGACCATTTCTATGCGCCTGCGAGCGCGGTGGCGGCCTTGCAGCGCCGCTTCACGCCCGGCAGCGCCGAGTTGGTGGTGCGTCAGCCGAAGGACTGGGGGTTGCGCGAGGTTGGACACTTCGGTTTCTTCCGTACGACGATGCCCCGCTCGGCTTGGGACGAAGTGATCGACTGGTTGGCGGCTGCGGCACAGGTTCGCCTGCCGGCCGATACCGTGTCCGTGGCGCACGAGCAAGCGGTGCAAGCGCTTGCGTGGCCCGCTGGCGAACTGAACACCGCTTAGCGCTGTAACGGGCACAGGAGGTGGTGCGCAGGCCAAGGCTTGGCCGCTGCGCCGCTTGTCGGCGATGAGGACGCTGGACGACGGGCGAGGATCACGGCACCCTGCGGGCTCAAGCGTGCAGCTTGCGCTGCCGATAACCCGCATTCCCTTGACGCACGCGAACCCAGCCTTCTTACTTGATGCCATTGCCTCCGGCCGTCTTCCGAACCTTGTCGCGCCTGGGGCTGCCGCTGCTCGCTGCGCTGCTGTCGGCGAATGTGCTGGCAGGCATTGCTGACGACATCAACGAAATCGAACGCGCCCACGGTGCGGACTCCGACGTCGTGATCAGCAATATCGCCGGCATGGAGAGCGCTGCACGCAAATCAGGCGGTGCCGATCTCCGCGTCTTTCTCGCCGCCTGGGGTTACGCGCATGCGATGACGGGCGGCCGTGCCGTGGCCGAAGCCGCCGCGAGCGAGCTGGAAGACCTGGGCGTACGCAGCAAGGACAAGGAAACGCTTGCCGCCGCCTACGCGCTGCGCGCCAACATCCTGGAGCTGCAGGGGCGCTCACGCATCGCGCGCGACTGGGTGGCGAAGGCGATGCCGCTGGCGCTGCAGTCGTCTGATCTGTCGCTGCGCTACTGGGTTGCCACTACCGCTGGCTTCAGCGCCTATGAATCCGGCGCGCTGGAAGAGGCGCTGGCGATGTTCCAGTCCGCCCTGAGTGCGGCGGAGGAAACGAAGGACGACCGGCGTCTGGCGCAGACCCACATCAACATGGTGTCTCTGCTGCTGACGCTGAAGGACGCGGCCGGCGCGATGCAGCACGCCGAGGCTGCCTTCCGCTTCGCGCAGGCAGGCAAACAGCACGGCCTTGCGGCGCAGGCCAAGGCGCTGGAGGCGGTGGCGGCTGAAGCGCTGGGCGACACCGAGCGTCAGCGCCAGGCGACCGAAGCCTCGATCGCGCTGTCGAAGGATGTCGGCGGGCCGGCGGCACAGCTGGGGGTGCTGCTGAACCTGTCGGACCTGAATTTGCGCGCGCATAACTTCGGCGCCGCGCGTGCGCAGGCCGACCAGGCGCTGACCCTCGCGCGTTCTTTGAACGACGAACCGGGCCAGGCGACCGCCGAGCTGAACCTTGGCTTTGCACTGATCGGGCTTGGCAAGATCGCGGACGGGCGCCGTATCGCGGAGCACGGTGTCGCGTATTACCGCAAGATCGATTCGAAGAGCGATGTGCTCGCGACGCTGAATCAGTACGGCGAGATCCTTGAGCGGGCGGGGGACGCCGGGCATGCGCTCAAAGTGGTGCGTGAGGCCCAGGCGATCGAAGACGAAATGCTGCGCGGCGATCGCCAACGCACCGTGGTCGAGATGCAGCAGCGCTACGAAGCGGAAAAGCGCAGCAAGGAAATCGAGCTGCTCAACCGCGACAACGCGTTGAAAACTGCCGAGCTGGGCCGCCAGCAGATGGCGCGCCGTTCGTCATGGTTGCTCGCCGTGGTGCTCGCACTGGCGTCGATCATTGCGATCCTGCTCTACGGACGCGTGCGGCGCGCGAATCAGCTGCTCGCCGCGAAGAATGCCGACCTCGAATTCATGAGCAAGCACGATCCCTTGACTGGCCTGTTCAACCGACGCCACTTCACCGGCCTGCTTGAAGCGATGCCACCCGAACTGCCGCATCGGCGCGAGGAGGATGCAGACGATCTGGTGCGCGCGGTATTCCTGCTCGACATCGACCATTTCAAGCAGATCAACGACAACCACGGGCATCGCGACGGCGACGCGGTGCTGGTCGAAGTCGCGCGCCGCCTGCGCGAAACGCTGCGCGACAGCGAAACGGTGGTTCGCTGGGGCGGCGAGGAATTCCTCGTGCTGGCGCCTGCGATCCGCCGTGCGCATCTCGACGAGCTGGCGACCCGCTTGTTGCACACCGTCGGCGCTGCCGCGATCGCGACCTACGGCCCTGCGCTGCGCGTCACGACCAGCATCGGCTATTCACCGCTCGAACTGCCGGGTGACCCGAGCGTGCCCGACTGGGAACGCGCACTGCATCGTGCCGACCTCGCGCTGTTCCTCGCCAAGCGGCGCGGGCGTAATCAGGCGATCGGGGTTTGCAGCTTCGGCCACGCTGAGGCGATCGAGCGCAACGACGATGCCGCGCTGCCGCCCTCGATTCCGGGGCCGGCGGTGGCCTGAGCGCAGCGCCGCTGATGTTGCGCGAGGCCTGGCAAGCGTTTGTGGCGTGGTTGGCCGACCACACATGGGCGCAACTTTTCCTGCGCCTCCTGCTGGCGGGTTTGATTGCATGGCCGCTGGTGCGATGGCAGGGGCTGGTCGGCCTTGTGCTGGCTTTGGTACCCATGGCAGCGCTGATTGCGGTGCCACTCACGCTTACTGGCTTCGATCTGTTGCGCTGGCTGCGAAAAGGCCACCTCAAGCGCTGGAACGGGCGTTGGTACGCCTTTCACGGTATCCAGATCCGTATCTTCGAACTGCCGGACCACACCTGGCTGTGCGCCGAGGATGTGTTGCGCGCGCTGGGTGAACCGGTGGATGGCGTGGTGCACGAACGCTTCCGCAATCAGTTCGGCGCGCTTGGCTATCGCGAGCCACCGAGCGAGGTGCTGGTGTGTTTTTCGGAGGCGGCGTTGCGGCGCTACCTGTCGCTGCGCAGCGATGCGCGTTCGCGCGAATTCGCACGCTGGCTGGAGCGTGACGTGCTGTTCGCCCATGAAAAACGGCGCCGTGAGGCGCCGTTCTCGTGATCGGCTTGCGGCCGCTTACACCGACTTCATGCCAAGGCGTTCCAGCAGCGTGCGGTCGCCTTCCACGTCCGGGTTGCCGGTGGTCAGCAGCTTGTCGCCGTAGAAAATCGAATTGGCGCCGGCCATGAAGGCGAGCGCCTGGCCTTCGTCGGTCATCTCGCGGCGGCCGGCCGACAGGCGCACATAGCTCTTCGGCATCGTGATGCGTGCGGCGGCGATCGTGCGGATGAACTCGAACGGGTCGATCTTCGGCTGATCGCCCAGCGGCGTGCCTTCGACCGCGACGAGGCTGTTGATTGGCACCGATTCGGGCGGCGGCTCCATGTTCGCGAGCTGCGCAATCATCGCAGCGCGGCCGCGGCGCGATTCGCCCATGCCGACGATACCGCCGGAACAGACGTTGATGCCGGCGTCGCGTACCTTGTCGATCGTGTCGAAACGATCGGCTTGCGAATGCGTGCCGATGACCTTGCCGTAAAACTCCGGCGCGGTATCGATGTTGTGGTTGTAGTAGTCGAGGCCGGCGTCCTTCAGTTTCTCCGCCTGACCGTCGCGCAGCATGCCCAGCGTGACGCAGGTTTCCAGCCCCAGCGCCTTGACCTGCTTGACCATCTCGATCACCGGCTCCAGGTCGCGGTCCTTCGGGCCGCGCCAGGCTGCGCCCATGCAGAAGCGGCTCGCGCCGTTGGCTTTGGCGAGCTTGGCCTTCTCGACCACCTCGGCGACCTTCATCAGCTCTTCGCTCTCGACACCTGTGTGGTAACGCTTGGCCTGCGAGCAGTAGCCGCAGTCCTCCGAGCAGCCGCCGGTCTTGATCGACAGCAGCGTAGAGCGCTGTACGGCATTCGGATCGAAATGCTCGCGATGCACCTGGGCGGCACGGAAAACGAGTTCCATGAAGGGCAGATCGAACAGGGCCTGGACCTCGGCAGTGCTCCAGCGTTGGGCCGCCTTGGGCGCCGGCGCCGTGGTGACTGATTCGGTGACAGTTGCGGACAAGCTCATAGGGATGCTTCCTGCTGCGGTGTGACAATCACCGAATGGTCGGTGAAAGGCGAGAGCTGTGTCAAACGTGATTGTCGCGCTGCAGCAAGCATGGAACCGGGTTGGAGGCCGCCTGATGCCGCAGGCGTGCTTCGTTTGCGCAGCACCGGCGGCGGATCGGGTGCTGTGCGCCACTTGCAGCGCGGCACTACCGGCAGTCGCCAGCGAGTGCTGCCCGCGTTGCGCGATCGATTGTCCGGGGGGCGCGGTCTGTGGGCGTTGCTTGATCCATCCGCCGCGTTTCGATGCGACACGGGCGGTGTTCCGTTACGCCTTCCCGGTTAGCGAGCTGGTGCAGGCGTACAAGTTTCAGGCGCGTTTTGGCGTTGGGCGCTATTTCGCTGAACGATTGCTTGCTGCGGCCGCCGGCCTGCAGGTGGATGCGGTGATCCCCGCGCCGCTGCATCCGCATCGCTTGGCTTCACGCGGTTTCAACCAGTCGTTGTTACTGGCGGAGCCGGTGGCGCGAGCGCTCGGCGCACCGCTCTTGCGCGACGCGGTGCGCAAAGTGCGGAGGGTGGCGCCGCAGGCCGGTCTGACGCTGGAGGAGCGTCAGCGCAATTTGCGGGGTGCCTTTGCCGCACAGCGTCGCTTTGACGGCATGCGCGTGCTGGTGATCGACGATGTGATGACGAGCGGTACGACGCTCGATGAACTGGCCGGCGCTTTAAAGCTGGCCGGAGCGGCACGCGTCGAGGCCCTGGTTGTCGCGCGGACCCCTGCAGGCACTAACTGAAACTGAGCATTGCGCGGTCTGCTTCCGGCGTGATGATGCCTCGGTGCAGCATGCTTTCGAATACGCCCGGTGGCACCGGCGGGCACCAGTAGTAACCCTGCGCTTCAGTACATCCCTCGCGGCGCAGGAACTCGACCTGCGCGATCGTTTCGGCGCCCTCGGCGATCACGTCGAGCTTGAGCGCCTCGCCGAGCTGGATGATCGCGCGCACGATCGCGGCGTCGTCCGAATCGACAGGCACATCGCGCACGAAGCTCTGGTCGATCTTCAGGCGGTCCACCGCGAAGCGCTTGAGATAGGAAAGGCTCGAATAGCCGGTGCCGAAATCGTCGATCGACAGGCGCACGCCGAGGCCCTTGAGCTGCTGGATCGTCGATAGCACTTCGCCGGCGTTTTCCATCAGCAGGGATTCGGTCAGTTCCAGCTCTACACGATCCGGCTCATGGCCGGTTTCTTCGAGCACTTCGCGCACCATCGCGACGACGTTGTCGCGGCGGAACTGCAGTGCCGACATGTTCACCGCCATCATGATCGGTGGCAGACCCTGTTTTTCCCAAGCGCGCGCCTGGCGGCAGGCCTCGCGCAGTACCCAGCGACCGATCGGCACGATGAGGCCGGATTCTTCCGCAATCGGGATGAAGCGGGCCGGCGAAATGAAGCCGCGCTGCGGGTGTTGCCAGCGCAACAGCGCCTCGGCGCCGACCACCATGCCGTCTTTCAAGGACACCTGCGGCTGGTAGTACAGCGTCAGTTCGTTACGTTCCAGTGCTTGCCGCAATGCGCTTTCAAGCTGCAGCCGTTCGAGCGCATTGGCGTTCATCGCTTCGGTGAAGAAGCGGAAGGTGTTCCGGCCGCTTTCCTTGGCGTGATACATCGCCGTGTCGGCGTTCTTCATCAGGCTTTCGGGGTCGCGACCGTCATTCGGATACACCGCGATGCCGATCGAGAACGAGGTGCCGATGCGGTGGGTATCCACATCGAAGGGCTCGGCCAGCGAGCCAAGGATCTTTTCTGCCACACGCGCTGGTGCGCGGGTGTTGGGCATGTCGTTGAGGACGATGATGAACTCGTCGCCGCCCTGGCGGCAGATCGTGTCCGAATCGCGCACGCAGGTCCGCACGCGCTCGGCAACCTGTTGCAACAGTCGATCGCCGGCGTGGTGGCCGAGCGAGTCGTTGATCATCTTGAAGCGATCGAGGTCGAGGAACAGCAGGCCGACCATCGTGCGTTCGCGGTGTGCGCGAGCGAGCGACTGCGAGAGCCGATCCTGCATCAGCGCGCGGTTCGGCAGGCCCGTCAGCGGGTCATGGTGGGCGAGGTAGGCAATGCGGGCCTCGTTGGCCTTGCGCTCGGTGATGTCCGAGAACACCGCCACGTAGTGCGATATCTGGCCATCGTGGTCGCGCACCGAACTGATCGACAGCCACGCCGGGAAAGCCTTGCCGTTCTTGCGGGTGTTCCAGACCTCACCCTGCCAAAAACCGTCGCGTTCGATGCAGCGCCAAACGCCCTCGAAAAACCCTGTCTCGTGGCGGCTGCCGGTGACATCGGGCAGGCCGAGGCCGATCACTTCGCGCACATCGAATCCGGTCACGGTACTGAACGCGGGGTTGGCTCGCACGATGTTGCGATCGGCTCCTGCGACAACGATGGCTTCGACGCTGTTCTCGAATACCGATGCGGCCAGCCGCAACTCGGCTTCTGCCTGCAGGCGCTGCGTCATGTCGGTGATGGTCGTGACCACCGCGTGCGGGAAGGGGTCTTCATCGCGTTGCAGTGGTGACGACTTCACCCACAGCGTGCGGATTTCTCCATCGTGCGCGCGGAAGGCAACCATGTCGGCAACTGGCGTGCCGGTGGCCAGCGCGCGCATGGGGGGCAGGGTTTCCGGTGCGCGTGCCGAGCCGTCGGCGAAGACGAAGTCGATCAGGCCCGAATCGAGGCGGAATTTCGCGATCTGGTCGGGCGCGATGTCGTAGATCTGCGCCACGGCGTCGTTACACACCACCACGTCACCCGCGGCGTCGCGCATGACGATGCCCTCGTCGATCGAGCTGACGATCGTGCGCATGCGGGCTTCGCTCTCGCGTAGCACTGCCTCGGTTTGCTTTCTGCCGCTGATGTCTTCGATCACCACCATGTACTGGCTCGGGTCGCGCGACAGCGCTCGCACGACGCTGACCGTCATGGCCACCCAGACGAGCCCACCGTCGCGGCGGCGGATGCGAATTTCCAGCGCGATCACTTCGCGCTCGGAGCCGGCCAGCGTCACCAGCTGGGCATCGACGCGCGGTGCATCGTCCGGATGGAGGAGTTCGCGGAAGTCCATCTGCAGCAGATCGGCTTCCGAATAGCCGGAGATCTCCGTGAACCGCCGGTTCACGCGAGAGTAGCGCCCCGCGAGCGAGCACATTGCGATGCCGACGGCGGCCTGTTCGAAGGTCGAACGGAAGCGTGCTTCACTGTCTTCCAGCGCGGCCTCGGTGGCTTTGTGCACCGATAAATTGATCAGCAGGCTGCTGATACGGTCGATGCCGCCGTCGGGTTTGCGGTGCACCGTCCGCATGTCGCGCACGAAGACGGTCTGCCCGTCGGCGTGCAGCATCCGGTATTCCAGTTCGTGGTCGTAGCCGAGCTCGGTCTGGGCGCGGAAGAACTCGATGACGAAGCTACGGTCGTCGGGATGGATGTTCTCGCGCCAGAACCCCGGTTGAGCCCAGGCGTTGAGTGGAAACCCCAGCAGCAGCTCCGCCTGCGGCGATACGTAACTGCACAGCCCAGTGGCCGGGTCAAACTCCCAGGCTACCGCGTTCGTACCCTCGATTGTCTTGCGGAAGCGCTCAGCCTCGGCGCGCGCCTCGTCCCGCAGCACCTTGAGTGCTGCCGTGCGACGGCGTGCCTCAATGGCTGCGACAAGCGCGAGCGCCGCGGCAAGGCTGGCAATCACGGAGAACCACAGCCAAACGGCGCCATGCCCCGTATCGCCCGCGAAGGCCGGTGCAGCGGCGGTCAGAAAACCAAGGGCGGGCGGGATGCGGCGTACTGCGTACATGCGGCGGACGAGCCAAGCTCCCGTTGACGGGCGAACACTCAAGTTTACGGTCAGGGGGCGCAGAACTTGAAGGCGTTCGTGTCGCCGCCAGGCCCTGCATCCAAAAGCAAAGGGCCCCGCCAAGGCGGAGCCCTTTTGTTCAGCTGCCGGACGAACCGGTTTGCTTACAGTTCCTTGGCGTGGCTTGCCAGGTATTCGGCGACGCCGGCGGTCGAGGCCTTCATGCCGGCTTTGCCCTTGTTCCAGCCTGCCGGGCAGACTTCGCCGTGCTCTTCGGTGAATTGCAGCGCGTCGACCATGCGGATCATTTCGTCGACGTTGCGGCCGAGCGGCAGGTCGTTGACGACCTGGTGGCGCACGACGCCGGCCTTGTCGATCAGGAAGGAGCCGCGGAACGCGACACCACCGGCGGCTTCCACATCGTAGGCACGGCAGATGTCGTGCTTGATGTCGGCGACCAGGGTGTAGCCGACCTGGCCGATGCCGCCGTTGTTGACCGGGGTGTTCTTCCACGCGAGGTGGGTGAATTGGGAGTCGATCGACACGCCGATCACTTCAACACCGCGTTGCTTGAACTCTTCCAAGCGATGATCGAAGGCGATCAGTTCGGACGGGCAGACAAAGGTGAAGTCCAGCGGATAAAAGAAGATCACGCCGTACTTGCCCTTGAGCGCGTCCGACAGCTTGTAGTTTTCGACGATCTCGTTGTTGCCGAGAACGGCGGTTGCGACGAAATCCGGGGCTTGCTTGCCGACGAGAACAGCCATTTGATTCTCCTTGTTGAATGTCCGGGAAACCGGACCGCCTTGCCGCGCGGCGCCCCTGTGTGCCGATGCGGGCATCGGCGCGGGGTCTGCACTGCTTGCGGGCGGGGCAGGTGGCTTCCAAGTGGGTTGGGCGCGGGAGTATTCCCGACACCTTGAAGGGCGTCAAACCTTGCTGTAGCAAACTTCCATTCTAGACCGTCGGGCGCTCGGAAAAACCCCATGTCACCGAATCGTCATCTTCGGCCGGGCTGCGTGACACATCGCGCACACGTGCGGCGGGCGGGCCGCGCAGCGCCCAGGTGACGAGCGCCTCGATTGCCTCCGGTGTGCCGCGCACGAAGGCCTCCACGCTGCCATCGCGGCGATTGCGCACCCAGCCTGCCACATCCAGCCGCTCGGCCGCCTGCATCATCGACCAACGGTAGCCGACGCCCTGTACGACGCCGGTGATCAGCAGATGCTCGGTGCGCAGCGTCTTCACGCCAGTTTCCTCAGAAGCCTTGCCTCTTCCACGCCCGCCTGCAGCGTGTCACAGAAGTGGTTGTTGCCGAGGCGGTCAGCGAAGCCGGAGCGCTGGATGATCGACAGCGGCTGCTTGTTGAGCCCGCACAGCACCAGATCGGCCCTCGCTTTTCGCAGATCGCGCAGCAGGTTGTCGAGCATTTCCAGCGCGGTGGTGTCGAGGTTGATCACCTTGTACATGTCGAGCACCACGATCGTGCCTTCGAGCTGCTTCACGTCGAGTTCGTCCTCGATCTTGCCGACCGAGCCGAAGAACATCGAGCCGAACAGTTGGAAGGCGGCGATGCCCTCGTTGCTCGCGCCGTCCGGCCCCTTTGCTGGCAGTGCCAAGCGTTCGACGCCCGACAAGGTCTGCACCCGGTAGATGAAGAACAGGCTCGCCAGCACCATGCCGATCTCGACCGCCAGTGTCAGGTCGAAGATCACCGTGATCAGGAAGGTCGCCAGCAGCACCACGCGGTAGTTCAGCGAGTAGCGCCGCAGTTCGCGGAACTCGTGCCATTCGCCCATGTTCACCGCAACCAGCACTACGATCGCCGACAGCGTTGCCAGCGGCACATAGGCCGCGGCGGGCGCTGCGATCAGTACCACCAGTAGCAGCGTGATCGAGTGCGCGATGCCCGCCACCGGCGTGCGGCCGCCGCTGCGCACATTGGTCGCGGTGCGCGCGATCGCGCCGGTGGCAGCGAAACCGCCGAACAGCGGTGCCGCCAGGTTCGCGAGCCCTTGGGCCATCAATTCCTGGTTGGGGTCATGGCGGTCTTCGATCGCGGCATCGGCCACCCGCGCCGACAGCAGCGATTCGATTGCGCCGAGCAGCGCGATCGTGATCGCCGGCGAGATCAGGCGGCCCAGATCCGACAGCGTCAGTTCCGGCAGACTGATAGGCGGAATCGCCTGCGGAATGCCGCCAAAACGGCTGCCGATGGTTTCCACCGGCAGCTTCAGCAAGGCGTTGGCGGCTGTGGCGATCACCAGCACCGCGAGCGGGCCGGGCACCCGCGCCATCCATGTCACCCGCTTGGCCATACGGTTCCAGCCCAGCAGCACGCCGAGCGAAGCGAAGGCGAGCACCACCGTTGGTACGTCGGCATGAGGAATTGCGTAGAACAGCGCGCGCACCTTGGCGAAGAATTCAGCCGGCAGGTTTTCGATCGGCAGGCCGAGGAAATCCTTGATCTGCGCGAGGAAGATCACGACAGCGATGCCGTTGGTGAAGCCGATCACCACGGTGCGCGGGATGAAGCGGATCAGGCTGCCGAGCCGCGCGAGCGCGAGGCCGACAAGGATCGCGCCGGCCAGCATGGTGGCGATCAGCAGGTTCTGCACACCGTAGTGCGCGACGATGCCGTAGATGATCGGGATGAAGGCGCCGGTCGGGCCGCCGATCTGCACCCGCGAGCCGCCCAGCGCGGCAATCAGCAGGCCGGCAACGATGGCGGTCCAGATGCCTGCCGTGGGTGACATGCCGCTGGCGATTGCGAAGGCCATCGCGAGTGGCAGCGCGAGTACGCCGACGGTGAGGCCGGCCGAGAGGTCTTGCGTGAGTTGCTGCCGGCTATAGCCGGGCAGGGTGACGAACAGTTTCGGTCTGAAGTTGATCACGGTGAAGCGCTCCAATGCATTGACGGTAGGTGGGGTCATGCATGGCGCAGGCGCCGGGGCCGACCCGGTGCTGCGTGATCCAGCGTTTGGTACGGGTCAACGGCATCCCGCTACACCAGCTTCAGGCACATCGCGACGATCAGTGGAATCAGCGTCGCCGCTACCAAACCGTGGATGCCCAGCGCCAGCCCGGCAAAGGCGCCGGCTTCCGGATGTTCCTGAAAGGCGCGCGCGGTGCCGATGCCGTGCGCCGCGGTGCCCAGCGCGAAGCCGCGCACCGCCGGGCGATGCACGCCGAAGTTGTCGAGCAGGCTGGGGCCTGCGACCGCGCCGACGACGCCGGTGAGGATGCAGAACACCGCCGTCAGCGACGGCGGCCCGCCGATCTGCTCGGTGATACCCATCGCGATCGGCGTGGTGACGGACTTCGGAATCAGCGCAAGCAGGGTTTCGTGACTCGCGCCGAGCGCCCAAGCGGTTAACACTGCGCTCGCCGCACCGGCGGCGCCGCCGCCGATCAGGCCGACCGCCAGCGCGAGGCGAATGCGCCGCATGCGCGACCACATCGCAGCCATCGGTATCGCGAAGGCTACGGTCGCAGGGCCGAGCAGGAAGTGCACGAATTGCGCGCCCTCGAAGTAGCGCTGGTAGTCCTCGCCGGTCAGCAAGATGCCGGTCGCCAGCAGCGCGATCGTGATGGCGACCGGGTTGGCGAGCGGGTGGTTGTTGAGGCGGCGCGACAGCGCCACCGCAAGCAGGTAGGCGCCCAGCGTTGCGCTCAGCGCAAACAGCGGCGAGGCCGAGAGATAGACCCACAGGCGGAAGATGTCGTCACGCATTGGCAGCGCCGTCACGATTCGTCCTCCTGCGCCGACTCCGGCGCCAGTCGATGCGCGACCCAGGCGGTCACGACCAGTCCGACGGAGGTGCTGACCAGTAGCGCGACCACGATCGGTAGCCATTCGGCACGCAGGCGCGGCAGAAACATCACCACGCCGACGCCGGCCGGCACGAACATCAGCGCCAGATGCGAATGCAGGGCTTCGGCCGTGGGCCGCAGCCGCTCGATCCAGTGCGGGCGTGCGCGGAGTACCGCGAACAGTCCGAGCAAGCCGAGCACCGGGCCTGGGATCGGCAGGTGCAGCAGGCGCGCAAGCCCCTCGCCTACCAGTTGGAATACGAGCAGGGCGAGCAGGCCTTCGAGCATCAGCGTGACATCAGGGTTGGGTGGTTGATCCGTCCTGCGGCATTTGCTTCAGGACTTCGGCGAGCATCTTCACTGCCGCGATCAGGATCGTTGCGAGGCCGCCGAAGGTGAAAACCAGCGCTTGCAAGCTTGAACCAGGAACGTTGTTGAAGAAGAAGCCGGGGCCGTGCACCAGGTAGCCCGCACCGAGCGCGAGCGCCAGTACGCCGGCCACGTCCACCAGCGCCCACATCATGATCGTGGGCGTCGGGCGAACGCGGCGTTTGGGGCGGTTGAGCATCGGTTGGCGGTCTCAGCGGACACGCATGCCGGGCATTGCGCCCGAATCCGGCGACAGGATGAACAGGCCCGGCGTGTTGCCGGTGTCGTCCGACGCCGCCAGCACCATGCCTTCGCTCATGCCGAACTTCATCTTGCGCGGCGCGAGGTTGGCGACCATCACCGTGAGGCGGCCGACCAGCGTGGCCGGGTCGTAGGCCGACTTGATGCCGGCGAAGACCTGACGCGGCTTTTCCTCGCCAATGTCCAGCTGCAGCTTCAGCAGCTTGGCGGCGCCCTCGACATGCTCGGCCGACACGATCTTCGCGATGCGCAGGTCGACCTTGCCGAAGTCGTCGATGCTGATGAAGGGCTCGAACTCGTCGGCCTTCTTCGCTTCCTCCACCGCTTCGTGCGTCTGGTGCTGGCTATGGCGCTGCGGTTGCTCCGGCGCGGCGGGCGGGATGTTCTCGGGCGGCGGGAACAGGGCTTCGAGTTGTTTCGGGTCGACGCGGGTCATCAGGTGCTCGTAGGGGTTGATCGTTGCCAGCAGGCTGGTGTCGTCCCAACGCGAGAAATCGCAGTTGAACAGACGGCCCACTTTACCCGCCACGGCCGGCATCACCGGCGCCAGCATGCGGGTGAGGCGTGCGAAGGCGTTCAGCGCCACCGAGCACACGCGGTGCAGATCGGCTTCGCGGCCTTCCTGCTTGGCGAGTTCCCACGGCGCGTTGGCGTTGACGTATTCGTTGGTGCGGTCGGCGAGCGCCATGATTTCGCGGATCGCCTTCGAGTACTCGCGTCCTTCGAGGAAGTCGCCAACCGGGCCGGCTGCCGCCGCGATGGCCGACAGCAGCGCCGCACCTTCCGTGCCGAACTCGGTCGACA
This sequence comes from uncultured Uliginosibacterium sp., assembly GCA_945957295.1. Classification (GTDB taxonomy): domain Bacteria; phylum Pseudomonadota; class Gammaproteobacteria; order Burkholderiales; family Rhodocyclaceae; genus Niveibacterium. The sequence goes on from CAMFLH010000004.1 coordinate 42,814, forward strand.
CCTTGCCGCCGAAGCGTTTGGTGACGAAACCGGCGCAGCGGCTGGCGATGTTCACATACTTGCCGATGAGGTCGGAATTCACCCGCGCGAGGAAGTCTTCGGAGGTGAAGTCCACATCCTCGACGTTGGCATTGAGTTTGGCGGCGATGTAGTAGCGCATCCACTCGGCGTTCATGCCGAGTTCGAGGTAGCGCAGCGGCGAGATGCCGGTGCCGCGCGACTTGCTCATCTTCTCGCCCGACACAGTCATGAAGCCGTGCACGAACACGTTGTTCGGCACCTTGTAGGGCGTGCCGGCGAAATGCAGCATCGCCGGCCAGAACAGGCAGTGGAAGTAGGCGATGTCCTTGCCGATGAAGTGGATCTGCTCGGTCTGCTTGTCGGCGAGGAAGGCCGCCATGTCGCCGCCGAGCTTGTGGAAATGGTTCTTCAGGCTCGCGAGGTAGCCGATCGGCGCATCCAGCCAGACGTAGAAATACTTGCCCGGCGCATCCGGGATCGGAATACCGAAGTAGGGCTCGTCGCGCGAGATATCCCAGTCCGCGAGGCCGTCACCCGATTCCAGCCACTCCTTGGCCTTGTTGGCGATCTGCGGTTGCAGTCGGCCGTCCTGCGTCCAGCCGCGCAGGAATTCAACGCAGCGCGGGTCCGACAGGCGGAAGAAGAAATGCTCCGACTGCTTGATCACTGGCGTCGCGCCGGAAAGCGCCGAGTACGGATTCTTCAGCTCGGTCGGTGCATACACCGCACCGCAGCTTTCGCAGTTGTCGCCGTACTGGTCCTTCGCGCCGCAGCGCGGGCATTCGCCCTTGATGTAGCGGTCGGGCAGGAACATCGACTTGACCGGGTCGAAGAACTGCTCGATCACCTTGCGGTCGATGAAACCGGCTTCGCGCAGGCGCACGTAGATGTCTTGCGACAGCTCGACGTTTTCCGGCGAGTCAGTCGAATGCCAGTTGTCGAAGCGGATGTGAAAGCCATCGAGGTACTGCGGCCGGCCGGCCGCAATGCCGGCAACAAGCGCTTGCGGCGTAATGCCTTCAGCCTCGGCCTTCAGCATGATCGGTGCGCCGTGCGCATCGTCCGCACACACGAAATGCACTTCGTGACCGCGCATTCGCTGATACCGCACCCAGATGTCGGCCTGGGTGTATTCCATGATGTGGCCGATATGAAAGGCGGCGTTCGCGTAGGGCAGGGCGGTCGTGACGAAGAGCTTGCGATGTGGCGCGGTCATGTGCGTTCCGGTGCAGCGGGGAAAACGTGAATTCTAGCAAGCGGCGCGCGCTTCGGCCGCGCCAGCACTGGAATTCGTGGGTTTCATGCGCGAGGTCAGTGCCCTCGTCGGCGCTTAGTTTGCGCCGCGGGGCGGCCGCTGCGGCGTGGTTTTTGGCGATCGAGCGCGCAGAGGCGTCCGCTTAGTCGTGATAAATTTGAGCAAATCAGTCGGGTTTTCGCCCGGGTTTGTTCCGTTTCCAGCGAGTGCATCGATGAGTCTCAGCCAGCAACAGCTTCTCGAACACGTCGGCAGCCTGACCGACCCCAACACCGGCAAACCCTACGCCGCAGCCAAGGCCGTCAAGTCGGCATCTGTCGATGGCGGGCGCGCCAAGGTCACGATCGAACTCGGTTACCCGGCCAGCAGCCAGTTCGCCGCGATTCGCGCGCAGATCGAGGGGGCGGTGAAAGCGCTGCCGGGCGTCGAATCGGTCGCGGTGGAGGTCGGCAGCCGCGTCGTCCCGCATACGGTACAGGGCAACGTGAAGCTGCTGCCGGGTGTGAAGAACATCATCGCGGTGTCGTCCGGCAAGGGCGGTGTCGGCAAGAGCACGACGGCCGTGAACCTCGCGCTGGCGCTGGCCAGCGAAGGCGCACGGGTCGGCATTCTGGATGCTGATATCTACGGCCCGAGCCAGCCGCAGATGCTGGGCTTGAACGACGCACGGCCCGAGAGCGAAGACGGCAAGACGATGATTCCGTTGCAGGCGCACGGTCTCCAGGCCAACTCGATCGGCTTCCTCGTTGACGTCGAGCAGCCGATGGTGTGGCGTGGGCCGATGGCTACGCAGGCGCTGCGCCAGCTGCTGATGGACACCAACTGGGACGAGCTCGACTACCTCGTGATCGACATGCCGCCGGGCACCGGCGACATCCAGCTGACGCTAGCGCAGATCGTGCCGGTGACGGGCGCGGTGATCGTCACCACGCCGCAGGACATCGCTCTGCTGGATGCGCGCAAGGGCCTAAAGATGTTCGAGAAGGTCGGCATCCCTATCCTCGGCATCGTCGAGAACATGAGCATCCACATCTGCTCGAACTGCGGCCACGCAGAACACATCTTCGGCGCCGGCGGCGGCGAGAAGATGTGCGCCGACTACGGTGTGCCCTTCCTGGGCGGTCTGCCGCTGGATATCCGCATCCGCGAGCAGACCGACTCCGGCACGCCAACGGTCGTTGCCGATGCGCAAGGCCCGCTCGCCGACGCCTATCGCAGCATTGCGCGCAAGGTGGCGATTTCGATTGCCGAACGGCAGCGCGACATGCGTTTCAAATTCCCGAACATCGTGGTGCAGAACACCTGAAACAAGAACGCCGGCGAAAGCCGGCGTTTCTTTTTGGGGTCTGGCGTGCTCAGCGGACCGCAACCCACCAGACGATCAGCGCTATCACGGCCGCACCGCCCAGCAGGGTTGCGATGAGGCGGATGCGCGCACCGCCGTCGCCGGCCGGCACTGAGGAGGGCACCGGGGTGTCGCTGTCTGGCCCCATCACCATGATCGTCGTCGCGGCATGCTGGTTCGGCATCACCGTAGGCGGATCCGGCAGACGATTGACACGCGGCGGCTGGGCTGCCGGCGTCACGGTGGCGGGGCCGCTTGCGTGGCGCGGCATCTCCTGCAGACGCGCTGCGGCGCGCTGCGGTGTCGGCCGATAGGCATCGGGCAGCGTCGGCGGCGTCTCGTCGTCGGCCGGTTCGTCGCGCGGTTCGGAGGTCAGCGACTGAATCGATTCCAGATACGTCGCCACCATGCTGTGTTCGGCGGCTGCATCGGTCGGCATGTCGGCCAGCGCCTCGGCCACTTCGGGTTGCGGTGCCACGACCTTGCGCGCCGAAGGCGGCACGATCATCGTCGGCATCACCGAGTGCGTGGCGGCATCGACATGGCGGGCGTCGAAGGGCTGCTGAATGCCTTCGCTGCGCTCAAAACCTGCTTGCGTGGCGCCGACGATGGCCGGGCCGGCCAGATGCGTGCGTTCGGGGTCGAACGGTTCGGCAAGGCCCGCGCTGCGTTCCGGCTCCGGCGGGGCCATGTAGGACGGCGCGGGTGTTTCCGGCAAACTGACCGGCGCCAGTACATCATCCGCGGCTTGCGGGGCCGGTGCGCTGGCGATGGCCGCGGGGGCTTGTTGCGCTGCGGGCGTTGTGGGTGCGGCAGGCGGCGTCGCAACGGCCGGAGGCGGTGCTGCGGGCGCCGCGACAGTCGGTGCATTTGCTGGTTCAGGCATCGGCTCCGCATAGGCTTTCATGCCGATGCGTGCGAGCACCGCGACATAGCGTTGCGCGCTGACCGGGTCGAGCCCCTTTTTTAGCACCGCGAGACGCCCGGAGAACATCAGGCCGGCTTGTTCGATTGTGGCGCCCAGCCGCTCGGCGGCAATCTGCATGACCTGTTCACGGACATGCCCATCGAGCACCTCACCCCGGAATGTGATCCGGTAGCGCGTTTCCATCGGGATACCTGGCCTTTCGGTGTAGTCGGTTGTGCCGGCGGGGGCCGGAAAAGCGTGAATGATAGACGGGTAGCGCAGACCTGGCTGCCCGGCTGGTGTGACGAATCAGAATTTTGCGTTGGGGCGACGAATCGTGATGTGCCATCCGTCACTGCCACGCAGACCTGCGTCCCATATTCCGCCCCAGCCAACCACTTTTCCGGCTTGACGGAACACGGGCATCGCTGCACGCCACCAAGGCGGGATGCCGGCGCTGCGCGCGAGCGTTTTGAGATCGCGCGCCGGGCGTGTCGGATCCGGCCGGAGCCGCTCACCGCCGCGGCGGGCCGAGAGCATGAGGGAACCAGGTTGTACTTGCAGGCCGTTGCTTGGCGTCGGCGCGAAGTGCAATTCGACGTCGCCCCAGCGAAGCAGGGCTTCGCCCTGCCAGACGCAATCGGGCCCGGCTGCCGGCAGGCTCGCGCACTCGAACCACACGCTGTCGTCCTCGACGCACAGAGCCCAGGCGCCAAACCTTGCGCGCCAGGGCCCCGCGGCGGTGCGCAACTGGCGCAGGGCCTCGGTGAGCTGATCGGTATCGGGCGCCGCATAGCCGTGGGCGGCGAGCCGTGACCGCAGCAGGTTGCGCAGCCGGGCATCGCTCAGTGCAAGCAGTCCCGTACGCGACAAGCCACCTTCTCGGGCGAGCGCTGTGTGGTCGATGCTCGCGAGTTCGTCGAGCAGCCCGGCCGCTTCATCGAAGTGCCCCGCGGCGCGGGCAAGAGCAGCCTCGGCGCCGGGAAAGCGGGCGTTCAGCGTTGCGAGCACTTCGTGGCGAATGAAGTTGCGGCTGAAGTGTGTGTCGGCGTTGCTTGGGTCTTCGATCCAGCTTAGATCCGCGGCCTCGGCCCAAGCGTGCAGCGCCGATCGTGGCGTGTCGAGCAGCGGGCGCAGCAGGCCGGGTCTGCCGCCGCGTAGATCCGCTTCGCGCATGGCGGCTGCGCCGTGCACGCCGCAGCCGCGGCTCAGCCGATGCAGCAGGGTTTCCGCCTGGTCGCCACGGTGGTGGGCGAGTACCAGCCAGTCGCCGCCGAGGGTGCGCAATGCCTTGTGGCGGGCGTCTCGCGCCGCGGCCTCGACGCCGCCGCCGTGTGTGACATCGACGCTGACCCGAAGCGTGGTCAGCGGCACCGCGAGCGTCTCGCACACTGCGGCGCAATGGGCGGCCCAGGCGTCGGCACCGGCCTGCAGGCCATGATGCACATGCGCAGCGCGCAGCGTTAGCCCGAGCGCAGGCGCGACGCGGGCGAGCAGGTGCAGGAGTACGGTGGAATCAAGACCGCCGCTGAACGCGGCGGTGAGCGTCTGGCCGGGCTGCGTGATGCGCGCCAGCCGGGCTTGGACGTGCGCAACAAGTGGTTCAAGAAGCGGCACGGCGCCCGGTTGGCCGGGCGCCGTGGGCCACTCTGGATCAGGCAACCGCCTGCTCCTTGAAGCGGCCGTAGCCCATGATCTTCTGATAGCGCTGTTCGAGCAGTTCGTTGGTCGGCAGATCGGCCACCTGGCGCAGTGCGTCGGCCAGTGCGCGCTTGAGGCTTTGCGCCATGGCACGGTGGTCGCGATGCGCACCGCCGACCGGCTCGTTGATCACCTTGTCGATCAGGCCGAGCGACTTCAGGCGCGATGCGGTGATGCCCATGGTCTCGGCAGCGTCTGATGCCTTGTCCGCGCTCTTCCACAGAATCGAGGCGCAGCCTTCCGGCGAGATCACCGAATAGGTTGAGTACTGCAGCATCATCACTTGATCGCCGACCGCGATCGCGAGCGCGCCGCCCGATCCGCCTTCACCGATGATGGTGGCGATCAGCGGCACCTTCAGTTCCGTCATCACGTAGAGGTTGCGACCGATCGCTTCGGACTGGCCGCGCTCTTCCGCATCGATGCCCGGATAGGCGCCCGGCGTGTCGATGAAGGTGAAGATCGGCAGGCCGAACTTCTCGGCCAGCCGCATCAGGCGCTCGGCCTTGCGATAGCCCTCGGGGCGCGGCATGCCGAAGTTGCGAAGAATCTTCTCTTTGGTGTCGCGGCCCTTCTGGTGTCCGATCACCATGCAGGGCGTGCCGTTGAAGCGTGCCATGCCGCCGACGATGGCCTTGTCATCGGCGAAGCTGCGGTCGCCGTGCAGTTCCTTGAAGTCGGTGAACAGGTGCTGCACATAGTCCAGCGTGTAGGGGCGCTGGGGGTGGCGCGCGACCATCGCGATCTGCCAAGGCGTGAGCTTGGCGTAGATGTCCTTGGTCAGCGCCTGGCGCTTGACTTCAAGGCGGGCGATTTCCTCGGAGATGTCGACCGCGGAATCGTCCTGTACGAAGCGCAACTCTTCGATCTTGGTTTCCAGCTCCGCGATCGGTTGCTCGAAGTCGAGGGCAGTGATTTTCATGCCATACCGCTTTTTGAAAGGTGGGCGATTGTACCCGATGGGCTCGCAGGGATATTCCGTTGCTGCTGCAGCAGTTGATTTGGCGCCCGCTCAGGGTGTGGCGACCTGATAGCTGCGGATTTCGTGGTCGGCGCCGCGTTCGATCAACTCGCCAGGCAGCAACTTCAGCGCTTTGTTCTGCCCCAGCAGGAACAGCGGAGCGCCGGGCCTCACGCCCGGCAGCGGCACGGCAAGGCGGATCGTGGCATCGCGCTGCAGGGGATCGAGCAGCAGCACGCGCACATGCTGAGCGCCGTCGTCGGCGTGCGCGGCCATTGGGTGCCACGACATCACTTCCACGCCGACATGCAGGGTGTTGTCCGACAGATGCTGCATGCGCCGTACGATGCCGGCCAGCCAGCGGGTGCCGTCGTGTGAGTGCAGGCCCAGCAGGGCGCCGACGCGCAGACGGCTGCGCTCATCGACGGGCAGCGTGAGGCCGATGCCGTGCAGGCTGGCGTCGCGCTGCTCCCACTGGCTCATGGGGGCGCTGGCGTTGCCGGACAGCAGCTCGGCTAGCGGCTCAAGCCCTTCGATCACGTGCAGCTGACCGGGCAGGGCGTGGCGCCGGTGGCGCCGCACCGGCGGCTCTTCGGACCAGTGCCGCGCGATGTGGCGCAGCAAGGGGGCAAGGTAGGGTGCGTCGTCGGCTTCGATGCCGAGCGCTGGTGGCAGCGTACCGCCGCGGACCAGCAGTTCCATCTCGAACAAGGTGTCCAGCGTGGCGCCGCCACTGAAGTAGCGCACCGTCGGGCTGGGCTGGGGCGGTCGCGCCATCCGCATCGGTGCCTGCCCGAGCGAAGGGTCGACCCAGAACACGCTGTCCCGCTCGGGCGTGTCGGTCAGCCGCAAGGTACTTAGAACGTAATGGATGACATGGCCGGCGAGCAGGATCTGGCGTTCGTCCAGTTCGTCCATCGCCGCGGTGGCGAATGCCACGGTTCGCAGGTACTCACGTGCGGCGGTCGTTTCGGTCTGACGGTTGCTGCGCAGCCGCACCGGCTGATCGAGCAGGCCGTGCTGGGCGGCGGCCAGATAGGCCTGGCCACAGCGCCGCCAGTGGCCGGGATCGTAGGGGCCATAGCGCAATGCGTCCCAGCGCTGGGCTGCGCTCGCGGCCCGCAACAAACGCACTGCGACGTCGGCCGTCAGTTGCACATAGGGTTTCCGGCCTTTGCCGAGCAGCCGCAGCAGATCTTCGTAACGTTCGCACAGCAGGCGCAGGAAGCTGCGCGTGGCAAGCCAGCGCGCAGTGGAGCTGGGCGACCACTTGAGGCGGCTCTCGACATAGCGGTCGGCCAGCGCGCGAGCGTGTGGCTGCATCGCTTCGTCGAAGCTGACCAGCAGGCGCAGCAAGGCAGTTGGGTCGCTTCCTTCTTCCGGGGCGCCGACGGTTTCCAGCCAGCCCGTGGCCTCGCGCAACGCATCATCGGGTGTGTGCGAGCCGATTTCCGTCACCGCGCGCTGCAATTCCCGCAGGTCGGCCAGGGGGTGCTCGGGATGGGAAGGGAATAGCTTGAGCATGCCAAGTCTCTGTGAATTCCGTCACGATTCTACGCTGTGGGCGGCGCGCTCACTATCTTGTTCGTGCGCCGGCTTGCACGCTCCGCCACCGGTACAATGACGGCTTTTTTCGGCCGGGCTTTACCCATGCGGCAGTATCACGAACTCATGCGCCATGTGCTCGAACGCGGTCATCGCAAGTCCGACCGCACTGGCACTGGCACCCTCTCAGTCTTCGGCTGGCAGATGCGATTCGATCTGGCCGAGGGCTTTCCGCTCGTCACGACGAAGAAGCTGCATCTGCGCTCGATCATCCACGAACTGCTGTGGTTCCTGCAGGGCGACACGAATATCCGGTACCTCAAGGACAACGGGGTTTCTATCTGGGATGAGTGGGCCGACGAAAACGGCGAACTCGGCCCGGTGTATGGCAAGCAGTGGCGGCGCTGGGAAACCGCGGACGGCCGCACCGTCGACCAGATCACGCAGCTCGTCGAGGGCTTGAAGAAGAACCCGGACTCGCGCCGCCATCTGGTGTGCGCATGGAACCCGGGCGAAGTGGACAAGATGGCCTTGCCGCCTTGCCACGCCTTGTTCCAGTTCTATGTGGCGGACGGCAAGCTTTCGTGCCAGCTGTATCAGCGCAGCGCTGACATTTTCCTCGGTGTGCCGTTCAACATCGCCAGTTACGCGCTCCTCACGCTGATGATCGCGCAGGTCTGTGGCTACGAGCCGGGCGATTTCGTGCATACGCTGGGCGACGCGCATCTGTACTCGAATCACCTCGACCAGACCCGCCTGCAGCTTTCGCGTGAATTGAGACCGTTGCCGACGATGCGCTTGAACCCCGACGTGAAGGATCTGTTCGCCTTCCGTTTCGAGGACTTCACGCTCGAAGGCTACGACCCGCATCCGCATATTTCCGCTCCGGTGGCTGTGTAATGACCAAGCTTGCGCTGATTGCCGCAGTTGCCCGCAACGGAACGATCGGCCGTGACAACGCGCTGCCGTGGCGCCTGCGCGATGACCTCAAGCGTTTCAAGGCACTCACGCTTGGCCACCCGATCGTGATGGGCCGCAAGACCTGGGATTCGCTCGGCCGCCCCCTGCCGGGGCGGCGCAACATCGTCGTCACGCGTCAGCGCGATCTGAAGCTCGAAGGGGCCGAGGTCGTGCATTCGCTGGACGAAGCGTTGGCGCTGTGTGGCGAGGTCGAGCGCGCCTTCGTCATCGGCGGCGCGCAGCTTTACGCCGAGGCGCTCCCGCTTGCGGACGAGCTGTGTCTGACCGAAGTGCAGGCCGAGGTCGAGGGCGATGCCCATTTCCCCGACTGGCGCGATGGCGGATTCACCGAGGTTCGCCGTGAGACGCATCCGGCGGATGAGACCAACGATCACCCATTCGACTTCGTCGACTACCTGCGTCGCTGAAGCCTGCACGCGAGCGCGGTTCAAAAAAACAAAAAGGACCCAGCGGGTCCTTTTTTGTTTTTTGCGCGCCGGTCAGCGGTGGTGCTGGAACAGCGGCTCCAGCAGATCCGAGGCGCCGCCCCAGAAGATCTCGATGCCGATGCACAGCAGCACGAAGGCGGTGAGGCGCAGCATCACGGTGGTACCGGTCTTGCCGAGCAGGCCGACGATGCGATCCGCGAAGCCGTAGCAGAGGTAGATGATGATCGCGACGATCAGCACCGCGAGCAGCGCGCCGAGCGGCGCGGCGATCGGGCGCTTGCCGCCCTGGTAGACGCTGGCACCCAGCGTCAGCGCAACTGCGATTGAGCCGGGGCCGACCGTGAGCGGGAAGGTGTGCGGATAGAAGGCGCGGCTCTCGGCCACCGGGCGGGTCCATTCGATGTGCGAGCTGGCGTCGTCGTGATGGGCGTCGTCGGTTTGCAGCATCTTCCAGCCGATCGAGGCGACCAGCATGCCGCCGGCCACCTTCACCGTGGCAGCCGAGATGCCGAAGTACTCCAGCACGTAGGAGCCGATGAACATCGCAGCGAGCAGCAGCAGTGACGCATTCCACGCCACCTGGCGGGCGAGGTAGCGCCGCGTGTCGGCCGATGCGCCGCGTGTGAGCAGTAAGAAGATCGGCGCGCCGCCGGGCGGGTTGATGATCGGCAGCAGCGCGGCGAGGATCAGCGCGGTGTTCTTGACGGCGTAATGAAGGATATCGAGCATCGGGCCGGCGCCAGTAGGGCAAAGCGCGATTGTGCCGCAAGCGGCCTTACTGCGGCGCCCAGCGGCGGCGGAACAGCCACGCGGCGGCAGCGCCCCAGCCCGCGATGTGCGCGAGCAGCGCACACACCTCGGTCGATATCGCCGAAAACGGTGCGCCGAGCTGATTCACCGCCAGCGAGGCCTGGATGCCCGGCGTGCAGGGCAGCAGCCAGCGCAGCGTCGCGATCGGTTCGGGCAAGGATTCGGCAGGCCACGGGAAGCCGGACACGAACAGCATCGGAATTGACGAGAAGAGCAGCAACTGCATGCCCCGCTCACGCACGCCGAAACACTGCCCGAGACAGAGGCCGAAGGCGCTACAGGCCAGCGCGAACAATGCCGCTACCGCCAGCATCTCGGCCAGCCGGGGCGCTTGCGGGTAGCCCTGAAAATGGAACACGAAGCCGAAGAAGTACAAGGCGTTGAGCAGACCGATCAAGGCAAACGCGGCCCACAACCCGAAGAATCCCGCCCATGGAGTGGTGTGCAAGCGTGTCGGCAGCGGTACTTGCCCGGCGCGCCGCTGTTCCGCCCATAGCCCGAGCAGTAGCGACATGCCGATCACCAGCGTCTGCTGCACGATCAGTGGCGCCACGCCTGGCACGACATAACTGCCGTAGCCTTCATCAACGTTGAACACCGGCCGGGCGATGTAATTCACCGGCAGTGCGGCATCGAGTGCCTGTTGCGCCGACGCGCCGTGGCTGGCGAAGCGGCGCACGTCGATGCCGGCTGACACTGTACCGGCGGCTGCCGCAAAGCCACTCAGCACCGTCTTGTTGATCAGCGCATAGGCGGCGTTGCCGGCGACTTGCACTTCGGCACGCTGGCCGCGCTGCACGTCCGCCTTCAGGCCGGCGGGGATCAGCGCGACACCCATCACCTCGCCGCTGGCGAGCGCGGCCTGGGCCTGTCTCTTATACACATCTCCGAGCCCACGAGACGTAGAGGAATCT
>CAMFLH010000005.1 GCA_945957295.1 uncultured Uliginosibacterium sp.
GTCTATAAGGGGGCGGCTGTGAGCATCATTGAAAAAGCAGTCGAGCGCCTGGATCAGCTCAAGCGTGCGGGTCAGGATGTCGGAAGTGATGTCGTTGTGCCGCCGACGCAAACCAATGCGCCGCCCGCCGCTGCGCCAGTTCAGCGCGCTTCCGTCGAGGCGTCACCGTCGGTAGCTTCGGCTACTGATGTGACGCGTGAGCGGCGTGCGGTTCACATTGACCTGGATCGGCTTGCTGCGCTCGGTTTTGTATCGCCGACGACGCCAAACAGTCCGATCGCCGAACAGTATCGAATCATCAAACGGCCGGTCTTGCGTAACGCGCAAGGTAAGGGTGCCGCGCCCATCGAGAACGGCAACCTGATCATGGTGACGAGTTCGATGCCAGGTGAGGGCAAGAGCTTTTCCGCGATCAATCTGGCCATCTCCATGGCGATGGAGCTCGACCACACGGTCCTGCTCGTTGACGCAGACGTCTCCAAGCCGTCGGTGCTGGCCGCCTTGGGGTTGCCGGCGTCGTCTGGGATGATGGACGTGCTTCAAGGCCACGAGGCTTCGATCGGCGATGTAATGCTCCACACGAACATCGCCAAGCTGTCAATTCTTCCCGCGGGTCGTCCTCAACCCCGAGCAACTGAAATGCTCGCGAGCGATGCCATGAATACCCTGCTGGACGAGCTCGCAACGCGGTACACCGATCGGATCGTGATTTTTGACTCGCCCCCTGTGCTGGTTACCACAGAGGCGCGAGCGCTCGCCACACACATGGGGCAGGTGATCATGGTGGTGGAGTCCGAACGCAGCACCCACGCGATGGTTAAACAGTCGCTGGCGGCGCTGGAGGCGTGCCCGGTGAAATTGATGTTGCTGAACAAAGTGCGTCAGCAATCGTCGGCCGGTCATTACGGCGTCTACGGCTATGGATACGGTTATGGCTACGGCAAGAATGAGGCTGGTTCGTAAGCCATCGCCGGTTTGCGTCCTGGCTGCCTGTTTGGGGGTAATTCCTGCTGCGGCTCAGGCGGACTACGCGTCCACCGGCCTTTTCAATGGGGCGGCTTCTCAGGCAGCCGGCTTTGCAGCGGAAGGGCCGTCCGGCAACTGGCGGCTCGAACCGACGCTTGGCGTGGGGCTGACTTGGTCGGATAACGTTCGCTTGTCGGCGGAAGGCAAGCACGTCGGAGATTGGTCTCTACGGGTGGAGCCGGGATTCGCGACCAGCGGCCGTACCAGCCGTTCGTACGGCTCGTTCCGCGCCAGTGTTAACGCTAACGTTTATGCGAACGAGGATTCGTTGAATCGAACGAATCTCAACATGTTCGGTACTGGCACCGTCGATCTATATGAGCGCAAGTTAATGCTCGACGCGAGTGCAAGCGCAAGCCAGGAGCAGATTACGACGCTGGGCGCACCGGCCAGCGGCGCGGCCTATAACCCAAACAACACGACCCAGCTCACGATGTTCTCGCTGAGCCCTTATTTCCGCTGGCAATGGGGAGCGCGCGAGACTGGTGAAATCCGCTACCGGGCAACGTTGAGTGACTCATCGAACAGTTTCCTCAACAACAACCTGCGACAGGATGTGAATCTCGTTGTTGGCAATGGTGCCAGCCCAGATCCGCTGGGTTGGTATCTCACCGGCAACCATTCGGTGATCAAGTACGACACCGCCAACGATTCCAAAACCTCGGATACCCGCCTTTACGGTGTTTACGCAATCGATCCGATGTTCAAGCTTCGTGCTGATGTGGGCTACGAGAAAAACAACTTTGCGGCGTTCGGTGGCGAAGAACAGCAGATCTACGGCGGCGGTTTTGAGTGGACGCCGTCGCCGCGGACCCGGCTTGCGGGCATGACCGAAAAACGCTTCTTCGGGAATGGCTACAACTACGAGTTCACTTGGCGGGGGCCGCTCAGTTCGATCTCGGCCAGTTTTGTGCGGGATGTGACGACTACATCCTCAACGCTGAGTAGCGTGCAGCTGCTCGGTTTAATGATTGCTTATGCCGAGGCTGGTACCAAAGCGCCGGACGGCGGCAAGAGCGCAGCGAAGACATGGGCTGATCGCGGTTTGCCGTCTCTGTACGAGATTCTCTCCGGCGCCACGTTTGTCACTCGTAGTTATTACCTCGAAAAGCGCGCTCAAGTGAGCGGTGGACTGACCGGCGCTCGTAACGGCGCTGTGCTGTCCTTGACTTACACCGATCGGCGCCGCCTGGTCGATCCGGCGCTGCTTGTGCCTGGGGATCAGCTGGCGAATTTTGATGTTGTGGAGGACATGGGCGGAACACTGGTCCTCAACCATCGCCTTACGCCGATCAGCAACCTGACGGCGCTGCTTGGGGCGAGCCGTTCGAACGGTGAGACCTTGGGACTGAGCACGACGACAAGGCGCCGGGATGCGTCCTTGACCGGTAGCACGTCATTTGGGCAAGGCATTATTGGTTCGCTGAGCTACCGATACCAGGCAAGCCGAGGCGCGAGCAGCTACGACGAAAACTCGGTGGCTGCAACGCTCGGCATGCGTTTCTGAGGTTCTATGTACGAGTCCTTTTACGGCTTCACGTCTAAGCCGTTCCAACTCAATCCCGATCCGTCGTTCTACTACGGCAGCCGGGGTCATCGCCGCGCGATGGCCTATCTTGAGTACGGTTTGCATCAGAGCGAGGGCTTCATTGTGATTACCGGCGATGTCGGTGCCGGCAAAACGACGCTCGTTCGAAGCCTGCTGCAGCGCCTCGACTCCAGCAAGGTTGTCGCGGCCCATCTGGTGAGTACGCAGATCGATGCGGACGACATCCTTCGTCTGGTCGCGGCGGCGTTCGGCCTGCCCGCCAAGAACGTTGAGAAGGCTGATTTGTTGCTGCAGCTTGAGACGTTCCTCGTCAAGCTCACCGCCACAGGCAAGCGCGCACTACTGATTGTCGATGAGGCGCAGAACCTTACGCCGCGCGCCGTCGAAGAGCTCCGCATGCTCTCCAACTTTCAGTTGGAAGACCATGCTTTGCTGCAGAGTTTTCTTGTCGGGCAGCCTGAGTTTCGCCAGACCATGCAGAGCGAACACATGCAGCAGTTGAGGCAGCGTGTGATCGCCTCGTACCACCTCGGGCCGCTGGATCTTGCAGAGACACGTGCGTACGTCGAACACCGCTTAGGCTGTGTTGGTTGGAAAGGCGATCCAAGGATCGAGGCGAGTGCCTTCGATGTGATTCACGCAGCATCGGGTGGCATCCCCCGACGGATCAATACATTGTGCGATCGCGTGCTGCTGGCGGGCTTTCTGTCGGAAAAGCGTGGCGTGAGCGCAAGCGACGTCGACAACGTGGTGACCGAGATGCGTGAAGAGGCCGGTCCGGAACGCACCGTAACACCGCTGGCTGCGATGTCCGGGCTGGACAGTTCGACGCTTTCACGCCTGTTGGCCGACCCTGCTGCAGCTCGGCGACTGGCGGAGGTCGCCGCGGGTTATCAAGCTTCGCGGATCGAATCGCGGGTTGAGCAGCTGGAGCAGGTTGTTTGTGCCCTGCTGGGGCTGGGCAACGCTGCCGCCGATACGAATGACCAGGACAAGGAACGGCGGCATGCCGGATGAAGGAGCCCGGATGAAGCCGGTGATTTGCGTAGTGGGCGCACGCCCCAATTACATGAAGATGGCCCCGATCGTCAAAGCGTTCGCGGCGCACCAACCGCCCGTGCCGTATCTGCTTGTCCATACCGGCCAGCACTACGACCATGCGATGAACGCGAAGCTGTTTGGTGATCTGAAGTTACCAGACCCCGATGTGAACCTCGAGGTCGGTTCAGCGTCGCACGCGGTTCAGACCGCCGAGATCATGAAGCGTTTCGAGCCCATCATCGACGAGCACGGCGCTTCCGCGGTGCTGGTGGTTGGTGACGTGAACTCGACTATCGCCTGTGCCCTCGTCGCGACGAAGAAGAGCATTCCTGTCGTCCACGTGGAGGCCGGGTTGCGCAGTTTCGATCGCGGCATGCCCGAGGAAATCAATCGTGTGCTGACCGACCAGATCGCCGATCTGCTCTACACCACTGAGGCTGGCGCTACAGCCAACCTGGCGCGCGAGGGGATTGCCGAGTCGCGTGTCCAGTTCGTCGGCAACGTGATGATTGATTCGCTGCGGGCGAATCTCGCGCAGGCGGTGCCGGTCGAGCAGACTCTCAAATCGGCCGGGCATGCCGGCGACGCGTTGAGCTCGCCGAACGGCTTTGCGCTCGTGACCTTGCATCGTCCCTCCAACGTCGATGATCCGGCCACCTTGAGTGGGCTTGTCGATACCTTGTGCGAAGCGAGCGAGCGTTTGCCCATCGCGTTTGCTGTGCATCCGCGCACCCGCAGCAATCTGGAACGCTTTGGATTGTTTGGTCGTCTTGCCGCCGCGCGCATTGTGCAGTTGCCCCCGCAGGGCTATCTCGAAATGCTGGGCTTGATGTCGGCGGCGCGGGTTGTGATGACGGATTCAGGTGGCATTCAGGAAGAGACCACCGCGCTCGGTGTGCCCTGCCTGACTTTGCGCGAGAACACCGAACGCCCGATCACGGTCGACGAGGGCACCAACACACTGGTGGGGCGCGACCACGCTGCGATCATCCACGCGCTGGACCAGATCCTGGGTGGCGGCGGCAAGGCCGGGCGTTCTCCGGCCTTGTGGGATGGCCGCGCCGCAGAGCGCATCGCGGCGCATCTGCATGCATGGCTTGTTGCTCGTGGCGAATGACGGGGCTGCGATGAAGTCCGCAGTGAAGAACGCGCTGACAATCGACGTCGAAGACTACTTCCAGGTTTCCGCGTTGGCGTCGCACTTCCCTCGCGCGCAGTGGGATGAGGTGCCGTGCCGGGTTGAGGCGAATGTTGATCGGATACTCAGCCTGTTGCATGAGTACGGCGCGAAGGCGACGTTCTTCACGCTCGGGTGGGTGGCCGAACGGTATCCGAAGCTGGTGCGTTTGATTGTCATGGAGGGGCATGAACTTGCCAGCCATGGTTATGGCCATGAGCGCGCGAGTGCGCAGACGCCGGAAGGCTTTCGCGCGGATGTATCGCTGGCCAAGGCCGTGCTTGAAGACATCTCAGGGGTCGAGATTCGCGGCTACCGCGCGCCGAGTTTTTCGGTGGGTGCGAAGAATCTGTGGGCGCATGATGTTTTGCGGGAGACGGGGTACGTCTACAGCTCCAGCGTCTACCCGATCGCGCACGACCACTACGGCATGCCAGACTCGCCGCGGTTTCCGTACTACCTGACGAATGGCTTGCTTGAGATTCCGGTGACCACGGTGCGATGGGCGGGGCGTAACTGGCCTGCGGGCGGCGGTGGGTATTTCCGGCTGCTGCCGTATCCCGTATCGCGCTGGTCCTTGCGGCGGGTAAACAGTCTGGACAAGCGTTCCGCGATCTTCTACTTCCATCCTTGGGAGATTGATCCCGCCCAGCCACGCGTTGACGCGGCCGATGCGCGGACGAAGTTCCGTCATTACGTGAACCTCGAACACATGGAAGGTCGGCTGCGCCGATTGCTGGGCGATTTCAACTGGGATCGCGCTGATCAAGTGTTCTTGCCCAAGGCCTGATCGATGATGAGAGACTTTGTGGCTCAGCCGGTCGTCGTTCGGCGACTGGAGTCAACGGATCGTGCGCGTTGGGACGCCTTTGTACGCACCTGTCCGTCAGGGAGTTTCTTTCACCTGTCTTCGTGGCAAGGGCTGATCGAGACGCATCAAGGGCACGACACCTACTTCCTTATGGCCGAGCGCGGCGGCGAGATTGTTGGCGTGCTGCCGCTTGCAGAGGTGAAGAGCCGACTGTTCGGTCATTCCCTGGCGTCGCTTCCGTTCTGTGTTTACGGCGGTGTTGCGAGTGAAGACCCCGCAGCGATAGCGGCACTTGAATTGGAGGCCGATCGCATTGCGCAGCGTCTGGGTGTCGCGCATCTCGAGTACCGCAACGTGCTCCCGCGCCATACCGACTGGCCCAACCAGGATCTGTATGTGACCTTCCGCAAACGGCTGGAGGCGGATGAAGAGGCCAACATGGCGGCGATTCCGCGTAAGCAGCGAGCGATGGTGCGGAAAGGCATCAAGAATGGCTTGATCGCAAGCCGTGACGCCGACGTGGATCGCTTTTTCTCGGTGTATGCCGATAACGTCCGTCGTCACGGCACGCCAGCAATGTCACGCCGCTGGTTTGCCGCGCTGATGGACGCATTCGGCGAAGATTGCGAAGTCATGACCGTGACGACGGCAGACGGGGCGTCGCTGTCGAGCGTGCTGAGCTTCTACTTCCGCGACGAGATCCTGCCGTACTACGCAGGCGATCTGCCGGCTGCGCGCGATCTGGCGGCGAACGATTTTAAATACTGGTCACTGATGCAACGCGCACTCGAACGCGAGTGCAAAGTGTTCGACTACGGCCGCAGCAAGGTTGGCACCGGGCCCTATGCGTTCAAGAAGAACTGGGGTTTCGAGCCGACCCCGCTGGCCTATGAATATCGCTTGTTCAAGCGTGACAGCATTCCGCAAAACAATCCGATGAACCCGAAGTACCGCGCGTTCATTGCGCTCTGGCAGCGTTTGCCATTGGCAGTGGCCAATCGGCTCGGGCCGATGATTGTCCGTAACCTCGGCTGACGGGCATCGATGCAGAAACCGCCACTGCTCTATCTTGTGCACCGGATCCCGTATCCACCCAACAAGGGGGATAAGGTCCGATCGTTCAATCTGCTGAAATACTTCGCCCAACACTATCGGGTCTACCTGGGTGCCTTCATTGATGACCCGGCCGATGCGCAGAATGTTGCTGCGCTGTCCGAATGGTGTGAAGGCGTGCACTGCGAACCCATCTCTCGACGGTGGGCACGGATCGCGAGCCTGCGTGGGCTCGTAACGGGGGAGGCGCTGACACTTGCGTACTACCGTCAGTCGTCGATGCTGAGTTGGGTGAAAGCAACAGTTGCCGAGCACAGGATTCGTGATGCTGCGGTGTTCTGCTCGGCGATGATGCAGTACATCGAAGCTGTACCGGGGCTCAACACCCTTGCGGACTACTGCGACGTCGACTCGGCAAAATGGACGCAGTACGCGGAGGCGCACCGCGGGCCGATGGCTTGGCTGTATCGTCGCGAGGGGCGCAAATTACTTGCGTACGAGCGCCATGCAGCGGAAGTGGCGCGAGCGGTGACGTTTGTCTCTGAGGCGGAGGCCGACCTGTTCCGTGCCCAGGCGCCGGAGGTGGCGGCTCGGGTGCTTGCTGTCAGCAATGGCGTCAACGCCGCTTACTTTTCACCGGACCACGATTTGCAGTCGCCGTATCCAGAATCCGGACCGAATATCGTGTTCACCGGTGCGATGGATTACTGGCCGAACATCGATGCTGTCCGCTGGTTTGTGCGCGAAGCTTGGCCTGCAGTTGCTGCAATGGATAGGCGGGCCCAGTTCTGGATTGTTGGCATGAACCCATCCCCTGAAGTGCAGGCGCTGGCGGCCGATGCGCGGATTCATGTTACTGGCACGGTGCCGGATGTTCGCCCGTATTTGCGAGATGCGGCGGCCGTTGTTGCGCCGCTGAGGGTTGCGCGGGGCGTGCAGAACAAAGTGCTCGAGGCAATGGCGATGGGGCGGCCGGTTATTGTGTCCAACGATGCCGCGACCGGGATCAACGCCGTGGACGGGCAGGATTTTTTGATCGCCAGGACGGGGTCGGAGTACGTCGATGCGATCAAGTCGCTGTTGGCAGATGCTGACCGCGCCCATCAAATCGGTACGGCCGCGCGCCGCTGTGTGCTCGATCACTACAGCTGGGATGCGCATCTCGCACAACTTGACGTCTTCATGCTGGGAGCGTCACAGGCATGAGCGCAGCGGCTTTGGCGAACGACTCTGAAAAAACGCAGGGGCTCAGGATCATTGGGTCGGGTCTTGCCGCCTTTCTGCTCGTGGTGGCGGTCTTTTGGCCGACGGCAGTCGAGATGGCGTCGATCTGGTGGCGTTCCGAGACTTTCGCCCACGGACTTGTGGTGCTACCGATTTCGGTCTGGCTGCTGTGGGGCATGCGCGACGACATGGTTAGCCAGCCCTTGCGGCCGGCGCCGCTTGCGCTGCTCGCACTGGCAATCGCCGGTTTCGTCTGGCTGGTCGGCGAGAGCGCAAGTGTTGCTGCGGTGACGCATTTTGCGCTGGTGGCGATGGTCTGTTGCGCCGTCTGGTTTGTGTGGGGACATGCGCTGACATGGACTGCGATCTTTCCGCTCGCTTTCCTGTTCTTCGGTGTTCCGTTCGGCGAGTTCCTGATCCCTACGCTGATGAATCACACCGCCGACTTCACGGTCGCCGCCTTGCGTGTGACTGGTGTGCCGGTATTCCGGGAAGGCAACAGTTTCGTGATTCCGAGCGGTGCCTGGTCCGTCGTTGAGGCCTGCAGCGGGATTCGCTATCTGATCGCGTCGATCATGGTTGGCGTACTGTTCGCATGGCTCAACTACAGGTCGTTGCGTCGGCGCCTGCTGTTCATCCTCGCTGCGACTGCGGTACCCCTGGTTGCAAACTGGCTGCGCGCCTACCTGATCGTCATGCTGGGCCATCTCTCGGGCAACAAGATCGCGACGGGCGTTGACCACCTGATCTATGGATGGCTGTTCTTTGGTGTGGTCATCGTTGCCTTGTTCTGGGTCGGCTCGTTCTGGCGCGAGGGCGATGCGCCTGAGGCGGACGTTCCTTCGTCGAACGAAGCCGTGCGAGGCGCTGACGCCGCGTCGCTACCGAAACTGTTGGGCTGCTGCGTCGCCATGCTCATGGTTCTGCTGGTCTGGCGCCCGCTCGAAGCCTGGCTGGCGGCCACACCGGGCGCTGCGGTCTACACGCTCGAGGCGCCTCATCCAGCTGCGGGCTGGGTGGCGACCACAGAAGCGCCGGTTGCCGGCTGGCAACCGACCTATGTTGGCGACCGCGCGCGTCTCGTGCGGACCTACCGCCAGGGCGCCGGTACGGTGACACTCTTCATCGCCTATTACGCGAGCCAGACGCCGGGGCATGAACTGGTGCAGTGGGACAATCGCTTCGTCACCGCTGAAGACAAGCGCTGGCGTTACGGCGGCGAGCAGCTTGATCGCTTCTCGAACGGCTATGAGCTGTTACGCACGCAATTGCTCGGCGAACCGGATCGCGTCGATGTGTGGTCCTGGCTCTGGCTCGGCGACAGCGTGACGGCCGACCCCAAGCGCGCGAAGTTGGCCCTCGTGGCCGATCGCTTTGCGCATCGGCCGGACGACTCGGCGGCAGTGATTGTCGTTGCGCGAAGGGGCGATGGGGCGACGGACCCGCGCGCGCTGGTCGAACGTTTCGTGCTGGCTCACCAGGCCGAAATCGAGCGCGTGCTGCGCGCCACTCCGCGCAACTGATGCCACCGCTGATCGCACATATCGTCTTCAGCTTTCGCGTCGGCGGGCTGGAGAACGGGATGGTCAACCTGATCAACCGTTTGCCTGCAAATCAGTTTCGCCATGCCATCGTTTCGCTGACAGACGTCGATCCCGCATTCGTCGCGCGGATCGCGCGCCCCGATCTGCAAGTCGTCGAACTGCACAAGAAGCCCGGCCCCGGTG
This sequence comes from uncultured Uliginosibacterium sp., assembly GCA_945957295.1. Lineage (GTDB taxonomy): Bacteria > Pseudomonadota > Gammaproteobacteria > Burkholderiales > Rhodocyclaceae > Niveibacterium. The sequence goes on from CAMFLH010000005.1 coordinate 9,609, forward strand.
CAGCGCTGTTTCCGCAAATGTTCCGGACCTTGCGCGTGCTGCGGCCTGCCATCGTCCACACACGCAATCTGGCCGCACTGGAAATGGTGGTGCCGGCGTGGGCGGCAGGTGTTCCGGTGCGAATCCATGGTGAACACGGCCGCGACGTGGATGATCCGCACGGCGATCGTGCAAAGCCGCGCTGGGTGCGGCGTGCCTACAGCCCCTTCGTGACGCAGTACATTGCGCTGTCGCGCGAGCTGGAGAACTATCTCACCGCGCGCGTAGGCATCGCCAATCGGCGCGTGAGCCTGTTCTGTAACGGTGTCGATGCGGCGCGATTCCATCCGGCCGAACGGGGGCGAAACTCGCTTGAGGGGTCTCCGTTCAACGACCCTGCGCTGTGTGTCGTTGGCACGGTGGGCAGGCTCCAGGCGGTCAAGGACCAGCTTGGTCTGGTGAAGGCTTTCTCGCTCATCGCGGGCCAGCTGCCGAACCTGAGATTGGTCATCGTCGGCGAGGGCGGGATGCGCGGCGCGATCGAATCGGCGGTCCGCGATGCGGGGCTTGTATCGAAAGTGTGGCTGGCGGGTGAGCGGGCCGATGTGCCGGATGTGATGCGGAGTCTCGACATCTTCACCTTGCCGTCGATTGCGGAGGGCATCTCGAATACGGTGCTCGAGGCGATGGCGAGTGGGCTTCCCGTGGTCGCCACCGCCGTTGGCGGAACGCCCGAGCTGGTCTGTGAAGGCGAAACGGGCACCCTCGTTCCGGCCTCCGACCCTCAGCGGCTCGCGGCTGCGCTGGCCGGGCTTGCGCGAGATCCGGCCCGCATCGCCGCGTTTGGACATGCCGCACGTCAGCGTATCGAGGCCGAGTTCAGCCTTGATGCCATGGTGGCCCGCTATGGAAATCTGTATTCGCGTGCGCTCGAAGGCTCAACCCGACGCGCCTGAATCGTCAATCGAGTGCGCCTGTGGGCGCGGAAGAATGAGGTAGCGCGAGTATGTGCGGTATTGCCGGCATGTTTGATACGCGGGGGCGACGTGAGCTGCCGCGCGACATCGTGGAGCGCATGGCGGACGTGCAGCGCCACCGCGGCCCGGATGAAACCGGCTTCCACTTCGAGCCTGGCGTTGCGTTTGCGCACCGTCGCCTGTCGGTGATCGATCCGGCAATGGGGCAGCAGCCGCTGAGCAACGAGGATGGCTCGGTGATCGTCGTGTTTAACGGCGAGATCTACAACTTCCAGGAACTGGTGCCCGAGCTCAAGGCGCTTGGCCACACGTTCCGCACGCACAGCGATACCGAAGTGATCGTGCACGCGTGGGAGGCCTGGGGCGAAGCCTGTGTCGCACGTTTCCGCGGCATGTTTGCATTCGTGCTGTGGGACCGCAAACGCGAAACCCTGTTCGTGGCGCGCGATCGCCTGGGCGTTAAGCCGCTGTTTTACGCGCTGCTCGACGATGGCATGTTCCTGTTTGGCTCTGAGCTCAAGGCCTTGCTCGCGCATCCGCGCTTCCCGCGCGAGATAGAGCCCGAGTGCGTCGAAGACTACTTCGCGCTCGGCTATGTGCCAGAGCCGCGCTGTATCTTCCGCGGTGCGTTCAAGCTGCCGCCGGGTGAGTCTTTCGTGCTGCGCCGTGGCGATACCCAATGCCGACCAGCCCCGTACTGGGATGTCCGCTTCACCTGCGACAACCGCATGAGCGTTGAGGCCGCGTCAGAAGAGCTGGTTGCGCGCCTGCGCGAGTCGGTGCGTTTGCGCATGATTGCCGACGTACCGCTCGGCGCCTTCCTGTCGGGCGGCGTTGATTCGAGTGCCGTCGTGGCAACCATGGCGCATCTGTCGTCCGAGCCGGTCAACACCTGTTCGATCGCGTTTGACGATCCAGCATTCAACGAATCCGAATTCGCCGCGATGGTGGCGCGCCGCTATGCCACCAACCACCACGTCGAAACGGTGGCGAGTGACGACTTCGACTTAATCGATGAACTTGCTCGCCTTTATGACGAACCGTACGCCGACAGTTCGGCCATTCCGACCTACCGCGTCTGCCAACTCGCTCGCCAGCGGGTGACCGTGGCCTTGTCTGGCGATGGCGGCGACGAGAGCCTCGGCGGCTATCGGCGGCACCGGCTGCATGTGATGGAGGAACGCATGCGCACCGCGCTGCCGCTGGGCGTGCGCAAGCCGGTGTTCGGGTTGCTGAGCAGGCTATATCCCAAAGCCGACTGGGCGCCGCGGGTGTTTCGCGCGAAGACGACTTTCGAGGCGCTCGCGCGCGATTCGGTCGAGGCCTACTTTCATACCATGTCCGTCCTGCGCGACAACCAGCGGCAGGCGCTCTACAGCAGTGCGTTCCGTGCGCGGCTCGGTGGCTACTCCGCTGTTGAGGTTTTCCATCGTCACGCTCGCCACGCCGGCACCGACGACCCGCTGGCACTGATTCAGTATCTTGACCTGAAGACCTATCTGGTCGGCGACATCAACACTAAGGTCGACCGGGCTTCGATGGCGCATTCGCTCGAAGTGCGCGAGCCGTTGATGGATCACAAGCTGGTTGAATGGCTGGCGACCCTGCCTTCGGACCTGAAATTGCGCGGTATGGAAGGCAAGTTCATCTTCAAAAAGGCGATGGAACCCTACCTGCCGGCTGATGTGCTGTATCGCCCCAAGATGGGCTTCGCCGTGCCGCTCGCGCGCTGGTTCCGCGGCCCGCTGCGTGAGCGCGTGCGCGAATCCCTGCTTGGCGAACGGATGGCTGACACTGGTTTGTTCAACCAGCGCTATCTGCAGCACCTGGTCAGCGATCATCAATCCGGCGTGAAGGATTACAGCGCCTCGATCTGGGCGCTGCTGATGTTCGAGGCGTTCCTGCGTAATGTGGCCGGTGATGCGGTACAACCCGCAGCCTTGGGGATGGCAAGCTGACATGCGCGTTCTACATATTCTCGACCACTCGATTCCGCTACACAGCGGTTACACCTTCCGCACGGCGGCGATCCTGCGCGAGCAGCGTCGGCTCGGCTGGGAGACGTTCCATGTGACCTCGCCGAAGCAGGGTGCGAGCGCTGCGCCCGAGGAGGCCGTGGATGGCTTGCAGTTCTTCCGCACGCCAGTGCCCACCGCGGCGTGGTCCGGCAAGCCACTGCTGGGCGAACTGGAGCTGATGCGCCAGTTGGAGCGCCGCATTGATGAGCTGATCGTGCGGATCAAACCACAAGTGCTGCATGCCCATTCGCCGGTGCTTAACGCGATTCCCGCAATCCGCGCGGGGCGCCGGCATGGTTTGCCGGTGGTCTACGAAGTGCGTGCCTTCTGGGAGGATGCCGCGGTCGATCACGGTACGACGCAGGAAGGCAGCCTGCGCTATCGTGCGACTCGCGCATTGGAAACCTGGGCACTGCGTCGCGTTGATCATGTGACCTGCATTTGCGAGGGCCTGCGCGCGGATATCGTTGCGCGGGGCATTCCGGCCGAGCGTGTGACGGTGATTCCCAACGCGGTCGATGCCGACGCGTTTGATGCGGGTGCTGCGCCGGATCTGGCGCTGAAACAATCGCTCGGGCTCGAGGGCGCCGAGGTGTTGGGCTTCATCGGCTCCTTCTATGCCTACGAGGGGCTTGATCTGTTACTCGAGGCGATGCCCGAAATCCTCGCTCGTCGCCCACTGGCGCGCCTGCTGTTGGTTGGTGGCGGGCCGCAAGACGGGGCCCTCAAACGACAGGCTGAGGCGCTGGGGTTGGGTGATAAGGTTGTCTTCACCGGTCGGGTGCCGCATGCGGATGTTGGCCGTTACTACGATCTTGTGGATGTGTTGGTGTACCCGCGCCACCCGATGCGCTTGACTGAACTGGTTACGCCGCTGAAGCCACTTGAGGCGATGGCGCAGCAACGCGTTTTTGTGGCCTCCGACGTTGGCGGGCATCGCGAACTCATTCGTGACGGCGAAACCGGCGTTCTGTTCCGCGCTGGCAATGCGGTTGCGCTCGCCGATGCGGTATCGCGTTTGCTCGCGTCGCCGGAGCGCTGGCCGGCATTGCGGGCGGCGGGGCGGCAATTTGTCGAGAACGAGCGTACGTGGCGGAACAGCGTTGGCCGCTATCGTGCGATCTACAGTCGGCTCGTCGCGGGGCCTGTCTGCGCGTGACCCGACCGATCCGCACCCTGCTGTTCTCGACGCTGTACCCCAGCGCGGCACGGCCTACGCATGGAGTGTTCGTCGAAACGCGGCTGCGCGAGCTGCTCAAGACGGGCAAGGTCGAAACCCGCGTTGTCGCGCCGGTGCCGTGGTTTCCCTCGCGTGCGGAGCGCTTCGGCGACTGGGCGCGCATGGCGGCTACCCCTGCATTCGAGAAGCGCGACGGTGTCGAGATCTGGCATCCGCGCTACCTGCTTCCGCCGAAGGTGGGCATGACGGTTGCACCGCTGACCCTAGCCTTGGGGGCGCGCGCCACGGTCGCGCGCCTGCTACGCGAGGGCTTTGATTTCGATCTGATTGATGCGCACTACTACTATCCTGACGGGGTGGCGGCGGCAATGCTGGCGGGCTGGTTCAAGAAACCTTTCGTCATCACTGCGCGCGGCACTGACTTGAACCTGATCCCGGCCTATCCGTTACCGCGGCGCATGATCCGGTGGGCGGCTGCGCAGGCGGCAGGGTCGATCGGCGTCTGCAGCGCCTTGCTCGATGTGCTGCGCGAGATGGGTGCTGCGGATGACCGCCTCCATGTGATGCGCAACGGCGTCGACCTTCAGCGCTTCTCTCCACGGCCGCAGGCAGAGTGCCGGGCTCGGCTTGGCTTGCCGGTGAACGGGCGGCTGTTGGTGTCGGTCGGGCATCTGGTCGAACGCAAGGGGCATCATCTGGTGATCGAGGCGCTGGATCACTTGCCGGATGTGAATCTCGTGATCGTGGGTGATGGTGAGGAGCGGGAACGTCTGCGCGATGCCGCCGCCAAGCCTGGGCGCCAGGGGCGGGTGATTTTCGCCGGTGCGCAGCCGAACACCGCGCTCGCCGACTGGTACAGCGCAGCCGATGCACTTGTGCTGGCTTCAAGCCGTGAGGGTTGGGCGAACGTCCTGCTCGAAAGCATGGCCTGCGGTACGCCGGTGGTTGCGACGCGGATCTGGGGCACGCCTGAGGTGGTTGCTTCGCCTGAGGCCGGCGAGCTGGTCGACAGCCGCGATGCAGCGGCCATTGCGCAGGCGGTACGGCGGCTCTTCGCGCGTTTGCCGGATCGTACAGCGGTGCGTCGCTATGCTGAGAACTTTGGCTGGGAGCCGACCTCACAGGCTCAACTGGAGCTGTTTTCCCGCATCACTGGTGCGGCGGCATGAGATCCGATAATGCGTGACATCTTCATCCTGCTTCCGATACTGGCGCTCGCATTGATGGCGCTTCGTCGCCCGTGGATCGGGGTGATGGGGTGGACCTGGATCTCGATCATGAATCCTCACCGCCTGACTTGGCGTCTAGAGGATCTGCCGGTTGCCGCGCTGATGGCGGGCTGTACGCTAATCGGGCTGGTGCTGACGCGGGACAAACGTCAGCCGTTTGTGTCCCCCTCGGTGGTGGTGTTGCTGGTTTTCATGCTCTGGATGTGCATCACCTATCCGTTCTCGATCTTCGAAGACAAGAGCTGGGAGATGTTCACCCGGGTCATGAAGATCGATTTCATGATCCTCGTTGCATTGATGCTGCTGCGCACCCGCGCTCAAATCCAGTGGCTGACCTGGGCGATCGTGTTGTCGATTGGTTTCTTCGGCGTCAAGGGTGGCCTGTTCACGATCGCTACCGGCGGCAACTTCCGCGTGTGGGGCCCGGCGGAGTCGTTCATTGAAGGTAACAACGAAATCGCGCTGGCGATGATCATCACGATTCCGCTGATGCGCTACCTGCAGTTGCAGCTGGCACCCGAAAAGAAGTGGCAGCGGCATGCCTTCACGCTGGCCATGTTGCTGACGGCTGCGGCTGCAGTTGGGAGCCATTCGCGTGGCGCACTGCTGGCGATCGCCGCAATGGCTGGCTTCCTGTGGCTGCGCAGCCCGAACAAACTGGCTGGCGGCATCGTCATGATCGTGGCGGCTGTGGGCTTGATTGCGTTCATGCCCGAGCAGTGGAGCTCGCGCATGCATACGATCGGCGAGTATCAGCAGGACGCGTCCGCAATGGGGCGGATCAACGCGTGGTGGATGGCCTGGAACCTCGCCAGTGACCGCTTCTTCGGCGGCGGATTCCAGATCTATTCGCTGATCGTATTCCAGCAGTACGCGCCTGATCCGACCGATGTTCACGCGGCACACAGTATTTACTTCCAGGTGCTTGGCGAGCATGGCTTCGTCGGCCTCGCGTTGTTCCTGCTGTTGTGGTTTCTGGTGTGGCGCGATGGTGCATGGCTGCGCAAGCACACCAAGGATGTACCGGAAGCACGCTGGGCGCGCGACTTGGGTTCGATGTGCCAGGTTGCCCTCGTCGGCTATCTGGTCGGCGGCGCCTTCCTGAGCCTGGCGTACTTCGACCTTCCCTATAACCTGTTGGTGCTGACGGCGCTGACCCGCCGTTGGGTTGCCGAACGTGGCTGGCTGACCGATCCTGTCGACACTCCGCCGAGCCGCGCCGGACGCACCAAGCAAGTCGAAGCTGCAACATGATCCGCACCGGTTTGAGCATTCTTTCGCCGCAGGGTTCGCGTGCCCGTCTGTCGGTATTCATCTGGCACCGGGTGGCGCCGAAACAGGATCCGATGTTCCCTGGCGAACTGCACGCGGAACGTTTTGTGCGCACCCTGGGCTGGATCCGGCGCTGGTTCAACGTGTTGCCGCTGGACGAGGCGGTAAGGCGACTTTCGGATGGCTCCTTGCCCGCCCGGGCGGCGGCGATCACCTTCGACGATGGTTATGCCGACAACTTGACCGTTGCAGCGCCGATCCTGCAGGCGGCCGGGCTGCATGCGACCTTTTTCGTTGCGTCCGGTTATCTCGATGGCGGCCGCATGTGGAACGACGGGCTGATCGAAGCCGTGCGGCGCTCGCCGCTGGATGTGCTGGATACCCCTCAGTGGGGGCGCTTTCCTTTGAACGATTGGCGCGCTCGGGAGACCGCGGCGCTGCGGCTGATCGATCAGATCAAGTACCTCGAACCAATCGAGCGCGAGCAAGCGGTCATCGATGTGGCGCGGGCAGCACACACGACCCTGCCGACTGACCTGATGATGAGCAGTGGGCAGCTTGTGCAATTGCACAAGCTCGGCTTCGCGATCGGTGCACACACGGTCAGCCATCCGATCCTGGCAAGAATCCCGCTCGCCCATGCGCGAGACGAGATCAACGCCGGGCGCGTTGCGCTGGAACGAATAATCGATGCACGCGTCCCCTTATTCGCTTATCCGAACGGCAAACCGGGGCGCGATTATTTGCCAGAGCATGTTGCGCTGGTGCGCCAGCTTGGCTTTGATGCAGCGGTCTCCACTGCATGGGGCGCTTCGGCGCAAGGGGACGATGTGTTCCAGCTACGCCGCTTCACGCCGTGGGATGCAGACCGCCTTCGCTTTGGCATCCGCATGGCGCAGAACCTCGCGCAACCCTTGCGCGAGGCCCTCGTCTGATCGCCTAGAAGCGGGTATCCGGCGCGTTGGCGCGCAGCCACTGTTCGAGCATCATGCCGATCCATACCATCTCGCCGTAATAGCCGGGGTGTGCTGGCAGCAATTTGCTGAACAGCGCGTCGACGAACGCTGCCTGCAGGATGCCGCGCTCGGCCAGCCCCTGTACCGAGTCGCGCGATAGCGCGCTCAGGGCCGGGTCCGTCAGTGCCCAGTGCCCGAAGGGCAAGCCGAAACCGTGCTTCTTCTTCGCCAGGATCTCGTCCGGCAGGAAGCCTCGCAGCGCTTCCTTGAAGAACCAGCGCAGCTTGAAGCCCTTTAGCTTCATTGCATCCGGCAGCGCCAGGGCGATCGCGATCAGTTCTTCGCTGAGTAGCGGGAACCCGACATCCAGACCCGCCAGCGAGGTCGTGCCGATGACCTTCGGAAGATCGTTGTCCGCCAACGTGAAACGCCAGTCAAATCCCAGCTCATGGTCCAGCACGGTGTCAGCACGTACGCCGTCCCATACACGGCGACGCAACTGCAGCGGTGCTTCGGTGTCGGCCAGACGGCGGAACGCCTGCCCCAAAACGGAGTCTTGGCCAAGGCGTTGCAGCAGGTTGTACTGCTCGGTTCGTGCGAGTGGCGACATGCGGGCTTGTTCGACATAGCTGCATGCCTTGCTCAGCACCGGTACACGCTTGGCCCAGTCGGCCCCTGCGATGGGCTCGATCAACGCACTCCGGATTGCCGTGGGGATAGCCTGGTAAAGCTCGAACACCTTCTGTTTTGCGTAGCGGGCGTTACCACCGAAGAGTTCGTCCCCCCCGTCGCCGGCCAGCAGTTTGTCGTAGCCGTCTTCGCGCGCCATTAGCCCGAGGCAATAGGCAGGCAGCGCGGAAGAGTTGCCGAAGGGCTGGTCGTAGCTCGCGGCGACGGCGGGAATGTGGCTGACGAGATCCTGCGCGGTGATGTAGTACTCGCGGTGGTCGACGCCATAAGCCTTGGCGGCAATTCGCGCGTATTCCATTTCGTCGTAACCGGCAGTGTCGAAGCCGATCGAGTAGCCGCGTGGCTGGTTTCCGCTCACCTCGCGCAGCATGCCGACCACGGTCGAGCTGTCGGTGCCGCCGGAGAGAAACGCGGCCACGCGGCCCGAATTGGCGGATTCCCGCGCCACCGCGCCGCGGATCGCGCCGACAAAGCGCGCTTTGAGCGCGCCGACATCGTCGACCGGGGTTTGCGTGAACTGCGGCTGCCACCATTGGTCGTTTCGAACCCCGTTGCGGCCGCAATCGAGTCGGTGCCCTGGTTCAAGACGCGAAACGCGGCGGAAGATGGTGCGTGGCGCCGGGATGACGTGGAAGTACAGATAGTCGAAGATCGCCTGCGGGTCGATCTGTCGATCTGCAAGTGGTACCCAGTCCGCCCGCGACGCCAGCGCCAGCGCGGGCCCTTCGGCGGCCCAGCAAAGCGTGTGAGTCGAAAAGCGGTCATTGAGGCAGCCGAGCTGAGCGCGGTCAAGGTCGATCCACAGCAGCGCGAAACGCCCCTGAAGCTCATCGGCCAACGCGCTCGCGTCGTTGAGCAGGGGGGCGAGCAAGGCGCTCGGGCCTGCTTTCGCGCTGTCAGCGGCCAGGGCTGCGTTGCGCAGCGCGGGGCGGCCAATCTGAACCAGCAGTTGCCGCTGTGTGGCGCCGATACGGACGTCGGGCCCCGCCGCGCGAAGCGACAGACCCGGTAACTCGATTTCGACGGAATCGCCGATGGGCGCTGGGAAGCTGACGCTCGTATCAAGCTGCGACGGGTCGAAGCGGCAGATCAGGCGGTTGAGGCGCGCTGTCATACCAGCACCTCGAGCGGCTGCGGGTGAGACAGGAAATCGCGGGGACTGGCCGTGAAACCGTATGCACCGGATTGGAAGACGACGACAAGATCTCCTTCCTGCGCGCGCGGCAAATCCATCTTGTCCGCGAGCAGATCGAGCGGGGTGCAGAGCGGGCCGACGACCGACACATTCTCGGTGTCGCTTGAGCCCATGCGGTTCCCGATCGCAACCGGATAGTTCTTGCGAATGACCTGACCGAAGTTGCCGGACGCTGCGAGGTGATGATGCATGCCGCCGTCCGTCACCAGGAACACGTGGCCGCGCGACAGTTTGCGTTCGACCACGCGGGCGACGTAGATGCCCGCCTCGCCAACGAGGTAGCGCCCCAGTTCGATGACGAGGCGAGAACCTGGCGCCCGGCTCGCTGCCTCTTGCTGAAGCCGTGCGAGGTTGTCGGCGACCGGCGCGAGGTCAAGGCGTTGTTCACCAGGGAAGTAGGGAATTCCGAACCCGCCACCGAGGTTGAAACTCCGCACGGCGGATGGCGCGGACTCAGCAAGGCGCAGGCATAGCTCAAAACTCTTCTGCTGTGCTTCGACGATCGATTCCGCGCGCAGGTTCTGCGAACCCGCGTAGAGATGGAAGCCCTCGAACTGCAGCCCGAGCTGCCCGATCTCGGCGATCAGGGCCGGGACGTTCTCGGCGTCGACGCCGAACTGTTTGGGCCCGCCGCCCATTTTCATGCCGGAGCTCTTGAGTTCGAAGTCCGGATTTACGCGCACCGCAACACGGGCCACCCAGCCGGTGCGCTCGCTGATGTCGCTCAGCAGCCTTGCTTCGCGCGCAGATTCGATGTTCAACAGCACGCCGCTGGCGATCGCCTGCTCCAGTTCCGCGGGGCTCTTGCCCGGGCCGGCAAAACTGATCTCCTGCGGGTCCATGCCGCTGTCCAGCGCCACGCGAAGCTCGCGCCCGGATGCAACGTCGAGACCATCGACTCGCGCCGCAATGAAGCTCACCAGCGCTGGCATCGGGTTGGCCTTCATCGCGTAGTGAAGCTGGACTCCCGCTGGCAGCGTGTTGCGGAGTTCCGTGATCCGCTGCGCGAGCAAGTCGCGGTCGTACGCATAGAAGGGCGTCTGGCCGACGCGTGCGGCGAGCCGGCTGAGCGGCAGGCCGCCGACCATCAGCTCGCCGCCATCCTGTGCGAACTGGCTCATGTCGGCGTGGCGCGGCGGGGTGCGTAGTTCGCTCATTGGGTGGTGTCAGAGAAGAAGTTCGTGAATTCGGCGGAGAGCGACTTGCGGTCGATCTTGCCGTTCGGGTTTCGCGGCAGCGCGCCGTCACGGATCACGATGTGTGCGGGCACCTGCCATGCTGGCAAGCGGGAGCGGCACTCGGCCTGCAGCGTGGCATGTTCGAGGCTGCGGCCAGCCGGCGGGCTGACCACAAGCACGATCGCTTGACCCAGCGTCGGATGTTCCACGCCAAAGGCGGCGCATTCGCCGACCAGTTGCGTGCCGTAGATTACTTCTTCGACTTCGGTTGGGCTGACGCGGTAGCCGGAGGTCTTGATCATTTCGTCGCGGCGTCCGATGAAATACAGGAAGCCTTCATCGTCCATCCTTACCGTGTCGCCGGAGAACACCGCGATTTCTGGGATCACGATGCCGCTTTCGCGGCCGGCAGCACCGCCGGGCAGCGGGCGGAAGCGCTCGGCAGTCTTCTCCGCGTCGTTCCAGTACCCCATTGCGACAAGGGCGCCGCGCTGCACCAGCTCGCCCGGTTCGTGGGGCGCGCAGGGACTGCCGTCCTCGCGCAAGACCATGACCTCCGAGTTCGGAATGGATTTGCCGATCGAATCGGGCCGTCGGTCAACTTCTTCGGGCGGAAGGTAAGTCGCACGGAAGGCTTCTGTGAGACCGTACATCAGGAAGGGTTTGGCGGCCGGCACGCGCTGACGCAGCGCTTTCAGCGTTTCAAGCGGCATGCGCCCGCCTGTGTTGGCGAAGTAGCGTAGATGGGTACGGATTGCCTCCGGCCACTCGACCTGCGTCAGTTGGATCCAGAGCGGTGGCACCGCCGTCAGACCGGTTACCTGTTCGCGCTCCATTGCCTTGATGACATCGCGAGGCAGCAGATAGTTGAGCAGCACTACGCGAGCGCCGACCGAAAAGCCCGTCGTCAGCTGCGAGAAACCGGCGTCGAAGGACAGCGGGAGTGCGGCAAGCAGGGTGTCGTCGGCGTTGTTCTGCAAGTAACTTGCAACGCTCTTGGCGCCAGCGACCATGTTCCGGTGTGATAGCACGACACCCTTGGGGCGGCCGGTACTGCCCGAGGTGTAGAGGATTGCTGCCATGTCGCTATCGATGACGCGATGCGCCGCCCGCTTGGCAGCCTGCCCCAGCGCATCCCAAGTGGTGATCGCTTGGGGTGCGGCGAGGCTTGGCGCCGTACCGGTTGCGACCAGATGGCGCAGGTCATGGCATTCCGCCAGCACAGGATCGAGCAGCGTCAGCCGCTCTGGCGAGCTGATGAGCACCCGGACGTTGCAGTCCCGCAGGATGTAAGCCACTTGATCGGGCTTGAGCAGCGGATTGATCGGCACGAACACGCCGCCGGCCGCCGTGGCGCCGAAACTGGCGATGACGGTTTCCGGTCGTTTGTCGAGCCAGATCGCCACCCGTTCGCCGCGCGACAAGCCAAGCTCAAGAATCCCTTGAGCGAAACGATGGATCTCCTGCGAAAGCTCGCCATAGCAAAGTGTCTTGCCGGCATAGACAAGCGCAGGGCTGTCGGGTGCTCGGTCGGACCACTGGCACGGGAGTTGGTGCAGCAATGTCGTCATGATCTGCGGGGGCGCCTGGAACAAGGCGCCATTCTAGTGCGCACGCGCTTCGCCGCTTGTGCTGCTTGGCACAGCGGGGTTGCATCACGGCCGTAACGGCTACAGGACAGAGAGACGGGCGTTGAGACGGTTCTGCCAGTCTTGGTGGGTCGCTGCCAATGCGCGCCCGCGGGCGTGTAGCGTTTCGCGGCAGTCGGAGCTCGCCATTTGTGTCAGCACTGCATACAGCTGTTCGGATGAGATATCTCTGTCATCCAGCGCCCATTCCGGGTGCTCGAATGCTGTCATCAAGCCCGCGATCTTGTCGCGGTAGTACGGTTTGTGCCAAAGGCCGAGAACCGGCACCGCTGCAGAGAGGGCGAACACAGAAAAGTGATACGCCATGCCCAGTCCTACTGTGCAGCGAGCAACTTCTGCACGCAGCGCGCGTGGGTCGAGATCCCGGATCACGCGGGCCTTGGGCCAGCGTCCCGATGCGAGCCAGCGTGTATAGATGTCGGCTTCGTACTTTTCGCGCTCGTGGAACTGGAACAGCAGAATCGTCCAGCCGTTGCGCGCGAGTTTATCTAGCGTTTCTTCAAGAGTCTGTTGTACGCGCGCCGTGTCCGCTTGGTGCGGCGAGACTCGCCAGTGGATGCCGATGGTCTTTGGCTCTGCCTCCACTGTGTGACGGACAGGCAAGGTCAGGGCATCGTCGCAGACGGTTTCGACATGAGTGACCGGAACACCGAGCGAGGCCAACAGGGCTTGCCCTTTTCCTGCGTCGCGCAGGCCAATCATCGCGGCGCGTGTCGCGACGCATCGAAGCAGCCATCGCGTGAGAGGCGTCGAGTATGGCCCCAATCCCTGGCCACTCAGCACGACTGGCTTCCTGAGCCATGTGGCCAACAGGCCAGTCGTCAGTAGTGCGCGGCACTCCAGCTTGCCTTGGTCGGTCAGGTATCCGCCTCCCACGAAGTAGACTGCGTCTGTGTCCAATAGCGACCGCAGAAATTCCGCCTCCATGAAACGGCCTGCAGGGCGATACGAAATTGCCCGGCAGGTTATGGCGACCAGGGCGAGCAGGAGAAACTCAATCGTACCCAGTGTTGCGTGGAACAGGCTTGTCCATTTATGAGCGGATGCTCCGTGATGCCTGCCGGCCCACCGACTCAGGCAATCGATCATGAAGCTAACCGGGGTGAGACGGTACTCCTCGGCAATGAAGGCTGGCGTTCGTGAACTGACCAGTAACGTCCAGTCCGGATGCCGTTCGCGTAGAAGGCGAACAGTGTTGATCAGCATCGCACGGTCGCCGAGGTTCTCGCCGGCTCCCGTATTGAGCAGCAACAATGTTCTGTTGGTCGATTGCACGCCGGACCCCGAAGTCATCCACTCAACTACGTCTTGTGCGGAGTTGGCGATACATGCGGCCGATTTCCGCTCTATAGGGATGCCTGAAAGTGTAGAGGCAGGCCAACCAGCCAGCGACAAACATGGCGCCGCCTGCGGAGGCCGTGAGCAGTGCCGGAAGGCTGTGAGTGCGCGCCCACTCGAGGAATAGCACAGGAGAAAGCAGTGCTCCCGCCACAACCGCCAAACTTGGCAAGAGCGCATGCAGTACCGCCGATAGCGCCACGTTGTGGGCACGCTTAACTTGCCGATGGTAGAGAACTACCCGCAATACGCTCATTCCACACATGCAGATCGCGACCGCTTCGATGCTGAACGTGGCGGCGATGGAGATGGCGAGAATCTGGACTGGATTCGCAACCAACTGCGCCTGGAACAGTTTGTCGATTGAACCCGTGGCCGTGAGTGCGGGTGCCGCCAGCATGACCGGCGTGGAGAGCAATCCCGCGATTGCTATTAGCGACATCGCAGGTGCTGCAGGTAGCCATTGGTGGCCGAATAGTACGTTGATGACTGGTTCTGCGTAGATCGCCATGAAACTAAAGAACGACAGGGGAATACACGCAAACATTCGGTAGGTTTCGATATAGGTAGCCCCCAGTTCGGCGCCTTCATTCTTGATTTTCGCGAACTGCGGTAGCGCCACCCGATAAACCGTCCCAACGACAAAGTCGCCAAACGTATCGGCAAGCCCGTTGGCACGGCTATATAGGCCAGAGGCTGAGAACCCGAGCGAGCGGGAAAGTGCAAAGTCCGGCGTGCGGCGCGCAAGTTGTTCCAGCAGCATCCCACTGGTCTTGTATAAGCCGAAGCCACCGATCTTCCGCCATGCGGAGAAATCTGGTCTGAATGCCACGCTCGCCGGTCGAACTGCAAGCAGCATCAGGGTGTTGGCGAGCATGGCGGCAACCAGTGACCACGCTAGTCCAATTGCACCAAACCCGCACCAAGCCAAGGCTATCGCCGCGATGGAACCCACAAGCGCACTACTGGTCTGGATGATCAGCATCGTGCCGAAGCGCATTTCGCGTGTAAGCAGAGCGTGCGTGATGTAACCGAAGGGAACCAGAAAGAAGTTGATCGCAAGAATCCGTACGACGTCTGCGACCACCGCTTCTTTGTAGAAGTGCGCAGCGGGAATGGCGGCTCCAAGCAGCAGCCCGCACAAGGTCCACGCCAGCAGTAGGGACATGCCGAAAGCCGAGCGTATAGTTTTCTCGGTGAGTTCCTGAGCCTGCACCAAGTATTCTCCGACGCCGAAGTCGCGGAACATCTGGACGATTGCGACCAGTCCCACGGCCAGGGAATAGATCCCGCTCTCCGCTGGGGTGATGAGCCGGGCGATCGTCATGGTGGTGCCAAGATTGATCGCGAAGGCAAGCAGGCGCTGTGTTGCCGCAAGGCCGAGCGCCTGTCGAACGGTGGTCATCCTTGCCCCCGTGTTGCAGAGGCGATGCCTTGCAGGGCCGACCAGGTCCGCTCGGTGGCGCCTTGCGCGTGGTCGAGCAGCGCGCGAATGCCTTTGGTCTGCCCGTTGCGAAGTGCTGCGTCGGTGAGAAGCGCTTGCCAGCGGGAGCCAAGCACCTGCGGATCGTCCGACTCGATCAACAAACCGCCGTCGCGGGTCAACTCGTACACCGGGAAACTTGGATAGGTGCTGTTCCATGCGGGCCGGACGCTGACCGGGCACGCATAGGCGAGTGGTTCAAGAATGTTGTGGTCGCGACCGACATGGGCGATTGATGCGACCGCGTAGAAGTCGCGCAGCTCGCCCATCGTGTCGAGTACAAGTACGGTCACGTCCTCCTGCAGCGCCTGGTCGCCGGATTCAGAGCGGAGGACGAAGTTCATCCCGCCAGCGCCCAAACGTTCGCGTAGTGACTGCATGACCCTGGGGTTTTCCGGATGGCGCGGGGCGAGCACCAGCAGCGCACGCGGCACCACCTTGACGATGGACTCGAATGCAGCGAGCACGAGATCGCGTTCGTCGGCCTCAGTCACGCAGCCGGCGACGATCGTCGGGCGCCCCGAAGACCTTATCGCTTGCAGCATGCGCGGGCTGCGCGTGTTTTCGAGCGGACGCGGCAAGGTGTCGAGTGCGTCGAATTTGATGTTGCCGGTGATGTGAACGAGGTGTGCACCAGCGTCGCGCAGTGCATGAGCCACACGTTCGTTCTGCGCGCACACCACGTCGATCAGGCGCAGCCAGTCGCGCTGGAACAGGCGCCGTTCGATGGCATCTGCGCGGCAGGAAGTCGGGTAGCCGTAGATCCAGCCGTTGATCAGTGCGGTACCCGCGCCGAGGCGTTTCGCTTCGTATACGAAACCGAAGGGCAGGCGGCACGGCGCATCCGATGGCCAGCACGGGATCTCGGCAATGACGAAAAGAGTGGGGCGAAAGTGCGCCGCGAGTTCCTTGGCTTGATGCTGACTGCCGGTGACGCGAACGACGTGCGCATGCGGGAAGAGGCTTGTGTACGACTCGCCATAGCCGTCCCGGTCGGTAAGCAGGACGATTTCCTTGCCTTCCGCGCTGGCGTTGTCGATCAGCGAGTTGAGAAAGGGCGCGGTGGCGTGCAGTTCACCGATGGTCGAGACGAAGATCCACAGCGACGGCTTCGCGTTAACGTCCGCCGGCACGACGTCCGACGGCGTGGTGGCGCGGTCTGTGATTCGCGTCAGCGCATTGAACAGCTGCCAACGTAGTTTCAGGCCCAGTGTTAGCCGCGATGCGGCGTCCTTACGCATGCGATTCACTCGTTACAGCGGGCGCGGTGGCCGCATTCGGGGCGCGCCGTGCTGCAACCCAGTCGCGCAGGCGATGCAGGCTCGACCAGCGGAAGGCGGTGACATGAAACAGCGTGCGCGATTCGGTCGTCCACCGTGTATGCCACTCCATGACCCGGCCGTAGAACTCGACGCGGCGGATTTGCTGGGCATCGAAGATCGCATTGAATGCGTCGTGGTGCATCAGCGTGGCGGGGGACACTGCCTTGTGTGCCGCGTCGAACGCCGTCTTGAGAATCACCAGCGTATTGCCGGCGCTGATGCAGAGATCCATGGCGACGATCGTGTCGCCAAAGCGGTAACGCCAGATCTGGCCGCGCCCGGCCTCACAGAAGTGCTCCATCATCGCGCGGTAGAACTGCACCTGGGCGTTGCCCTCAGAGACCGCAGTGCCGGTCTCCGCCTTCCAGCCGGTGGCCTCCAGGCGGCCGTATTCGTCGATCGCGGCAGCGACGTCTTCGGGTCGCGTCAGGATATCGAGCTGCGCTTTGATGCCGTCGGCAGCTAGTTTCGTCTTCTGTTTCTTGACGTTGGTACGCAGGTTCTTGCCTCGCTGGCTCCAATAGTCGGCGAAGCTCCCCTTTACATCGACCCACGCTGTATCGATGTAATCGAGCGAACGCAAATTGGGCTCATCAGCCGGGCGCTTGCAGAAGCATGGGTCAAGCTGCGTGATGCCGAGCCCCACGCAGAGCCCAGGCAGCGCTGCGGCAAGCGTCTTGGTCAGTAGCCCGAGCGGTTCGCCCGGAAGCGCAATCCACGCACCAAGCGGCAGCTGAGAGGGCTGAAAGGTCTGCCACTGTGCAAATCCTTTCGGCTCAAGAATGGCGGCAGCGACAAGCATGCCGTTACGGCGGGCGAGGGCGATGCGCTCATGACCCTTGCCAAACACTTCAACCAATGGGCGCAGGAAGCGCGATTCCAGGAACGGCAGTTCGCCGATCTTCCGCACCAGTTCGTCCCACTCGGCACTGAGGCCAGGAAACGTATCGGCGGGTTGAACTGACCAAGCGATTGTCATTTTTGCGAAGACTCCTGTGCGAGGCCCGTGATCCTAGGTGGGTGTTGGCGGTGGGGCCAAGGAACAAATCACCTGCCGGCTGCAATCAGCCGGCAATCTGCCCGAAGAGTGCCGCCAGTTCCCTGGTTCGAGCCTCCCTGGAATGGGATCTCGCTACAGTGTCTGAGGGCAGCGATGTGCGCCCGCTGCGCAACTGCTCACAGAACTGCCTTACCACGCCCTCCACGGCTGCTTCGTCCTCAAGCGCTGCCAGCGTTTGCACGCCGGCGCTGCGCAGCAAACCTGCGGTGTCGCCGGCGGGGTCGGCAAGGCCCAGGATCGGGCGTCCTGCTCGGATGTACTCGTAGGCCTTTGCGGGGATTTGCGCATTGCAGCCGCGCCCCTGCATCACCAGCAATCCATCGGCGGCGAGCATTTCGCCAAGCGCGTCGCGGTATCGCACCGGCGGGAGCAGCGTGATCAGATCGGTGATGTCGTGTTTGCGCGCCAGTTCGCCCAGCATCTCGTCGTTGTCGGACGCGCGAAAGCGGACCGACCACTGGTCTGCAGGCATCACGCCTTCGCGCTTCAGGCGCCCCAGCGCTGCAAACAGCGGGCGCGGATCGCGCTCGGAGGGGTAGACGATGCCGCTGTGCAGCAGCGTGAACTTGCCGGGTTCCAGCGCGGTGCTCGCGCCTGGTGCGCCGCTGAAGCTCGACTCGTCGTAGCCGTTCTCGATCACCGTAATCTTGTTGGCGTGCTCAGGATAGCGGCGGCGGTATTCATCCGCGGCGCCCGGTGTCGTGAAGACCGAGCGCGCCGCATGCCTGATCGCATCCGTCTCGATCTGCTTGAATTGCCGCCATGTTTCGGGGTCGGCAGGGTAGCCGTGCTGCGCCATTGGATCACGGAAGTCGGCAACCCAGGGGATGCCACTGCGCGCAGCAAGTCGCGCGCCAATCAGATGGGCTGTCGCGATTGGGTAAGTACTCCAGATCAGCTCTGGCCGGTACTTGCGGATCAGGTGCATGCCGAGCGGAACGGCCGCAAGTCGCCAGCTCACCCAGCGGTCCGGCCGTGCCATGCTGGCCATATAGCGCCCGGCGATCGCAAGGTGCTTGGATGTATTGAGTGCCCAGGCGCGGTGAACGGGTGTCTGCGCGGGCACTTCGGCAAGCAGATCCTCGCTCGTCTGGTCGTAGGCAAGCGGGTTGGCAGTTAGGACGATCGGTTCCCAGCCCTGCTGCGGCAGTTGCTGGACAAATCTAAGCGTGCGCTGGATGCCACTGCTTCCTGCGAGGGGCGGGAAGTGATAGGCAACCATCAGGACCCTGCGCAAGGTGTCACTCCTTCTTCAATGATCTGTTTGAGGGTCTCAACGATCCAGGCCAGCTCGGCGGCGTTCAAATCCTGATGGCAGCCGATCTGGAATACATGGCGCGACCATTCACCGCCTGCATCGTCGGCAAGCTCTGGTGTGCCGGGCCAACGATCATCCCAGCGGAACACCGGCACCCCGCTGCGGCGGACAGCCTGATAAACCCGCTCGGGCTCATCGACCCAGAGCGGAAACACGTACGGTGCTGCGTCATCCCCCGCTTGCATGACGAGGGGGTGAGCGCCCTTGAGTTGCGCCAGCGCCTTTGCGAGCTTGTTGAAATTCGCCTTGCGCCTGGCGACGATGCGGCCCGTACCCCCCGCCTTGACGATTCGCCAAGCGGCCGAGGCGATCTTGCGGAAGGGGAGTGCCTGCTCGGCGAAATCCGCCTCCGCGCGCGCGGTTGCAGTGGGCAAATCGACGGGGGCAACCGGTGCAAGGTGTGCCTGCGTCGGCTCGCCTTTGCGGCGATGCTTGGCGCGGACGAGGCCACCCAGCAGCACGTTCAGCCCCGCCAGGCGGTGGTGCATCACGCCCAGTTCCAGCGCATCGAGCGCCACCTTGAGATTCACTGTGTGCTTGCGTTGCCCGAGTTTGATGTCGCGCGCTTCGGGATGATGCCGGATCAGGCAACCGCCTTCGGTTACCGGAAAAAACTTGGTCAGGCTGGCGATCGCAAAATCGCCCCAAGCGCCAATGCCGCGACCATCCACACGGCCAAAGAATGCGTGCGCGCAATCCTCGATCAGCGCTGCGCGATAGCGATCGCAGAGCGCGCGGATCGCACGCATCGGCCGGGGCAGGCCGAAGTAGTGTGGCACGATGACCGCTGTGGCACCTTCCTTCAGCAATTGTTCCAGCGCATCAAGCCTGGCGCTGCCGTCCGCATTGATCGGATAGAACACCGGCGTTCCCCCGAGCGCTACGATCGGGGCGACCATGGTCGGGCAGTGGTACGTCGGAACCAGAACGCGTCGCCCGGGGCCGCACCCAAGGGCCTTCAGGGCGATCGCAATGGCGGCGCGTCCGCTGGTGGTTGGCAGCACCGGCCCCGCATCCGTGACGGCGGGCAAAGGGCTGGCGCGTCGATCAAGAAAGTAGCGCCAGGAGAGTACCGGAAGCCGGGGAACGGGTAGTGCGCGGAGCGGTACGGGCATCGTGGAGGTTTGTGCTGGCAGTTTGTCACGAGGGCACACCCCTCGCATCCCTATAATACGGGGCTTGTATTCCGGGTTGCCGTTAAGTCCTTGGCGCCCGCCTGTTCACGGTTTTGGGGAATCTCTTGGATATTCGCAAGGAACTGGCAGCCATTCTGGATGAGCTGCTGAGCCTGGGGGGCCGCGCCGCGGCGTTTGACGACGCAACGCCTTTACTTGGGGCTCTGCCTGAACTCGATTCGATGGCCGTGGTGGGGGTGATCGGTGCGATCGAGGAGCGCTTCGGGCTGGTGTTCGATGACGACGAGATCGATGGCTCCTCGTTCGCGAGCTTCGGCAGTCTTGCTAAGTTGATCGACGCCAAACTGTCGTGACATCGCGTTCCGCCTTGCTTGGCCGACCGGGCTTTCTGCCCGGGCCTGGTGGCGGGCGTTTCGTGCTGGATTTTGCGCCGGCCTCGGGCGCTTGCCGCGGTTGTTTGGTGTTGCTTCAGCCGTTTGCTGAAGAGGCCAACAAGTCGCGCCGCATGCTTAGCGAATGCGCCCGCGCGGCGGCAGCTTCGGGCTGGCGGGTGCTGCTTGGTGACGTGTTCGGCACGGGAGACAGCGCGGGCGATTTTTCTGAGGCGAGCTGGGATATCTGGCTTGCTGACGTGCGGCGTTTCTGTGACGAGGTATCCGGCAACGTGCCGCTGGTGATGTGCGGCCTGCGGCTCGGCGCATTGCTGATCGCGGATGCACTTCGTGGCGAACTCCGGCCCGATGCGGTGCTGCTGTTGAACCCCGTTACCTCCGGCAAACTGGCCCTGACGCAGTTTCTGCGCATCGGGGCGGCTAGCGAACTGGGCTCGGACGCCAGCGCACGGATCGACACCCGCGGCCTGCGTGAACAGCTTGGCCGCGGCGAAACGGTGGAGATTGCTGGCTACGGCTTGTCACCAGCCCTCGCCTCAGGGATCGAGGCGTGCGAGTTTGCGTTGCACGGTGCTGTGGCGCGCGTCGGCTGGATCGAGATCGGCAGCGTGGCGGGGGCTGAGTTGCCGCCGGCAGCGGTGCGCGTGGTTGAGCGCCTGCGGGCAGATGGAGCGGAAGTCTGTGCCGAAACCCTGGCCGGGCCCGCCTTCTGGCAGACGCAAGAGAGCGAGCGCGTACCGGCGCTCCCTGCTGCACTGATCTCGATGTTGAATCGTATGATTTCACTGGAGGCTGCGTGATCGAGCAGGCCTTTGTGATTGACTGCGAGGGCGTGCCGATGACGGCCGTTCTTGCCGCGCCCGAGCGCCCGCCCACCGTTGGGGTAGTGGTTGTGGTCGGCGGGCCGCAGACGCGCGTAGGCTCCCACCGGCAGTTCGTTCTGTTGGCTCGTGCGCTGGCGCTTGGCGGCGTTGCGTGCCTGCGATTCGATTACCGCGGGATGGGCGATTCGGGCGGCGAACCTCGCGATTTCGAGCTGGTCTCGGACGATATTGATGCTGCCGTGGCGGCGCTGCGACAGCGCGTTCCCTCTATCAGACACGTGGTTCTATGGGGCCTGTGCGACGGTGCGACAGCGTCGGCCTTCTACGCAGCGGGTCAGGCCTCGATCAGCGGGCTGGTGATGCTCAATCCCTGGGTGCGGACGGTTGCCGGCGAAGCGGCCGCGCTGGTGTCGAACTACTACGGCAAGCGTTTCATGTCGGCGGACTTCTGGCGCAAGTTGCTCGGCGGCGAGATGGATCTGCTGGGACGTTTGCGCGAGTTCGTCGCAAACGTACGCAACGCGCGCCGCGCTAGGACGGTGGGGCCGGCCCCGACCGACAGCCTGCCAGATCGCCTCGGCGTGAGCCTTGCGCGTGTCGCAAAACAGGTGCTGTTGATTACGTCCGGTAACGACTTCACGGCAGCGGAATTCCTCCGCGCTGCCGAGTCCGGCTATCTTGCGCAGGGTCTTGCTCGGTGTCAGCTTACGCATCACGCGATTGCTGCCGCCAACCACACGTTCTCGTCGGCGCAGTGGCGCGGTGAAGTGGAGGACGTCACCATGCGTTGGCTGATGTCCAACTTCCCGGATTGAACGCTAGCGACGGTAAGTCCGTGATTGGCTCGTCTCAGGCTCGTTTTCAGATCGGAGTGTGTTCCTTGATGCGATCTTTGCTTTGTGTGGCCTTGCTTTCCGTTGCGAGCACCGCCTTCGCCGACGAATCCATGAGCTTCATGTGCGGTGAATTGGCGAACGCATTTGGCCCGTTTGATTACCGAAGCGAGGTTGGCAAGACTGTTGGCTCCGACGGCGGCCACAGCAACATTCAGCTCGTGGAGGGGGCGCACTTCACTCCGGAAGTGGAGGCGCTGGTGCGGGGTAAGACCTCGACAACTGCTGGGCACGATATCGACTACACGCTGCGGGCATTCCCGAATCATCACCGTGCCTTGCTGGCGATGATGAACCTATCGTTCAAGGAGAAGAAGACCAAGCCGGTCGGCTCGCGCTACAGCATTGATTGCTGGTTCGAGCGTGGCACCCGCTGGCGCCCGGACGACGCGGTCGTCAAGATGTTGTGGGGTATCTACAAGCTCAAAACGGGGCGACAGCAGGAGGCGGTTGACCTGTTCCAGCAGGCGGAGAAAGCGGAGAGCGAAGATCCGAACCTTTACTACAACCTTGGTCTCGCGTACTTCGAGCTGAAGCGCTACGACGATTCACTTCGCTATGCACACAAGGCGTATGCGCTGAACTATCCACTGCCGGGGCTGCGCGAGAAGCTCAAGCGAGTGGGAGCGTGGCGCGACATGCCGCAGCCGGCTGTCGAGCAGTCTGCGCCCGTAGCTGCACAGTCACAGCCCGCCGCTGTGCAATCCGCACCTGCTGGTGCTGCGCAGTCGAAGGCGCCATAGTTGCCTGGTTGGTGAGTTGAACGAAAAAGAGCCACGTTTGACGTGGCTCTTTTTTATTGCTGGTGGTAAGGCGCTACGTCAGTGGCTCTTGATCATCGTGCCGACGCCGTGGTCGGTCAGGATTTCGAGCAACAGGCAGTGTTCGACGCGGCCGTCGATGATATGCACCGAACGTACGCCGTTGCGTGCTGCTTCCAAGGCCGAGTGGATCTTCGGCAGCATGCCGCCAGACAGCGTGCCGTCGGCGACCATGTCATCGATCTCACGCGGCGTAATGCCGGTCAGCAGCTGGCCGTCCTTGTCGAGCACGCCAGGGGTGTTGGTCAGCAGCACCAGCTTCTCCGCCTTCAGGATCTCCGCCAGCTTGCCGGCGACGACATCGGCGTTGATGTTGTAGGTTTCGCCATCTTCGCCGACGCCGATCGGTGCGATCACCGGGATGAAATCACCCTGATCGAGGAAGCTTATCAGGCTCGGGTCGATCGACGTGATTTCGCCGACCAGGCCGATGTCGATCATCTCTTCCGGCTTGTCCTTGTTCGGCATCAGCAGCTTGCGCGCACGGATGAAGTTGCCGTCCTGGCCGGTCAGGCCGACAGCCTTGCCGCCATGCCGATTGATCAGGTTGACGATTTCCTTGTTCACATGGCCGCCGAGCACCATTTCGACGACGTCCATCGTCTCTTCATCGGTGACGCGCATGCCCTGGATGAACTGCCCTTGTTTGCCGATGCGCTTGAGCAGGTCGTCAATCTGTGGCCCTCCGCCGTGGACCACAACGGGATTGAGCCCGACCAGTTTGAGCAGGACGACATCGCGTGCGAAGCAGTCTTTCAGGTTCGCATCGGTCATGGCGTTGCCGCCATACTTGATCACGATGGTCTTGTCGAAGAAGCGCTTGATGTAGGGGAGCGCTTCGGCGAGCACGCTGGCCTTGAGCGCCGGCGCGAGGGATTCGAGGTCGGACATTGCGATTCCAGGAAACGGAAAGAACTGTGCGAGTTTAGCGCAAACGAAAACGGCGGAAGGCCAAAGCCGTCCGCCGCGGGGAATGAGTTTGTAAGGATCAGTTGATTGTCAGGCGGCGCGCTTGTGTCGTGGCCTTTTTCGGCAGCGTCAGTTCAAGTACGCCGTCATTGAATTTGGCAACAGCGCGAGCGTCGTCGATGTCGGTGCCGAGCTGGAAGCTGCGGCTGACCTTGCCGAAGTACCGCTCGGTGCGCAGCACTTTCTCGCCTTCCTTGATCTCTTTTTCTTCCTTGCGTTCAGCGGCGATCGAGACGATCGGACCGTCGATATGGACGTGGATATCCTCTTTCTTCACGCCGGGCAATTCGGCGTGGACAGTAAAGTTCTCGGCCGCTTCCTTGACGTCAAGTTTGATGCTCGGCGCTTCGGTGTCTTGCGCAAACTCCACCGGGCGTACGAAGAAGCCACGGAAGAGGTCGTCCAGCGGATCATGTCGAATCAGATTGGCCATGATGTCCTCCGTTGCTGTGATTCAGGAATGCCGGCCGTTCTTCCGGCCCGCCTCCTACTTTGAATTTAGCGCACGCGTGTGCAGTCGCAAGCCGATGGCTTTTCCACTTTGCCTTTCGTCAATTCTCGAGATAAGCGCTATGCGTTTGTTTTGATGGACGAATTCTGACGCCGCGGCGCATTGTGCGGCTAGGCGGGGACGTCGTTCCGTGCGGCAAGCCGTTGCGGCAAGGCAAGGATTGCGTCGCGGTTGCTCCACGAGAAACAGGCCTCTGCGGCTTCGCGCAGCGGTAGCCAGCGCCACGCTCGGTGCTCGTTCGGTGCGAGCACGATTGGCGTGTCTCGCGGCACGCAGAGGCTGAACACATGCTCGGTGTTGCGCGTGACGCCCGGTGCGTAACGGTGGCGCCACTGCGGGAAGATGTCGTATTGCTGGCTTAGCTGCCAATCATGAAGTGCGCCCGCCGCGGCGTGGATGCCAGTTTCTTCGAAGACTTCGCGGGTCGCAGTGGTCGGCAGGGGCTCGTCGTCCTCTTGGCTGCCCGTGACGGACTGCCAGTAGCCAGGATGCGCCGCACGTTCGATCAACAGGATTTCCAGTGCGGGCGAGTGGATCACCACCAGCACCGAGACGGGCTTCTTGTAGGTCATTTTGTCGGGAGCTCAGGTATCGCGGCGGGGCCGTCTTCGACCAGCACACCGAAAGGGACGCCTTCCTCTTGCCAGTACGCACAGGCATCTTCGAGCACACTTTGGAATGTCTCGGATTCATCATTGCCGCCAGGAAACGCGTCGCGGTATCCGTGCAGCGTGATGAGGTAGCCCGACTCATCGAGCCAGCTGAGATCGGTCAGGCAGTCCGACAGGGCATCCCAGTTGGCGCCAAACCATTCCGGAAAGCGGAGCGCAGAGGCGAAGCCTTCAAACAGCGTTGCGGGCGTAACTTGGGGCGGCAGATCGATCGAAGCCGTGAGATAGCGCTGGGCCTCGGCCTGGCGAAGGAGCACGCCGGCCTGGTCGGCGCCGCAGCGAAATACGCCGGCTACGACCGGTTTGGGCTTGGCGCCTGTCATGGGCGGATTCTCCGGAAGCTGCGGTAGTGGTCTGAAGTGTAGTAGTTGGTGCCATCACAGCTTGTGATGATGCGGCGTGCGCCGCGGTCGCGCTCTCCGGGTGTCGGCACCGTGTATTCACGGTAGCAGCCTCGCTCCTGAGCGGGTAAGCGACGTTCACGATTCTGGAACACCACACCGTCCTTGCGATACGGGAATGGCCCGCCGCGCTGGATCAGTTGCAGCGTTTGATGTGCTTCTGGCGGCAGTTTGGCGATCGTCACGTCACCAATGTAGGGCGCCTCGCGTGCATTGCACGCGACACCGGCCGCCAAGGCTGCGGCGATCACTAGGGTTTGTATCAGGTGACGGAGCATGGCTCGAAACTGGAGTCGGCGGAAGGTAGGCGCCGGCAGTGTAGCAGGGCGCCGGCGGCTGTCCGCCGGCTATCCGCGCTTGTCGCTGCGCGCGCCGAAGCGTTTGACCAGTCCGTCGAAATAAAGGTGCAGCGCGCCGAGTTTCGGGTTGCCTGGGTCGGCTTTCTGCAGTCGGTCGATCAAGCCGCGGGCTTGCTCGGCGTGGTGGGCATCCCAACCACAGTGCTCGATGTACTTGAGCAGCGCGAGCGCAGCGTTGTAGAGGACCATCGTGTTGCCGGGCATGCGGCGGACTGCTTCCAGCATGTGCGCGACAGCGCCTTCAAAGTCGCCACGCTGCGCCAAGCGGGCGCCTTCGCCCATCATGTCGCGAACCTCGCTCTTCATCTTTTGAGCGAGGCTGCTGCCCAGTTCCGGGCGGCCGAGTTCGCCGAGCATCTTGGTGACCCCATCCACTGCGGCATCGTCAGGCGCATTGCGCATGATGTCCATCACAACGTCAGCCGCCAGCGAGTCGAGTTTCTGCTCGATGCAGACCTTGGCAAGGTCTTTTTTCAGTGCGGTGGTCGCGCCCAGACGTGGGTCCATCAGATTGACGGCGCGTTCTGCGGCCTCAGTCGCCTTTGCGCTGTCACCTTGCTGGGCGAACACCATGGCCGACGATAGCGCTTTGCATAGCTCCGTCTTCGGAAGGCCTTGCATGGAACGCTCTAGATCTCGCATCGTGACGCTTGCGCGCTCCGACGCACCCACACCCAACTGAGCCTTGACCAGTTTGACGTGATCTTCCGGGTCGCGAAAATCCGAGTACTTGCCTTTGCGCACCACCTCGTTTAGCGTGCGCTCGGCGGTCTCCAGATCGCCAAGTTCCAGTGCCACCTCGCCGATCCGCCGCATGCGCCGAAGGGTGTGAGGTGAGAGTTCGGATGCCTTCTCAAGCGCTGCGCGCGCTTCGGCCAACGCGCCGACCGCTTCCCGTGTTTTCGCAAGCCAGTCCCATGCGTCGAGGTATTGCTCGCTTTCGTTTAGCAGGCCGATCAGCACCTGCTCTGCTTCGTCGTAGCGCTTGCGCATGTGTAGCGCCTTGGCGAGGCCCAGTTTGGCCCAAGGGACTGCGCGGCGCTCCATCACCTTCTCATAAACGGCCTGGGCGTCTTCCGCGCGGCCCGTATTTGCCAGCAGTTCAGCGCGCAAACGCAGGAAGTCAATCGCGTAGGCCGGGTACTTTAGCTCGCCCTCTTCGCAGGCTGTAATCGCGTCGGCCGCGTTGCCAGCCTCGATCAATTGCCACGCGTGCATGAAGGCTTCGCGTTTGTTCAGGGCCCGCTCCAGGCGGCTTCGCAGCAGGTCGGGGGCAAACGGTTTAAGGATGTAATCGTTTGGCGCGAGCTCTGCTGCACCAACCACGCGTTCGTAGCTGCGTTCTCCGGTGACCATGATGAACAGGGTCGAGAGCGGGATCAGATGATGGTTGCGGATGTCCTCGAGGAAATGCTGCCCATCCTGTCCCTCTCCGAGGTGGTACTCGCACAGAATGATGTCGAACACCTCGTCGCGCAGTTTGCGGATCGCCGTGCCCGCGCTTTGCGCTGCCTGAAGCTTTGTGATGCCGCACGTGGCAAGCATGTTGCGCAACTGAGTGCGCATGTTGCTCTGGTTTTCGACCACGAGGACGGTGAGATCCTCGACCTTGCCCGCCATGTTGCGTCCCCCCTGAGTGCACCGGTCAACGGCACCAAGGCAAAGGGGCTTGAGGCATTCCGACACGACCAGCTCGGCGGGGTGAGAGCGCCCGCGGCGATGTCAAATAATAACGGCCGCGCTCCGTTTGGAGGCGCGGCCGTTGCGATGGCGCAATGTGAGCGTCAGGCTGCTGGCTGCACGTTGCGCAGGCGGATATGCAGTTCGCGCAGTTGCTTCTCGTCCACCGGACTCGGTGCCTGGGTCAGCAGGCACTGGGCGCGCTGGGTCTTCGGGAAGGCGATCACGTCGCGGATCGATTCGGTACCCGAGAGCAGCATCACGATGCGGTCCAAGCCGAAGGCGAGGCCGCCGTGCGGCGGTGCGCCGTACTTGAGCGCGTCGAGCAGGAAGCCAAACTTCAGTTCGGCCTCTTCTTTGCTCAGGCCGATTGCCGAGAAGACCTTCGATTGCACGTCTTCGCGGTGGATACGCACCGAGCCGCCGCCGACTTCGTAGCCGTTGAGCGCGAGGTCATAAGCCTTGGCAAGGCACTTGCCCGGGTCAGTCGTCAGCAGATCGATATGCTCGTCCTTGGGCGACGTGAACGGATGGTGGCAAGCGTTCCAGCGCTTCTCATCTTCGTCGTACTCGAACATCGGGAAGTCGACAACCCACGCGGGCGCCCAGGCGCGCCCATCCAGATGGCCCTTTTCGTGACCGATCTTGATCCGCAGTGCGCCCAGTGCGTCGGACACGACTTTGGCCTTGTCGGCGCCGAAGAAGATCAGGTCGCCGCTCTGCGCACCGGTACGTTCGAGGATCGTGCGCAGGGCTTGTCCGTGGATGTTCTTGACGATCGGGCTCTGCAGGCCGGTTTCGTTGATCTGCGTGACGTCATTGACCTTGATATAAGCGAGGCCCTTGGCGCCGTAGATCTTGACGAACTCGGTGTAGCCATCGATCTCGCCGCGCGACAGCGAGGCGCCGCCGGGCACGCGCAGCGCGGTTACGCGGCAGGCCGGGTCGTTTGCCGCGCCGGCGAAGACATTGAAGGCGACATCGGTGAGTGCATCGGCAACATCGACCAGCTCGAGGGTCACGCGCAGGTCAGGCTTGTCAGAGCCGTACTTGGCCATCGCCTCGGCGTAGGTGATGCGCGGGAAGGGGCTGGGCAGCTCGATGCCGGCCGCTTCCTTGAACACCGTGCGGAACATCTCTTCGATCAGGCCGGTGATTTCGGTCTCGTTCATGAACGAGGTTTCGATATCGACCTGGGTGAATTCGGGCTGACGATCGGCGCGCAGGTCTTCGTCGCGGAAACACTTGGTCAGCTGGTAGTAGCGGTCGAAGCCCGCGACCATCAGCATCTGCTTGAAGAGCTGCGGCGACTGCGGCAGTGCAAAGAACTGGCCGTCATGCACGCGGCTTGGGACCAAGTAGTCGCGCGCACCTTCCGGCGTGCTCTTGGTCAACATCGGCGTTTCGATGTCGATGAAGCCGTGGTCGTCGAGGAAGCGGCGGAAGGAACGCGCCGTGCGGTAGCGCAGCTGCATGATCTTCTGCATGTACGGACGGCGCAGATCCATCACGCGGTGCGTCAGGCGCACGGTTTCCGACAGGTTGTCGTCGTCAAGCTGGAACGGGGGCGTCACCGAGGGGTTCAGCACTTCCAGTTCGTGGCAAAGCACCTCGACTTCACCCGACACCAGGTTGGCGTTGGTCGTGCCCTCGGGGCGGCGGCGAACCTTGCCGACGACCTTGAGGCAGAACTCGTTGCGGACCGATTCGGCGATCGCGAAGGTGTCGGCACGGTCGGGGTCGCACACCACTTGCACGAGGCCTTCGCGGTCGCGCAGGTCGATGAAAATCACGCCGCCGTGGTCGCGACGACGGTGGGCCCAGCCCGTAAGGGTTACGACTTGGTCAAGATGGGCGGCGCTGACGAGGCCGCTGTAACAGGTACGCATGAAAAACTCCGGAGTGCTTTATTTGTTCTTGTGCCGCCACGAGGTGCTAGGCAGCAGGCATTCTGATTTGGGCGCGATGGCGTCGGGGCGACGCTCAGGGCTGAATGCGAGCCAGGCATTCAACCCCGTCGATTTCGCCAATGACCGGGCTGGCAAGTCATTGGAGTGGGCTTCGGGCCGGCGACCCATTGTCCTGAACGATCAGATCGCGTCAACGCTTGTGCCCGCCGTGGTGGCCGCCAGGGGTTACGACGCCCATGGAGATGATGTACTTGAGCGCTTCATCAACCGTCATGTCGAGCTCAACAACCGCTTCCTTGTGCATCATCAGGAAGAATCCAGACGTTGGGTTCGGTGTGGTCGGCACGTAAACGCTGACATGTTCGCCCGGCAAGTGAGCAGCGACCTCTCTGCCTGGCGCCCCAGTCAGGAACGCGATGGTCCAGCTGCCCTCGCGTGGGTACTGCACCAGCAGCGCTTTGCGAAAGGCTTGGCCGTTTGGTGCGAACAGTGTGTCCGAGACCTGTTTGACACTGGAGTAGATCGACTTGACCACGGGGATGCGCGCAAGGAGACCTTCCCAGAAGCCGAGAACGCGTTGGCCAAAGTAGTTGGCAACGACCACGCCGGTCAGCACCACGACCAGCAGCGTAAGCACGGCACCTAGGCCGGGTATGGCGAACCCGAGAAAACGTTCCGGGCGCCACGCTGCAGGTAGCAGCAGCAGGGACTGGTCAAGTGTCCCGACGATCAGGTGGAGAACCCAGACCGTGATCGTCAACGGCACCCAAATCAGAAGCCCGGCAATCAGATACTTCTTGAAAGGCATCAGTGACAGGCGCAGTTTCCACCGCAACCAGCGGCTTTGGGGGCGTCTGTGCTCGCCGCCTCGGATGACTTCGTACTTGTGCTACCGCCCTTGAAATCGGTTGCGTACCAACCCGAGCCCTTCAGCTGAAAGCCGGCCGCCGTTAGCGCTTTGCCGAACGCCTCATGCCCGCAGGACGGGCAGGTCGTCAGGGGTGCATCTGACACCTTTTGCAGAACGTCCTTCTGGAAACCGCAGTCCGCGCAGCGGTATTCGTAGATCGGCATGGCTAAGCTCCTGAAAATCAAGCCCAAAATTCTAGCGCATCGCAGCATAGATTGCTCGCGACGCTGCCTAAGGGAATCTTTGGGCGCAGGCCCGGTTTGACAAGAGCTTAAACGAGCGGGATCAGCATCATGCTGGTCCCGCCGGATGAACCTCGCTCAAATTTGAGCGAGGTAACTTCGGGTGATGTTCGGGCCCCAGTAAAGCGCAACGATACCTGCGCCGGCAAGGTAAGGGCCGAACGGAATCGGCTGGCTACGACCGTGCCGAGCGAACACGATCAACGCAATGCCAACAATGGCGCCAATCGCTGATGATGTCAAAATGACCAACGGCAGTTGTTGCCATCCAACAAAAGCGCCGATTGCAGCTAGCAGCTTGAAGTCGCCGTAGCCCATTCCTTCTTTGCCGGTGACAAGCTTGAACAGCCAATACACCGACCAAAGGGCGATGTAGCCGGTCGCAGCACCAATCACCGCCGCTTCCAGCGGAACATAGTTTCCGCCAAGGTTCAGCAAAAGGCCCAACCACAGCAATGGGAGTGTGATCGAGTCCGGCAAGAGCTGGGTATCGAGATCGATGAAGGTCAGCGCAATCATCGCCCAGCAGAACACCATTGCGCCGGCAGCCGCGATGCTATAGCCGAAGTACCACGCACCCCAACCCGCCGACACGCAACCCAGTAGTTCGACCAGAGGGTAGCGGGCGCCGATGGATGCCCGGCAGTGCGCACATCGTCCTCCCAAAAGAACGTAGCTTAGTAGGGGCACGTTCTGCCAGCCTGCGAGTTGCACTCCGCAGTGAGGACATCTCGATCTTGGGCGTGCAATGGAGAAAGCGTCCTCCGAAGGCGGTGCCTCACCGCGTACCTCAGCAGCCTGCGCACGCCACTCTCTCTCCATCATCTTCGGCAGACGATGAATGACGACGTTAAGAAAGCTGCCGACACAAAGGCCTAGTATTGAGGCCGTTAAGACAAAAAGGGATAAAGACAAATCTCGTACTTCCAAGTGCCGGGTACGGTGGGAGAAAGCCCGGCGTTATACGACTGAACCGAGTTTGAAGATGGGTAGGTACATCGCGACGACAATGCCGCCGACGACGGTTCCGAGAAACACGATGATCAGCGGTTCAAGCAGTTGTGATAACGCGTCTACCGCATCATCCACTTCGCGTTCAAAAAAGTCAGCGACCTTGCCGAGCATCGAGTCCAATTGGCCTGATTCTTCGCCAATGGAAACCATCTGAATAACCATCGTCGGGAACACGTTGGTGTTCTGCATCGATATCGTCAGATTGGTGCCGGTGCTGACTTCGTTTTGTATTTGCTTCGTTGCGAGCTCGTATACCCGGTTTCCAGCTGCGCCGCCTACGGAGTCCAAGGCTTCAACGAGCGGAACGCCCGCAGCAAACATAGTCGAAAGTGTGCGCGTCCAGCGAGCGACTGTGGCCTTACGGATGATGTCACCGATTACGGGGAACTGCAGGATTAATCGGTCCATGGTGAATTGCATTTGCGGCGATCGCTTGTACGCGAAGGACAAGCCAATGATTGTTCCCGCTATGGCGCCGAAGACGATATACCAATAAGCAATGAAAAAATCTGACATCCCCATAATCATCAGCGTCGGCGCGGGTAGTTCCGCTCCGAAGCTCGTGAATACCGCCTTGAACTGGGGGATCACGAATAGCATCATCACCGCAACGACGCCAAAGGCAACCGCGACCACGGAGACTGGATAAAATAGAGCTCCTTTTATCTTGCTCTTGATTGCAAGTATCTTCTCTTTGTAAGTCGCCAGGCGATCAAGCAGCGCGTCCAGCGCGCCGGATTGCTCTCCGGCCGCCACTAGGTTCGCGTATAGGGAGTCGAAGTAGACGGGGTGTTTTCTGAATGCGTTCGCGAGGCCCGCGCCCGTCTCGATGTCCGCCCGGATTTCGTTCAATAGTCGAGCCAGAGCTGGGTTCGAGGCACCTTTAATGGCAATGTCGAACGTTTGAAGAAGCGGAACCCCCGACCGTAACATTGTGGCCAACTGCCTAGTAAAAAGCGCCACGTCCTTGTCGGTTACCTTGCCACCCTTGGAGAAGGAGCGTTTCTTTACCTTGGCATTGCTGATGCCTTGGCGACGCAGGTTTGCCTGAACAATCGACGCGCTGCCGGCACGTGTCTCGCCACGAATGATGCGCCCGTTTTTGTCTTTGCCTTCCCACGTAAATACGGCTTCTTCAGAGCCCTTCGGCTTGCGAATTGTTTTAGCTGCTGTCGCCATCTGCCCGCCCTGTTCTTAGTCGTTGGTACATGCCAGCACTTCGGCAAGCGATGTCACGCCTTGCTTTGCCTTGAGCAGACCTGACTGCCGCAGATCCCTGATGCCCTGACGCTGAGCTTCGGCAGCGATATCGATAGAGTTGCCGTTTGTCATAATTATATGCGCGATCTCGTCGCCAACGGGCATGACTTGGTAGATACCGACGCGCCCCTTGTAGCCGGAGCCCTTGCAGCGGTCGCAGCCGACCGGGCCAAAGAGTTCGAATGGCTCGCTCAGGTCTTCGTCGGTGTAGCCCGCCTGCAGCAGCGCTTCGATCGGGACTTCAATCGGTTTCTTGCAAGAACACAGCCTTCGGGCGAGCCGCTGGGCGGTGATCATGATCACGCTGGATGCGATATTGAACGGCGCGACGCCCATGTTCTTGAGGCGCTCCAAAGTCGTCGGCGCGTCGTTGGTGTGCAATGTCGACAGCACGAGGTGGCCCGTCTGTGCTGCCTTGATCGAAATCTCGGCTGTGTCAATGTCGCGGATTTCGCCGACCATGATCACGTCCGGATCCTGACGCAGGAAGGATTTCAGCGCGGCGGAAAAAGTGAGCCCCGCCTTGTCGTTGACGTTGACCTGATTGATACCAGGCAGGTTGATTTCTGCTGGGTCCTCTGCCGTCGAAATGTTCACGCCAGGCTTGTTGAGGATGTTCAGGCAGGTATAGAGCGATACTGTTTTGCCCGACCCCGTCGGTCCGGTAACTAGCACCATGCCGTAGGGGCGTTCAACCGCGTCCAGCAAGGCCTTGCGCTGATCGGGCTCGTAGCCCAGTGCATCGATGCCCAGCATCGCCGAACTTGGGTCGAGAATACGCATGACGATCTTTTCGCCATGCAGACAGGGCAGGGTACTTACACGGAAATCAATAGCCTTCGTTGCCGACAGTTTCAGCTTCATGCGCCCGTCTTGCGGCACGCGTTTTTCCGAGATGTCGAGCCTGGAAATCACCTTGATGCGAGCGGCAATTTTCTCTCGCAGTGCAAGCGGTGGTTGTGATACCTCCCGGAGGATGCCATCGGTGCGGAAGCGGATTCGGTAGTACTTTTCGTAGGGCTCGAAATGGATGTCGGATGCGCCTTCGTTGATCGCATCCACCAGAATTTTCTGGATGAACTTAACGACTGGCGCATCGTCGACGTCAGCGCTGCCGCCAGAGTCCGGTTCCGCACTTCCTTCGGCGTCCGCCATTTCGCCGAGTTCTTCATCGATGTTGCTCGTGAGGTTCGAAAGTGCGTCGCTAGTGCTCTCGCCAAGTTTTTGGGCGAGTCGCAAGAGCTTGTCGATTTCAACGATGATCGCGTCGACTGCAAGCCCGGTCTGAAAGCGAATTTCGTCAAGTGCTCGGAGGTTCGTCGGGTCTGCGATGGCGACCGTAAGCTTATTGTTACGCTTGGCGAGCGGGACGACCGAGTGCTGGCCGATCAATTTCCGATCAATCGCTTCGCGTGGGATCTGGTTTTCGTCAAATGCTCCGATGTCGAGCATCGGGAAACCAAAGGTCTCCGCACAGAATCGAGCTAGATCGCGAGCGCTGATAACGCCTCGCTGCGTGAGTTCGGCAGCGTAAGGCAGCTTTGACGTGCGCGCATGCTCGGCGATCTCGGTTGCCTGAGCTTCTGTCAGGCGACCGTGCTGCACCAGGGCTCGGGCGAGACCGCTCAGTGCGATTTGCTGGGGATTTGCAACCATGAAACAGCTGTCTCGACAAGGGATAGCGATCGGTGCGCGATCATGCGCTAGCGCTTACACCTTGTAAAGCCGCGTCCCGCTGGGCTGCGCAGGGATTTCATGTGACTGGGCCCTGTGACGAGCGTTCATGGTGCGGAGCCGTTAACATCACTTGAAATGGCGTGACGGCGATGTAGAACGAGTACTTACGGCCGACCGAGAACGACCTCAAGGACGAAGCGGGTGCCCACGTAGGCAAGCAAGAGGCAGGTGAAGCCTGCGAGTGTGAGGCGCAGGGCGCGCCGGCCACGCCACCCCCAAAGTACGCGTCCCGCGAGTAATACGCCGAAGAGTAGCCATGCGGCGATCGCGAACACGGTCTTGTGAGACAGAGAGATTGCCTTGCCGAACAGCGCTTCCGAAAAGAAGACGCCTGAGCCAACCGTGAGCGTTAGCAGTACGAACCCTACGCCGACCAACTTGAAGAGCAGGCTTTCCAGCGTCATCAAAGGCGGTAGTGACGCTAGAGCGCGGGTCAAACGCGCGCTGTGGAGTTGCTTCTCGGCGGCAGCCATCAAAAGCGCATGGAGCGCCGCGAGCGTAAATAGGCTGTAGGCGAGCATCGCGACCACGAAATGCATGCGGAAGGCGAGCGTGCTTGCATTGGGTAGCGCATGTTCACTTGGGAATACCGTGGGCAGCAGCACAGCGATGGCAGCCACCGGCATGGCCAAGGCCTGCAGCCCTTCCACTCGGGCGAAAAAACTCTCGATCCAGTAAAACACTAGCGCCAGCCAGAGTGTCATCGACAAGGCGGCCGAGAAGCCGAATCGCGGCGCGCTGCCGTCCACGATGTCAAGCCCGAGCGAGGCGGCGTGCACCAACAGTGCGCCGAGCAACGCTGTGCGCGCCCAGAATTGCTGGCGAGAGGTCGTTTCACCCTGCAGCCTGCGGTAGGCAATGGCCAGGCCGATGTAGATCGAGGCGGCGGGCAGATGAAGTAGAATCGCAGGCATCTTTGCAGTTTACCTGAACGGCCGTGCGCTCAGCATGGCCGAGATTGCTCCCGGATCATGCTCGATAATTTGACTCAACGTCTCGCCAAGGTCGTCAAGACTATGCGCGGGCAAGCCCGCCTGACCGAAGACAACATTTCCGAGATGTTGCGCGAGGTTCGCCTTGCATTGCTTGAGGCCGACGTGGCGCTGCCGGTGGTGAAGGACTTCATCGCCAAAGTGCGCGAGAAGGCTGTCGGTCAGGACGTGATCGGTTCGCTTACGCCGGGCCAGGCGCTCGTCGGTGTTGTGCATCGGGAGCTGACCGAATTGATGGGCGGCGCACAGGCCACGCTGAACCTTGCGACGCAGCCGCCGGCAATTGTGCTGATGGCGGGCCTGCAGGGTGCCGGCAAGACGACGACAGTCGGCAAGCTCGCGAAAATGCTGCGCGAGAAGCAGAAGAAGAAGGTGTTGACCGTCTCGTGTGACGTCTATCGACCCGCGGCAATCGATCAGCTGCAGGCAGTATCGCAACAGGCGGGTGCCGAGTTCTTCCCGTCATCGGTGGCGCAAAAACCGATCGACATTGCCAACGCGGCAATCGACCATGCGCGCAGGCATTACTTCGACGTGTTGCTCGTCGATACCGCCGGCCGCCTCGCGATCGACGAAGCGATGATGGAGGAAATCAAGGCTCTGCACGCCGCGGTTAAACCCATTGAAACGCTGTTCGTGGTTGATGCGATGCTTGGCCAAGACGCGGTCAATACCGCGCGGGCTTTCAACGATGCGCTGCCGTTGACCGGCGTCGTGTTGACCAAGCTCGACGGCGATGCACGCGGCGGCGCGGCTTTGTCGGTGCGTCATGTGACGGGGAAACCGATCAAGTTCACCGGCGTCGGCGAAAAACTTACTGGGCTCGACGAGTTTTACCCGGACCGGATGGCCAGCCGCATCCTCGGCATGGGCGACATCCTGTCTTTGGTCGAAGAAGCGCGTCAGAACGTCGACGAAGAGCAGGCCCGGGCCTTCGCTCAGAAGCTCAAGACCGGCAAGGGCTTCGATCTCAACGATTTCAAGAACCAGATCTCCCAGATGCGCAAGATGGGTGGCCTATCTTCGTTGATGGACAAGATGCCGGCGCAGTTTGCGCAGGCGGCTTCGCAGTTGCAGGGCGGGGTTGAAGAAAAGGCGATTCGGCGTATCGAAGGCATCATCAACTCAATGACGCCTGCTGAGCGTGCCAAGCCGGAACTGATCAAGGCTAGCCGCAAGCGCCGCATCGCGGCGGGTGCGGGCGTGCAGGTGCAGGAGGTCAATCGCCTGCTGAACCAGTTTGAGCAGACTCAGAAGGTAATGAAGCAACTATCGAAGGGCGGCATGGGTAAGCTCATGCGCTCGATGAAGGGCATGCTGCCCGGCATGATGCGTTAATCCTGCGTGGAAATGCGGGTCGCCCGTCGGCAGCGTTGGCTGCGACGGGCGGCCCTTTGCGTTTACTGCGCGATGGCCGCGGCCGCGTCAAGCGGACCGAAGAAACGGGAAACCGTCGATCGGTGGTTTGCGTTCCGCGATCAGGTCCGCGAGCGCCGCGCCCGAACCGCAGGCCAGTGTCCACCCCAAGGTGCCATGCCCGGTGTTGAGC
>CAMFLH010000006.1 GCA_945957295.1 uncultured Uliginosibacterium sp.
CGATGCGATCAAGCGGGCCGAGCTAAAGCTGGAGCTGACCTGATCCAGCTGCCACGTCCAGGTCCGCCAGTCCTGATCGTGCAGCGTGCTGGCTGAAGGAGTCAACGCCATGACGGGTAAGCCGCCGTTTGACGCGGTAACGCTGCGGGCCGAGGGCCAGCGCGCAGCGCTCTACCGTTACGGCAGTGTGCTCGCGGAGCTTCGCGCCGGTGGTTCGGCGCAGCGTTTCGAGGTCGGCGATGCGGTAACGCCGGCTCGGCCTGCGGTGGTTGTCGCGGAGCCGGTCAGCGAAGGCTGGCTGCTGCACTTGCCGGCCGGCGCCACGCTGAGCATCGACCTCCCCGCCCACGCCCACTGGTACGGGCAGGGCAGCTTCGTACGCCAGACCTTTCCGCTCGACCGCATAAGCCTGGCCCCCGCACCGCTGATGAGCTGGGACAACGGCCCCGCCGGCCACGGCTGCATTCAGGAGGCCCTGTGGCTCGCTTCCAGCGGCCTCGCGATCCAGGTCGAGCGTCTCAGCGAATCGCTGCACGCCGGCGTCAACCCGCCCGCTGACACCAGCGCTGACGCCGCGCGTGGCTGGGTCTCGGTATTCGAAGCGGACGGCGTGCGCCCCGCGCTGTGCAGCGATCCGGCGGCGCGGCGGCTTGTGTTGCGCGCGGATCAGGCGACGACTTTGCGATTGATCGTCGCGGCTGACCTGCCGTCTGCGTATCGCGCCGCGCTTGGCGTGATCGGCCACCCCACGGAGATGCCGCCCGAGCCGCTGCTGACTGCGCCCATCTGGACCACCTGGGCCAAGTACAAGGCCGACATCAACGCCGAGCGGGTGCTCGAATTCGCGCGCGCGATCCGCAGCCACGGCTATCCCGGCGCCACGCTCGAAATCGACGACCGCTGGCAAGCCGCCTACGGCGCGACCGAGTTCGACCCGCAACGTTTCCCCGACCCCGCCGGCTTGGTCGCGACGCTGCGCGAACAGGGCTTTGCCACCACGTTGTGGATCACGCCATTTCTCGCCGCCGATACCGCCAATGCTGAAGAAGCGGGGCGCCGCGGTTACCTCGTGAAGCGGGGTGACGGCTCGCCATATCCGGTGCGCTGGTGGCAGGGCGAAGCCTGCCTGCTCGATCTGACGAACCCCGCGGCGTGCGACTGGTGGGCCGACAAGCTCAAGGCGCTGCAGGTTGCCAGCGGCATCGCGGGCTACAAGTTCGACGCAGGCGAGGCCAACTTCCTGCCCGCCGATGCCGCCACGCATACGCCGATTGAGCGTAGCGAGTACAGCCGGCTGTGGGCCGGATTCGCCGCCACGCATTTCCCCTACGGCGAGGCGCGCTGCGGCTGGCGCGGCCAGCGCAACGCGATCCTCTACCGCCAGTGGGACAAGTTCAGCACCTGGGGCGAGGACAACGGCCTCGCGTCGGTCGTCACGCAGGCGCTTGCACTGGGCCTGGTCGGCTACCCCTTCGTGCTGCCCGACATGGTCGGCGGCAACGCCTACGGCAACACCGTGTCGCCCGAATTGATGATCCGCTGGACCCAGGCCTGCGCGCCGATGCTGGCGATACAGTTCTCGATCCCGCCCTGGGAGTTGGGAGAGTCGGTCGACGCGATCTGTCGCCGCTACGCCGAACTGCATGTTGCGCTTGCCCCGCGCAGGCTCGCAGCCGCTCGGAGCGCGACGCTGGACGGCACGCCGCCGATCCGGCCGATGGTCTGGGCCGCGCCGGACCGCGCCGAAGCGGCGGCGATTGGCGACCAGTACCTGCTCGGCGACGATCTGCTGGTTGCGCCGGTGCTGCGCGAGGGCCAAACGGCTCGCGACATCTGGCTGCCGCTCGGCCGCTGGCGCGAATACTGGCTCGGCGCCGAACACCCCGGTGGCTGGCTGCGCGACTACCCGGCGCCGCTCGACATGCTGCCGATGTTCGAACGCCTCGGCTGATCCACCTAACGCGGTTGCGCCAAGGTGGGCAGCCCCTAGGCGAGCCCGGTATGCAGCAGCGCGTCCAGAAAGGCTTGCGCGGGGAGCGAGAGCACCTTGCCGCGCAGGTGAACCACGGTCCAGGGGCGTTTGAGCGAGAAGTCGGACACCGCCAGCACCGCAACGCGCGCCGGGTCGAGGTGTTCGCCCATGGCATGGCGCGACAGCACCGCGAGCCCGAGGCCGCTCGCAACCAGCTCGCGAATCGCCTCATTGCTCGCGAGGGATAGCCGCACGTTCAGTGTCAGCCCCACTTCGCGCAGATGTTGATCGATCGCCAGCCGCGAGCCGGAGCCCGCCTCGCGCAACAGGAAGGGCTCCTGCGCCAGCGCCTGCAGTGTCACGTTCTGGCCGGCCGCCCAATGGTCGGCCGGGGCAATCACCACATACTCGTTGTCGAGAAACGGGTAGGACACGATCTCCAGATCCGCAGGCGGATGCGACATCACGTAAAGATCGTCCTGGTTGCCCCGCATCCGCGCAACGATCTGGTCGCGGCTCGCGATCTCCAGCTGGATGTCGATCTCCGGATAGCGCTTGCAGAAGGCCCCGAGCATGCGCGGCAGGAAGTACTTGGCGGTGGTGACCAGCGCCACCCGCAACACCCCGCGCCGCAGCCCCTTGATCTCGTCGATCGCGGATTCGAAGCGGTTCCACACATCGTCGAGGCTGCGCACGGTGTCCAGCAGTTCTTCGCCGGCGCGGGTCAGCGTCAGATCGCGACCTTGCTGTTCGAACAGCGGCAGGCCGATGGTGTCGGCGATCTGCCGCACCTGGATCGAAATCGCCGGCTGTGTCAGGTGTAACGCATCGGCCGCGCGCGTGAAACTGCGGTGCTTGGCCACGGCGGCGAAGGTTTCGAGCTGGCGGAAGGTGATGCGCCGTCGCGGCATGTATTTGCTCCGGCTAATGTTGATTCTTTGTTAGTTTAATTGGAGTTAATGC
Organism: uncultured Uliginosibacterium sp.; assembly: GCA_945957295.1. Lineage (GTDB taxonomy): Bacteria > Pseudomonadota > Gammaproteobacteria > Burkholderiales > Rhodocyclaceae > Niveibacterium. Next base: position 2,936 of record CAMFLH010000006.1, read on the forward strand.
GCGACGCTTGGCAATCTCTCTCCTAACCCGATAGCCACCACGAACTGGAGACAAACCATGCGCCACTACCCCATCGACAGTCCTGAAGCCAAAGCCCGCCTGGTTGCGCTCGCGCTGCTCGCCGACGGCGCGATCGACCTCAACGAGATCGAAGCCCTGGAACGCCACGAAGTGGTGGCCCGCCTGGGGCTGGATAACGCGTGCTTCGAGCGTGTGGTGCGCGAGTTTTGTGAAGACATGCTCGTGTCGGCTAACCGCGGTGCGTTTGGCCAGATCGAACTCGACGAGGAGACGATCGACACCTTGCTGGCCGACATCCACGATCCGCTCACACGCAAGCGGATGCTCCGCGCGGTACTCGACATCGTGAATGCCGACGGCCGCTTGGCCGATGGCGAGGCCGTGCTGGTCAGCCATGCGATGGAATGCTGGGGGCTCGATCTGTACGACGTCGCCAACGCCAGCCGGCTACGCCGTTTCGACAGCGGGCAGCCGGGTATGCCGGCGGTTGCAGGCTGAAGGTCCGGGGGCAGGGCATGAACCCGGTGGAGCGACCGTTCAGCCTTGCCGTGGGCAGCCTGGCGCGTTCGCCGTGGCTGCGCGATCTGGCGGTGCGGCGCGATCGCGTGCCCGCCGATGAACGCGCCGACATGCCCGAGATCGAAGAGGCCTATCGCGTGAGCTTCAGCGACGCGGTGCGTACCACGGACGCACCGCCGCTGCGCGCCGACCGCCAGGCGCAGGACGCGCGCCTGCGCAGTTACCGCGACATCGCAAGCTTGTGAGTGATGGCGGCCACTACCGGTATGCGCAATAAATTCCTCGGCACCGGCGAGCCAGGCTATCACCCGCTGCGAAAGTGCCGCACCGTCATCGCTGGCTTGCGCTATGCGGTGGCCTACGACTTCAGCGTCGCCTACAAGCTGGTGCTGTCGGCCGTCGTGCTGGTCGGGGCCTTCCTCCTTCGCAACTGGGTCGATGTCATCCTGATCCTCTTGGTGACGGGGCTGGTGCTGATGGCTGAGTTGTTCAACAGCGCCATCGAAGCGCTTTGCGACTTCGTTGAAGTGCGGCACAACGACAAGATCGGAATCATCAAGGACATCGCCGCAGCGGCGGTGGGCGTGAGCATCGTGATCTGGGCGCTGGTGATTGCGTTTGAAGCCACCCGGATCTGGGCGCGCCTCTGAATCGCGTGCCCGCTGCATCGGCCGGCAGACTGCGGCTTGCTTTACCATGCCGGCTTGCCGCCGCCGGGCGGATTGCCTTGCTTACCCGATGCGCCCTACGCCGAAAACTGCCAGTCCGCTGCCGCCCAACAAAAGTGGTCTGCATCCGCGTAACCGCCAGCGCGGCCGTTACGACTTCGCGCAACTGATCGGGTGCAGCCCGACCCTGGCGCGCTTCGTTGCCCGCAACGCGTATGGCGACGACTCGATCGACTTCGCCGACCCGGCCGCAGTGCGCGCTTTGAATGCGGCGCTGCTGAAGTTCAACTACGGGGTCGATCACTGGGCGTTGCCGCCGCAGTATCTGTGCCCGCCGATTCCCGGCCGCGCCGACTATGTGCACTACCTCGCCGATCTGCTGGCCGAGCGGCATGGTGGCGAGATTCCAACCGGCGATGCGGTGCGGGTGCTCGATGTGGGCGTCGGCGCGAACTGCATCTATCCGCTGATCGGCCACGGCGAGTACGGCTGGCATTTCGTCGGTTTCGACATCGACCGCGCGGCTTTGGAATGCGCCCAGGCGATGCTGGACGCCAACCCGCATTTCGCCGAGGCGATCGAACTGCGCTTGCAAGGGAATCCGCGTGCGATCTTCCGCGGCATGATCGGCGAGCGCGAGCGCTTCCACCTGACGCTCTGCAACCCGCCTTTCCATGCCTCGCTTGCCGAAGCGCGTGCCGGCAGCGAACGCAAGTGGCGCAACCTCGGCAAGGCGGATCCGGATGCCGCCGCGCCGCGGCTGAACTTCGGTGGGCACGGCGCCGAGCTGCACTGCCCCGGCGGCGAGGAAGGCTTCATCCGCCGCATGATTGCGGAGAGCGCCGACTACAGCGAGCAGTGCCTGTGGTTCAGCAGCCTTGTCTCGAAGGCGGCGACGCTGCCGGTGGCGCTGCGCGCGCTGCGTGCCGCGGGCGCACGCGAGCATCGTGTGATCGACATGGCTCAGGGGCAGAAGCGCAGCCGCATCCTCGCCTGGACCTACTACGACGAAGACGAGCGGCGCGCCTGAGCGTTGGCTTCAGTCGGCTGCGAGCAAGCGCTCGACGAAGGGCGCGAGGCGGTCGAGGTCGAAGTCCATCGCCGGCGCCCAGCAGTGGATCTCGGTGCGGGCGAGGCCGGGTACCACGGTGGGCGACAACGCGTGGAACAGGAAGACGCCGGTTTCCTTCGCCAGCGCGTGGTGGCGTGCGGTCAGCGCGGCGGCGTCGCCACGGATGTAGAGCTGGAAGAAGTTCACCTGCGGCACGGTCGGGTTGATCGTGATCGCATCGAAGCGCGAGAGGATTTCCGCGGCAGCCTGTGCGCGCGCCACCCACTGGTCGATCTGCGGCAGCGTCCGCTGCAGGCCGGCACGCGCCGCAGCGATGAAGGGGCCTTGCGTGCGCAAGCGGCCGCCGTGCCGCACCTGCCACACGCGCGCTTCGCGGATGAAGTCCGCGCTGCCGAGCAGCATCGCGCCGCTGAGCCCGCCGAGGTCCTTGTAGAAGGACACATAAACGCTGTCGAACAGCGCGGCGATCTCGGCGAAGGACTTGCCGTAGGACGGCCGGCACGACCAGATCCGCGCGCCATCCAGATGCAGCGGCACGCCGCGCGCGTGGGCCCAGTCGCGCAACGCGAGGAGGTCATCCCAGGGCGGCAACTGGCCGCCGAGTGGCCGACAGGGCAGCTCAAGCAGGGCGCAGCCGGGTGTCTCACCCAGGGTTTCGAAGTCCTTGGCGGCGGGCGCGCGCTCGGCGGCGAATTCCGGCGCACCGAACTGCAAACGGTGCATGCCGTGCAGAAAGTGATAACCGCCGTGCTCGGCAAATTCCGGATGCGCGGTGGGGTGCATCGCCACGCTGAAGTTGCCGCGCCGCCCGCACCACACGCGTAGCGCAATCAGTTGCGCCAGCGTGCCGGAAGGCATGAACACCGCCGCTTCCTTGCTGAACAGCTGGGCGACTTCGGCCTCGAACGCGGCGAGGTAGTCGCCTTCGCCGTAGTTGTCGAAGTACTCGTTGCCATCGAGCGAATCGGCAATCTCGTGCAAGACCTCGCGCATCGTGCGGCGCGGGCCTGCGCCGGAGAGGATGTGCTGGCAGTGCGGCAGCACATCCGCAGCGCTGAGGGGGGCTTCGGGTCTGGTTTTCACTGGGTGCTTCCGTTCAATCGTTGAGGGGGCCGATGGGGGCGCCGGCTGCGCTGCCGGTGATGGCCTCGATCGTGCTGCGGATGATGTCCACGCTGTTGTCGAAGCAGCCGTGCGCGCTGGCGATCTGTCGTTCTCCGTTGCTGACCTGCGTGGCGTCCAGCAGATGCAGGCGGCCGCCAGGCAGTTGCGTTGGATCGTTGGCAAAACCCTGCGGCGGCGCTTTGCCCCACCAGAATTCCTGCCAGGTGGCGAGGCCTGCCAGCGCGTCGCGATGCCAGTATTCGCCGCTATTGCAGGCGGGGTCGAACGCGGTGGCCATGCCCAGCAGCGGGGTCTTGTGCCAGCGCTCCAGCGCACGGCTGACGAGGTAGAGCAGCGACTTGCGGTAGGGCCCGACGCTATCGTCGAGCTCGCGCTGATCGGACAAGGTGTGGATGTTGAAGCGCGCCGCCGGCAGGCGCGCTTCATCGATAGCGGCTTTGTAGTGGGTCAGCGCAAAGTCGATGTCGCAGGCCGGCGCGTAGAGCGTGCAACTTGCTGCGCCGAGCCCGTGCTGCGCGAGTTCGCTCAGCAGCCGCCCGCAGACGAAGGACCCGGCGGAGTGGCCGATGAGGTGAAGTTCGAAGCCCGCGCCGGCGCTCTTCGCGAGCGCTGCGATCTGCGCCGCCAGCACGTCGAGGCCCTGGCCGTCGGCTTCCGATCGGGCGACGTTTTCCTTCATTTCGCTCCACATCGCGCGCACCAGCAACTGCCGGCAGAGCGCTTCGAGTGCGCGATCGGTGGCGTCGACAACGCGGTCGCCCAGCCCGCGTACCGGCTCGGCTTCGCCCGGGAAGTGGCGGCGGAATCCGTCGGCCAGCATCTGGCCGATGACCTCGGCCCAGCCGCTCTTCCAGGTGACGAACAGCGGATGCAGGCCGTTGTCGTCGAAGGCGGGGCCGAGGCTGCGGATGCGTTTGATCGAGTCCGCTTCGCTGTTGAGGCCGCCATGGGCATATACGACAAGCCGCCGCGCACTGCCTTTGGGCTGTGCCTTGAAACGCGCAAGGGGTTGTTCGTACGCGACGAAGCGCGCGTTGTCGGCGCCGTCCGCAACCTGTGGCAAGCGACGCAGCAGGGTTCCGTCGTTGCCGGTGACCAGCGTGTGCCAGTAGGCCGTCTCTTCACTCCACACATGCCCGTTCTTCGCGAGCGCATCGCCCGACGCTGACAGCAAGCCGCTACCGCCGCTGCGCGAAGCAACGAAGTACTGGCGGCTCTGTGCCGGCGCGCTGCGCTGCCCGTTGGCGCCGCCGATCGCGAGCGGCACGCCCAGACCCGCGACCCACGCGTCGAGCCCGTTGTCGGCCCAGTCCTCGTACGGCAGCAGTGCAAAACCGCCGGCGCCCCAGTCCTCGCCCCACGAGTTCTGCACCACGAAGCCGTTCTCGTTGTAGCCAACCAGCGCGAATGCGTGGCCGCCCATGCCCGGTTGCCGCGCGATCGCCGGCAGCGTCGCGTGCGATACCCTGGTTGTGTTCTTGCGCGGCTTCAGGTGCCAGCCCGCATGCACGTTCGCCGCGACGTACACCGCGCCAGCCTGTGCGATCGCGGCCTGCAGGTCGACCACCGACTGGCGATCGACGCGGTAGTACACGCCCAGCGGGCGGGTTACAGCGTCCTCGGCCCATTTCGAGTGCGGCCGTCGCCCGCGCGCACCCCACAGTGATTCCAGACACACACCGTGCCGGTGCCAGCCTTTCAGCGCGCCGCGGGCAGACGAGCCTTCGTAACGTTCGCCCGGCCACTCGTCATAGAAACGGGCGAGCTGGTAGAACATCCAGGGGCTCACGCGCTGCGAGGCGTCGAGCGTGAACCCGCTTGCACGCCAGCGCAGGAAGTTCACCACCGCAGCGAGGCCGAATCCGGTGCAAGCGCCGTCCTTCTTCTGATCGAGCACCAGCCCAGCCTTGCGATAGGCCGGCAGCAGCTTTGTTACCGCGGCGTCGTCGGGCCAGCGTTGCGGCAGGCTCATCACCGGCGGGCGGTAGGGCAGGTCGCGCAGATCGAGCCGATCAGGCCGTGCGTCGAGCAGGATCAGGCGGCTGCCGAGTTTGAGCGTGCGTTCGGGCATGGCGTTGGGCTCCTCTGAGGGGATCGTTGCCTTCAGGCTAGCAGGGGCACGCGGCAACGGGAAATCGGGCACGCCATCGTCCGCTTGTCCGCGGATGCTGCAGCGCGCAACGCGCGGGCAGGTGCCGGCGCCGTTTGACCCAACGCAAACGTCATCGCGCAGGTGGGCAACCCTACGTAGAACTACGCTCCATTCTGGGACGCACCGTCCGTTATCCGTCTGTCAGTGCCGGTCTGTGGTCCGGCGCACATTCGAAGGAAACATCACCATGCTGGACGCACTCAAACTCAAGACGAAAATCCTTGTGATGCTCGGCAGCGCTTGTGCCGCGGTGCTGGTGCTGCTGATTGCCTCCGCGCTGGAGCAGCGCAACACCATGATTGAAGGCCGTAAGGCCACGATTCGCGCGGTCGTCGAATCGGCCCATCACGCGATGGCGTTCTACCAGGCCAAGGAGGCCGAGGGCATGTCGCGCGACGCGGCGCAGAAGGCGGCACTCGAAGCGATTGCATTGATCCGCTACGGCGGCGAGGACCACAAGACGGAGTACCTCTACGTCTATCAGATGGACGGCGTAAATCGCTATCACGTGCGCAAAGACCTGATCGGCACCAACGTTGCGCAGACCCTTCGCGATGGCCGCGGGCGTTATCCGGTGCAGGATCTGATCGACTCGCTCAATGGTCGAGCCGATGCCTTCGTCGATTCGATGTTCCCGCGCAAGGCGGGTGCCGACCCGGTGCCGAAGCTGCAGTATGTGATGCGCTTCGAGCCGTGGAACTGGTTCGTCGGCACCGGCGCATGGATGGACGATGTGGAACGGCAATTGCGTGACGAACTCATCGCCGGTGTGGCGCTCTTCATCGGCGTACTGGGCGTGGTCGGCGGTATCGGCTGGGCAGTGTCGCGCAGCGTGTTACGCCAGATCGGAGGGGAGCCGGCCGAGGCGATCGTGGTCATGTCGCAGGCTGCGAAGGGCGATCTGACCGCCAGCGTGGGTCGTGCGGCGCCGGGCAGCGTGCTGGCTTCATTCGATGTTGCGCGCACAGCGATACGTGATGTGTTGGCGCAGATCCGCGGCGAGTCGGCCCGCATGCGCGATGGCGCTTCGAACATCGCGGCGGTGTCGGGCCAGGTGGCGGAGCTTGCCCAGCAACAGGTCGATGCCACGTCGAGCATGGCGGCTGCGGTGGAGGAGATGACCGTCAGCATCGGGCATATCTCGGATTCCGCACATGACACGCAGGCCTATTCGGAGGAGGCCGCGCGCCTTGCGCAACAAGGGCAGGCCCAGGTCGAACGCGCCTGCGCGGGTATCCAGGCGCTGTCCGGCACGGTGACGGACGCCGCCGCGCGGATCGAGGTGCTGGCGCAGCGTGCCGGCCAGATCGGCGGTATCGCCTCGGTGATCAAGGACATTGCTGGCCAAACCAACCTGCTCGCGCTCAATGCCGCGATCGAAGCCGCGCGTGCTGGCGAGCAGGGGCGCGGTTTCGCCGTCGTGGCCGACGAAGTGCGCAAGCTCGCCGAGCGCACCGCGAACGCGACGGTGGAAATCGAGACCATGATCCAGGCCATCCAGAGCGAGACGGGCGCCGTCACCGACGTGATGCAGGCAGCGATGCCGCAGGCGGATGAGGGCGTGCAACTGGCCAGCAGCGCAGCCGAAGCGCTGCGTGCGATCCGCGACGGCGCGACGCAGACGCTGGAGCGGATTCGTGATGTGGCCGATGCCACCCGCGAGCAGAGTGAGGCTTCCACCAGCATCGCGCAGCGTGTGGAAGACATCGCAAGGATGATCGAGCAGACCAACGGCCGCATGCAGGAAACTGCGGGCACCGCGCGCATGTTGTCGGCGAGCGCCGATGCGCTCGATGCACAGGTGGGCTACTTCAAGACCTGAAACTCACCGGTCGCCAGCGGGCGCGAACGCATCGCGCCCGCGTTGCGTTCATGCGCAGCGCAAGCCGGCTCTGTGTGTTGCCATCGCGCGTGCAGCACGGGCGAAGCTGGGCAGGGCGTCCCGAGTCAATCGGGCCTGCGCTGGTAGCACTGAGGAGTAACGGACCCGGTGGTGCAGGCACGTTTGCTGCTGTCGAGCTGGTAGCCGCGCTCGCTCATGCACGCGGCGATGCTTTGTTCGCGCTCTGCGATGTCCGCGGCAGAGCGGCCTGCGTTGTCCTTCTGCACCGCGAACTGGCAGTCCCACAGATCGGCGTCCGGGTTGCGCGTGCATGCGCTGGCGGTGAGTACCAGCAGTGCAGCGAGTGAGATCGTCCGGTGCCGCATCTTGTCGTGCTTCGGTGTTGTCAGCGGCCCATGCGCCGCTCGTAGGCTTGCGAGAAGCGATCGGGCAACTGCGGGTCGTTCTTCGTCTCGCCCTTGGAGTCGAACTGCACCTTCACGGCGCCGTCCGGCAGGCGTGTCACCGTGACCGTCACATCGATGCCGTTCTTCGTGCCGCGAATCAGGCCGCTGTTGGGCTCCGCGTGCATGATCGTCACGCCGGCATCCTGCACACCGCCGAGCGCGGCATTCCACGCGCGTTCGTACTTCGACGGGGCGGGCGCTGTCGGGTAGCTCACGCAGGCCGCTGTCAGGCACAACGCTGCGAACACGGCGATGCAGGTGCGAAGGGCTAGTCGCATGGTGGAGCTTCCTGTTGCGGTGGATCGCCGCATTCTAGGGCGGTGAGGCAAGGGGCGCGAGCGCCGGATTTGGGTTGGCGCAAGGCGGGCTTACTCGCGCTCGCCAGCAATGCGACTCGCACGGCAGAATCCGGCTGCGGAATGGCCGCGCAGACAGGCAACACCATGAAGATCAGACTCTCTTGCATCCTGCCGCTGGCAGTGCTCGCACTGGCAGCCCCTGCTCATGCGACCGACAGTGCCATCACCGCGTATGGCGCGTTCCGCAGCGGCGGTGATTTCCAGAACGCGACGACCGGTGAGAACCTCAAGGTGGAGAGTTCCGGTACCGGCGCTATCGCGCTGGACCTGCCTTACGACGACAGCCGGCAACTGCAGCTGTTCCTGTCGCACCAGCGCTCCCACCTCGATTACACGCAAAGCGCAGCGCCGAAGACCGCAGCGACATTGCCGCTATCTGTCACCTACTTTCATCTGGGTGGCACCTACTTCTTCGAAGGCCCGGTCGGCAGCGGCCCCTACGTGGTCGGTGGCCTTGGCGGAACGCTGCTCGCGCTGGAAGGTGATGGCTACGGCAATGAGCTGCGGCCCTCGATTAACCTCGGCGTCGGCTACCAGTTCATGCTCGGCAAGCACGCCGCGCTACGCCTCGAAGGCCGCTTCTACTCCACGCTGATCAACAGCAGCCGCGGCCTCTTTTGCTCAGGCGGCTGCATGCTGCAGATCCAGGGGGATCTCTTCACGCAGGGCGAGGGCATGGTTGGGGTGTCGGTGCCGTTCTGATCAGTCGTGCGATACGGGAAATCGGTGCCGCGAAGGGCGCTGCTCATTGCCTGTCTAGTGTTCGCCGATGTGGCGTCAGCCGAACGCTACGTTCAGCACGATGGTGTCGTGACTGACCCTCGCAGTGGCTTGAAGTGGGCTCAAAGCGACAACGGCACCGAGATCTCCTGGCCCGATGCGGTGAAGGCGTGTTCTGCCCGTGGCGATGCTTGGCGGCTTCCGTCCATCGACGAACTCGAGGCGCTCTACGATCCAGCTCAATCCGTTGCGTGCGGTGGTAACTACTGCCATGCCGCGTCAGATTTCATGCTTAGCGGTGGCTGGTTCTGGAGCCGGGAAAGCGACGGCGGTACGCAGGCGTGGGGCTACAACCTAGACATCGGTCGGCGCGATCTGAATGCGATCGCGGGCAGTAGTTACGGGCGAGCGCTGTGTGTGAGGGGCGAGTAACTGCTGTCGTCCCGGGCCGCTGGGTTGCTTCAAGGCAACGTGAGCTACGCGCCCTGCACTGACGGATCACTTGCCCCGCCAGGCGGGGATACTGCGAACTCCTTGCGCAGAAAGTAGCGTGAGTAGCCCGGCGGGTAGTCCGGGATTTCACCGAACACGTGATAACCAAGACCTTCGTAGAAGCCGCGCGCCTGGAACTCGAAGGTGTCCAGCCATGCACCACGGCAACCCCGCGCGACCGCTTCGTCGTGCGCCATCGCCATGACTCTTCGACCGACTCCCTGGCCGCGCAGCGTCTCGGGCACCACGAGCAACTCGATGAACAGCCACTGATAGCTCGTGCTACCCCAAAGGCCGCCGATGACCGCGCCGGTGCTGTCGCGCATCGCAATGACCAGCGGCCGCCCCTTGCTCGTTCCGGCTTTGCTGGCGTTGTAGGCCCTCAGCGGCAGGAGGATGGCCTGTTCGATGTCGTCGTCGGCGACGTCGGTGAGATCGAGTGAGAAGTTCATGGAGCGTCCCGTACTGGTGGCGAGGCGATCCTACCCGACACGGCGCCCCATGCGATCGCGTCGATTCGAGCCTGCGGGAGGCTCGCCTCTCCTGTCAGAACGGCAGCGTCGCGATCACGTAAGCGTTACCGCGATCCGGCAACTGGCGGTAGATCGCGTCGCTGGGGCCGAGGTAGGTGCGTACGCCGGCCTCGATGCGCAGTCGGTCGCCCTGCCAGGCGAGTGCTGCGCTCAGCACGCTGCCGCCGTCGGCGGGGGTGAGTAGCCAGTCGATTTCCGGTTGCCAGGTGTCGCCGCCATAGGCCGCGCGCAGCAGCAGGTTGGTGCGGTGCAGGTTCACCTGGCCGAGTGCTTGCGCGTTCCAGGCGAGGTTGCCGGCGCGGGCGATCGCGGGTGCGTAGGCAAACCCGCTGATCGCGGCGTTGCGTGTGCGCCACGCGTCCCACTCGGATTCGCTCGGCGCGGTGCCGTCGTACCAAGCCTCGGCGAGCACCGAGATCTTGTTCTCGCCAGTCCATTGTGTGCCGACCAGGGTTTGCCAGAACGCGCTGCCCACCTGATCTCGCCACGGCGTTGTCGTGGCGAGCGGCGTCTCCGCGGGCCAAGTGCCGACAAGGCGCGTGGCGCGTTGGCCCCATCGGCTTGAGCCATGAACTTCCAGCGAGTCGAAGGGCACGGACGAGAAACCGGCGCCGAGGCTGGCGCGCTCCTGCGCACCCCAACGGGCGAGCAGATGCAGATCCGCCACCGGTAATTGGGCGAAGCCGCGCCAGGCAAGCGCCTGCTCATCGCGGCGCAGCGCTTCGTCGCTGTGGCCGGGGTTGGCGAATACGAGCGTTGAGGCGACACGCGAACTGAAGTGCTCCACCATCACCACCGGCACGCCTTCGAGCTGCTGGTCGATCAGGGCCCGGCGGTTTTCCCGCTGCACCACGTCGAGCGGGCGGAAGCCGAAACCGACGTCCCAGCTCACAACCTTCTTCCCCAGCGTGAAGTGCAGCGGGCCGGCCTCACCCTCCCAGAACAGCTCGTCGACGCGGCCATCGCGGTCGACGCCACCGGGGTCGCAGCTTGCCGCCCAGGCTTGCCCGGCGAATCCGATATGCCCGACGCGGCCGCGCAGCCGCACTTCACCGGTGCCGCAGTCGCGCCCCGCGCCGAGCAGTGTCGCCGCGGGTGCGAGCGCCGAATCCGGGTTGGCACTGCGTGCCTCGGCCTGCGCGCGCAGCGTCCAGTCCAGTGTGGTGTCGGGCCAGTCGGCGGCGTTCGCGGCGCTGCTCAACAGCGCTGCCGACAGGGCGATTAAAGCCTTCATGGCGTGACGGTGTTGCGCGTGAGGTACATCGGGTTGAACCATGCTTCCGGGGCCTCGTACGCGGTGCGGCTGCGGTAATGCAGCACGGTGCGGCGGTTGGTGAGGATCTCGTCGTCGATGATCATGCGTGTCACCTGCGGTTTGCCGGATACCGTGCCGGCCTCGAAGCTCGCGCGCTTGGCGAGCTTCTCCGACACCACGTAGAGATCGGCTTTCAGCGGTTGCGCGCTCTTCGTATCGACCCACAGTTCGATGCGGGCGTAGGTCACCGATGCCTGCTTCGCCTTCAGCGTGAGATGGGTGCAAGCGACGCTGTCGCACTTGTCGGCTTCGACCTGCGAGGGGGCGTAGTCTTCCGACCACGACAGCGTTGCAACGTCGCCCGCCGCAGCGTCGCCTATCAGCTTCTGCGTCGGCGTGATGCGGATCGGGCGCTGGCTGCCGGGCAAGATCATCCAGAAGTCGTCCGCCTTCATCAGCACCTTCTGGCCCTTCTCGGCCGGCGACTGCATCAGCACCAGCGATTCGCGCCCCGGGCGCAGGAACACGAGATAGTCACGTTCCTTCTCCAGCGCGCCGTTCTTCATCACCTCGATGCGTGTTTCGACCTTCATGTTGTCGGCGGACAGCCGCCACGCGTCGGCGCGCTTGAGCAGCGCCTCAGGGGTTTCGGCCTGTGCCGCGCCGGCGCAGAGAAGCAACGTGGTCAGGAGCAAGGCGCGCCGAACAGATGGGGATTCAAACATGGCCCAATGCCTCCACAATCGGTTTCTTCACTGCGATGTGCGCGACGACAGCCGCCGAGATCATCGCCAGCACACTGACCGCCGCGAGCGTGATCAAGGCCAGCTCAGGCGAGAAGGTGATGAATAGCGGGTAGCCGACCGAGCGCCCCGGCGGTGGCGGCATCTGTAAGCCGGCGAACATCAGTGCAACGGTGACGCCGCCCGCAACCAGCGCGCCGAGCAAACCGCCTGCCGCGCCGAGCGCTGCGCCCTCGATCGCGAAGGCACGCACCAGTTGCCACGGTGAGGTGCCCATCGCCCGCAGGGTGCCGATCTCGCGGGTGCGTTCGACGATCGCCATCGCCATCGCGCCGGCCACGACACCCACCACGATCAGGCCGATCACCAGGCCAAGCCCGCCGAAGATGCGGTCGTACAGCCCGCGTACCGCCTTGTAGAACACGGCCTCTTCTTCCCAGCTGCGCATCGTGACCGGTGCAAGTTGTGGCGCCAGCTTGGCGCGCATCGTGGCGGTCTGTTCCATGTCGGCGAGATACACGCCGACGCTGCTGACCTTGTCGGTTGCGAGCAGTCCTTGCGCGGTGGCGAGGCTGGTCAACACCAGACGCTTGTCGATATCCGGCACGCCGCTGCTGACTACGCCGCGCACCTTCACATCCACCGCGTTGAGTGCGCCGGCGGTGGTAGAGCCGAGCAGCGTCAGTGCGCTGCCCGGCTCGGCCTTGAGGCTCTTCGCGAGCTCCGCGCCGATCAGCACATCAGGCCCCTTCGCGGAATCCTCATTGAGCAGCTTGCCTGCTTTCAGTTGCAGGAAGGGGCCGCGCACCGAGAACTCGGCCTGCGGATCGACGCCGCTGCCGATCATCACCACCGACTTGTCGCCGTTGCTGATGAGGCCCGAGAAGTGCAAACGGGGCAGCACGTAGCGCACCTCGCGATGAGTCAGCAGCGTGTCGCGAAGGCGGTCGAAGTGCTCGATGCCGAACTGCATCGGCGTGTCTTCCTCGCGGTCGAAGAAGTCGCGGGTGGCCACGATCAGGTGGCCGGTGTCGCGTGCAGCGGCTTGTTGAAGCGATTCGTAGGTGAACAGCGCGAAGCCGCCGCCGACCAGGATCGCCGCGCTGCCTAGCGCAGTGAGGGTAACGGTGGCGAGCGAACGGCGCCGGTTGCGCAGCGTATTGCGCAGCGCGAAGCGGACCCAGCGGATGAGCGAGGTGGTCATTGCAGCACTCCGTCACGCAGTGCGAGCACACGGTCGCAATGCGCGGTGAGGCGGTCGTCATGGGTGGCGATCAGGCAGGCGGTACCGGCTTCATGGCACAGCGCGCGGATCACGGCGATCACCTCGTCCGCGGTGTGCGAGTCGAGGTTAGCGGTGGGCTCGTCAGCGATCAGCAGGCGCGGCTGTTTGACCAGCGCGCGGGCAATTGCCACGCGCTGGCGTTGGCCGCCGGAGAGTTCGTCGGGGCGGTGCCGGGCGCGGTCTGCGAGGCCGACGCGTGTCAGCATCGCCGCGACGCGCTCGCGTGCCTCGCGGCGTGACACGCCGTCGAGGAACAGCGGGTACTCGACGTTCTCCGACACCGTCATCACCGGCACCAGGTTGAAGCTCTGGAACACGAAGCCGATCGCGTTGCGACGTAGCTGGGTGCGGCGGACTTCGTTGAGTTGCGTGGTGGCGGTGCCGGCGAGTTCGTAGTTGCCCGTATCGGCGGTGTCGATCAAGCCGGCGATGTGCAGCAGCGTGCTCTTGCCGCTGCCGGAGGGGCCGGTCAGCGCGACCATCTCGCCGCCGCTGACATCGAGGTCAGCCGCATGCAGCGCCGGCACCTGCACTTCACCGAGCCGGTAAGCCTTGCTGACGCCGCGCATCGTGACGACCGGTGTGCTGTCGCGCAGCGCGGTGTTCATGGCTTGGCCTGCGCGGTGAGTTTGAGCACGGCGTTGCGATAGCGCTCTGGCATCGTTGAGAAACCCGGCTGCGCCGCGAGTTCATGGGCGAGTTTGGCGCCCGCTTCGGCACGGTTGAAGAAGCCGGGCAGGCCGAGGAAAGTGCTCGCTGCGGTGACTTTCACCTCGTTGGCGATCGAGACGCCACCGGCGGGGGCTTGCGCGTGCTCGGGCTTGAGCAGCGCGAGCGCGCGGTCGAGGTCGGCGATGCCGGCTTCGGCGAACTTCATCTTCTTCCACGGGAAGGTTGCGTCGCGCCCTTGCATGGATTCGGCCGAACCGAGATAGGCGAGCAGCAAGGGGTTGCCCGGCTCCGCAGCGACGAGCTTCGCGAACTTGTCCGCAGCTTCGGCCGCAGCGCCGGATTCGCCGGCATTGGCACGCTGGAAGTCGGCTTGCGCGGCCTGCCAGGCGGCGGCGTCATACGCATGGGCGAGTGGCGCAGCGAGGCTGCCGACGAAGCTGAGGGCAACGAGAATCGAGCGAAGCGGGGTCTTCATGGCGCATCTCCTGCGGTGTGAGGGAATGGCGCCAGTGTGGCGAGCCGCCGCACGGCAGGCAGCAGGCGAGCGACGAATCGACAGCGAAGGGGGGCGAAATGCGGCCGGGTAGCGCGAATCGCGGTGTCAGCCCGACTCGCTGCGGTGAGCGAGCGGCTATGCGGCGCACGGTCTGCGGCGACACGCCGCGTGCGGCTGATCGTGGTGGCCAGTGTGGGCGGACGCGGTCGCTGCCGTGTCCGCCCAGCCGCCTCAGCTGCGCCGCCTGCGCAGCGCCATCATGCCGAGCCCGGTCAGCAGCATCAGTGCGGCGGAGGGTTCCGGTACGGCGCTGATTTGCACGTGATCCAGCGCCGTTGTCTCGACGATGCCGTTGATGGTTTCACCGCGCAGGTAGAGCGCCGAGACATTGCCGAGTGCCGCGGCGAAGGCGGACTCCGACACCGCCGCGCCGCCGAGACCGCCTAGGGTCCAGCCCGCGGCGCGCAGCGTGACCTGCTCGGCGCTCCAGTCGGCGCCCGGGTTGGCCAGCCCGCGCCAGACGTAGGATTGTCCACCCGAAACGATCACGACATCGGGGTCGTCCCGCCATTGCACCGAGCCCTCCGGCGCGGTGACTTTGCGCGCGAAGCCGAGCGTGCCGCCGAGGTAGGCGGATAGATCACCAGTGAAGGCGCTGGATGCCTCGAAGTAGAACGACCCGCTCGAAGGGTCGGCGAAATCGATGTAGCCGCCGGGCGTGCCGCCTGCGGCATGCCAGTTCGCGGCGAAAGTCGTTGATGGCGTGACGTAGTCAGTGCTGCAACAACTGAAGTCGACGACGCGCCAGCCCTCCGCGCCGGTATCGAAATGCGCGGCTGGGGCGGCGATGGACAAGACCGGGGTGGCGGCGAGCAGCGTGACGAAGGCGCGGCGCATCGCTGTGGCAAGGGGCATGGCTCTCTCCGTTGGTGTTGTGGGCTACGGGCGTCGCCCAACGGAGTATGTCGCCAGCATCATGCCGGCGACAAGGTGGTTCATGTAAACGTCATGCCGCCGATCCGGCTACTCGGCCCGCCGCCAACCGCGCACGTAGTCGATGGCGAACTCGGTCGGGTAATCGGGGAGTGCGTCCGCTCGGTCGTTGGGTGGCGGAAGCTCGTAGAGATTCAGCATCAACTGCATCGGGTAGGCGGGCGACTGTGGCGTGCGATGGATCAGCTGGTTGTCGAGGTAGAAGGCGACGCCTTCCGGCGACCAGTCCACCGCGTAGAGGTGGAACTCGGTGGCATCGATCGGGAATTCGCGCTCGAAGAATTCGTCGCGAATCGTCGGGTCGCCGAAGGGGTGCAGGCCGAAGCCCAGCGTTGCGCGATCACTGCTGGCATTCCAGCCCTTCAGTTCGAAGGGGCAGATTTCCGCGGAGCGCTGCGGCGTGTCTTCGAAGCCGATCATCCAGAAGCCGAACACATTGCGCAGCCCGCGCCCGCCACGGCAGCGGATCTCGATGTAACCATACTGCGGGCAGAACAGCTGTTGCGGCGCTTGTTCTTCGCGCACGCGGCAATCGGCCGAGAAGCGGTGCTGGCCGAGTGCGCTGCCGAGCGGCCCGGCAGACACGCCCGTCTGCAGGTTGCTGACTTTCACCGCACCGTTGAATTCCGGGCACCAGGGCTGTTGGTCCGCGGTGATCTGCAGCACAAGCTGGCTGTCGGCGATGCGGTAGTTCGGCCGCGAGCGCTCGCGCGAACTCCACTGTGGCAGGTAGAGCGGCAGCCAGTTGGCGGTATTGAGCGCGGGCGAGTCGAAGTCGTCATTGAAGACGAGTTCGTAGCCAGGTTTATCGAGCGGGTTGCGCGGGGTGTCGGCCATACGTCAGTTGAGGCTTCCGGAATTGCGAGTAAGCCGCAGGCTCGCGAAGGCGAGCACCGCGACGATCAGGAACAGCAGCACCGAGATCGCGGCCGCGAGGCCGAAGTTGCTGCCGCCGGTGAAGGCCATGCGAAAGGCGGTGGAGGAGAGCAGGTCGGTCATGCCGATCGGATCGCGGGTGTCGAGGTAGGACGGATCGCCGCCGGTGAGGTAGTTGATGAGCCCCGCGTTGTTGAAGGTGCTCGCGAAGCAGGCAATCAACACCGGCAGAATCGGTCGAGCAATCAGCGGCAGCGTAATGTGGGTGAAGTTCGTCAGCGGTCCGGCGCCGGCGAGCGCCGAGGCTTCGTAAAGCTCCGGCGGGATCGCGCGGATCAGACCCAGGCACAACATCATCATGTACGGGAAATACAGCCACACACTGACGATGACGACCATGGTGCGCGTCAAGCCGGGCGACTGGAACCATTCGGGCCGGATGCCAAATACGGTGTCGAGCACCGCGTTCACTTCGCCGGTGTTGGTGAAGAACATCATCTTCACGATCAACACCGCAATCATCATTGGCACTGCGCTGGGCAGGTAGAACAGCAGTTTGTAGGTCTCGCGCCAGCGTAGTTCCTGCCAGCTCAATACCGTGGCCAGCGCCAGGCCGGCCGCAAAGGACAGCAACACGGTCAGCGCGCTGTAGGCCAAGGTCCATCCGAACACCTTCAGGAAAGGCTGGCTCAGGCCCTCGTCGGTCAGCAGCTTCACGAACTGCGCTGCACCCACCGATACGGCGAACCCGGGTGCGACTTTCTCGCCGCGCTCGGTTTCGTAATACCCGCTGCGGTGATTGGGGCGCAACACGGTGTGATCCTGCTGGTTGATCAGCGCGCCATCAGCACGCCGCGTGTAGAGCGGCTGGCTGGTGTCGAAGCTGCGCAGCGAGGACATCTGCGCCGCGCTACCGTCCGGCAGCTGCAGTACCAGGCGCTTGAGCACACCGACGCTGCGAATCAGCGTTGCGGTATCGGCCTGCCCGTCGAGCGGCGCGTCGCTGACTCGCTTCATGGTAAGCGGTTTGCCCGTGTGCCCCGGCGCGAAGACGTCGCTGAGAAAGACCTCGCCGGCGTCGTTTTCAAGGCGTGCGCGATAGCGTTTGCCCTCAGGCAAGAGCGCAAAGCCGTATCGCTGCGCACCTTCGGGCATGTAGCGGCTCGTCAGCAGGTACTCGGTTGCGCGGCTGAAGGTCAGAAGGTTCTGTGACGAATAGTTCGATGTGCTGAGCGACGCGGTGTAGGCGATCGGTAGCAACACGAACAGTGATGCCGCGAGCAGGCCCGGGAACAGGAAGCACCACGCACTGCTGCGTGCTTGCATGTACACGAAGCAGCCGACGCAAACTACCGCCAGCGCGATGGCGCCAAACAGCCATTGACCGTTGAGGTAGAGCTTCAGCGCGACCCCAAGCCCGACCATCAAGGCCGCGAGGCCGATGGCGCGCGGCCCCCATAGGGCGGCGTATGCTCGCCAGCGTGGATACATGGGCCGAACGCCCAAGTCGGGCGCCGCCGCCAGTACCGCCTGTGACACATCGCTCATAGCCTCACCCCTTCACCGAGCCGGCGACGGATTGATCCATCCAGCGCTGCGTGACGACGAACACGATCACGCCCGGGAGCGAAGCGAGCAGGGCCGCCGCCGCGAATTCGTGCAGCGCGACCGAACTGCCGTTGCCCCCGCTGCCGGCGGCGACCGTGAAGCGACCGAGACCGATCGGCAGCGTCGCGGTGTCTGATCCAGTCAGTAGCGCGGCACTGAGCATCGGCTCGTACATCAAGCTGGTGGCAAGCAACAGCACCATCACCACGATCATCGGGCGCGCCAGTGGCAGCGCGATTGCGCGGAACGTCTGCCAGTCGGTCGCGCCGTCGATGCGCGCCGCCTCTTCGATCTCCAGCGGCAACTGCTCGAAGTAGCCCTTGAAAGCCCATACCATGCCCAATGTGGCCTGTCCGGTCAGCGCCAGCACGAGGCCTCCATGCGTATCGACGCCGATCGCCGGAAACGTATCGCCGATGCGATCAAAGATGCTCCAGTACGCCACCGCGAGCAGAACGCCGGGGAAGAAGTGGCTCATGTAGAGCAGATTGTCGAGTGAGGCGCGGCCGGTAAAGCGCAGGCGCGCGAAGGCGTAGGCAGTGGTCAGCGCGAGGGATGTGGCGATCGCGGTCGTGATCACGGCCACTTTCACCGAGTTCCACATCCACAGCCAGAACTCGACTCGTGCAGCCATCCGTCCGCCGTACTCATCCACCTGATCACGCCACCCCAACACCATCAGCAAATGGTCTGCGGTGAACCTCGGCCACAAGCGAGTGGTGGTTTCCGCAGTGCTGTACGCGGTGACGGCCTGCCACAACATGTTCGCGAACGGGTACAGGATTAAGGCCAGCGCGAGCCAGATCCCCACATGCGCCACGCGCCTGCGCCACACCACTTCCCGCCCGACCACCTTTCCCATGAATAATCGCTTTCCGCTCAGAACCAAGCTGCTGCAGACAAAGCTCGCAGCGGCTTGATTCTAGTGGCGGGTGCGGGGTGTTGCATTGACGGTTTCTGCGCCCTCGGCGTGGCTATACCCGCAGCGCTTGGGCCGGGGAAATCATCAGCGCCCGCACCGTGTGCCGTGTTGCGGCCGTCATGGCCACTAATGTTGTGGTCACCAACGCCACGACTAAAGCTGATGCGCCGATAGGCGCGCGGTCAACGAACTCGGCGAGGTAGCGCTCCCCCAACCATGCAGCAACCGGCAAGCCGAGCATTGCGCCGGCCAGCAGCGCAGCCCCGAGTTCGCGCGCCAGTAGCCGGGCGATGTCGCGGCGGCGCGCGCCGTGCAGCTTGCGCAGCACGATCTCGGTGGTGCGTCGCCGCACCGTGTAGGCAGACAGGGCGTAAAGCCCGAAGCCGGCGAGCGCCAGTGCAATGATGCCGCCGGCGCCGATCAGCTTGCCCAGCCGAAGGTCTCCGTCATAGAGGCGAGCAAGATGCGCCCGCACTGGCGCGATGCGCAGCACGTCGTCGGGGAAATAGCGCGGCCACATTTGCTGGATTGCGAGCCGCGTGGCAGCGGGGCTTCGCGTGCGTACCGACACCACCGACACCATCTTGCCAATTTCGACTGAATACACGACACCGCCATTCGCCTCGCGCAGGCTGCGTTGGCGGATATCCGGGATTACACCAATGATCTCCACGTTCTGCCCGCCCATGCGCACGAACTGCCCAGTGGCGGCGGACGGGGAGGCGAAACCGAGTTGCCGACTCGACGTTGCGTTAATGACGATCCTGTCTCCGTAGCCTTGCGGATCTTCGCGCGCATCGAACACCCGGCCGGCGATCGGTTTGACGCCGTAGGACTGGAAGAAGTCCGGGCCGACGTAGCTGAACGCCTGCAAGACGGTCTCACCCTTCTGCCCCTGCAGGTCTGCGGTGGTGTTGCGGTTGAAGCGCCCTGGTACGTCCCACGACAAACCGACGGCCTCTACCCCGGGCAAGTGGCCGATCGCTTCACGCAGCGCGCGCAGGCGTTCGTCGTCCATATCGACCGGGGCGTCGATGATGAGCAAGGGCGTAGTGTCGTAGCCGGGGCTCGCAGACTGCGCGTGGCGGGTCTGCCACAGCACTGTCACGGTGATGCCAATCATCGCGATCGCAGTGGCGAACTGCAGCAGGGTGAGGCTGCGGCGTAGCCACAGGCCGACGGCGGTCTCGGTGTGGCCGCGGCCGGCCAAGGATTGTGCGCAATCCACCCGTAACGCGACCCAGGCGGGGTAAGCCCCGGCCAGCGCGCCAAGTGCCAGTCCGAAGGCGATTGAGAGCCCGCAGCGAGCGGGCGACCAAAGCCCATCGGCAATCGGCCGCCCGACCCAGTCGCCGACCAGCGGCGCGGCGAGCCAGGCGAGCAGGAACCCGACGGCGCTTGCCAGCAGCGCGACCAGCATCGCCTCGCCGATGAACTGCAGTGCGATGCGTGCCGGGCTGGCGCCGAGCGCCTTGCGGATGCCGATTTCGCGCTGACGCCCGATGGTCCGCACGACCGACAGATTGAGGAAGTTGATCGCAGCAAGGAGCGAGACGACCAGGCAGGAGAGGGATAACCCGGTTACCAGGCGCCGCGTGGTGTCGGTCTCTGCGCCGGCCAGCGGCAGATCGGGCAGCGGTGTGCCGCGGTACTCCCCGATCTTGCCGTAGAACGGGAATGCCTCGCGGTAAAAGGGGGTCTGCTCGAAGTAGCGCTGCGCTTGCTCGCTGAACTTCGTGGCGGTGGCGCCGGGCATCAGCCGAACGAATACTGTGCCTCGCAGCGAGCCCCAGTCTTTCAGTCGAAAGGGTTCGGGCATTGCGGGCGAGAGGATGTTCACGAGCACAGAAGTCGACAGTGCGCTGCCGGTGCCGCGGTCTGGCACGATCGCGCCGACGGTGAAAGCATGTCCGCCGAGGGTGAGCGTCTTGCCCAGCGCCGGGGCGCGTCCGAACAGGCGCTCTGCGGTGCGCGCGCTCAGTGCCACGGTATCCGGCTTCTGCAGCGTCGCGCGCAAATCGCCCGCGAGCGGTTTCAGGCCGAAGACGTCGACGAGAGCTGCGTCGACAAAGCCAATGTTCTCGAAGGCCAGTCGCTGGCCGACACGTAGCGACATCTCGCGCGTGAAGTACCGGCTGGAAGCGAGCACGGGCACGCCGGCGCTCTTCCAGTGGTCATGAAACACGATCGCGCCGCCGACGATCCAGTCCTTGTCCGCGCCGGGAGTGAAAGTCTTGCTCTCAAGCCGTAACACCTGTTGCGGCTGCGGTACATCCGCATCGCCCCGCAAGCTGGCATCCAGGTAAGCCAGCAGCAACAGCGTCGTCGCTGCCGCGAGCGCAAGCCCGAACACGACGACGGCCGTGTAGCCCGGATCCGCCGCCAGTTGCCGCAAACCGATGCGCAAATCCTTGAAGTTCATCGTCATGGCCTCACGCTGCCATCGCGTCGACGAGGATGCGGCCGTCGAGCAGGCGTAGCGTGCGCGAGGCCTGGGCGGCGTGGGTTGGCGAGTGGGTGACCATGACCAGCGTGGTGCCGTCGCGGTTGATCTCGCGCAGGATGCGCATCACCTCGTTGCCGTGGGCGCTGTCGAGGTTGCCGGTTGGTTCGTCGGCGAGTAGCACGCGCGGCCGGCTGACCAGTGCACGGGCAATCGCCACGCGTTGCTGCTGCCCGCCCGACAGTTGTGAGGGGCGGTGCCCGGCGCGATGCGCGATGCCGAGCTTGCTCATCGCCTCTTCGACACGGGGTTTGCGCTCGCGTGCCGGCACGTCTCCGTATTCGAGCGCGAGGGCGACGTTCTCTGCCACGGTGAGATCGTCCAGCAGGTTGAAGCTCTGGAAGATGAAACCGATGCGGCCGCGGCGCATCTGGGCGAGACGGCTCTCGCTCCAGCCGCTGACATCGGTACCGTCGAACAGGTATTGCCCGGCGCTCGGCACATCGAGCAGGCCAAGAATACCCAGCAATGTGGATTTGCCGCAGCCAGACGGCCCGGTCACCGCGAGGTATTCGCCGCTCTCGATTTCCAGATCGATCGCGTCGAGCGCCGTGGTTTCAATGTCGCCGGTGCGGTGCAGCTTGCTGACGCCTGTGAGTTTGAGCATGACAGAGGGTCCGTTGCGGTTCGTGTTGAGAGAATCATGAGTCCAGACGCAAGCGGCGCGAATCACCGAAGCCCTGGTAGCTGGAAACGATCACGCGCTCGCCGCGTGCAAGACCGCCGAGCACTTCGACCTGCCCGGCTGCGCGGCGGCCTAGCCTTACATTGCGGCGCTCGGCGCCGCGGCCATCCGCGGTGACGACGAATACCCAGGTACCACCGCTGTCAGCGTAGTAGCTGCCGTCCGGCAGCAGCAGCGCGGCTGACGGCTGGCCGAGCACGAGTCGGGTGTCGATCGTCAGACCGGGTTGCAGACCCTTGGGCGAGGTTGTGCTCTTGAACTCGATCTCGATGTCGAAACGGCGTTCCTTGATCTGGGGGTTCACACGCGTGAGCTTCACGTCGACCGGCTGTGCGCCGATCTCCGCGGTGCCCGCGATGCCCGGCGCACAGCGCGCAAGATAGTACTCATCGACCTGCGCGAGGAGTTTGAAGCGGTTCGGCGTATCGATGCGACCGAGTCGCTCTCCGGGCTTCACCGAGGTGCCGACGATCAGGTGGAAATCGGTCAGGCGGCCGTCGCCCGGTGCGCGCACGGCGAGCGCGTCGGCTGTTGCGCGCACGAGCTTGAGCCCGGCGTTGAGGCCGCTGACCGCGCGGTCCATCTCCGCGATCGCAGTCAGGCGGGTCGCGTCTTCGGTCGCCGCGTCGGCGCGTGCTTCGTCGAGCAGGCGCTGCTGCAGAACAAAGGTGTCGCTGGATTCTTCCAGCGCCGCAGGCGACAAAAAGCCCCGACGCGCGAGCTGTTCGTTGCGCGCATGGCTGCGCCTTGCGCGCTCGGTCTGGTATTCGAGATCGGCGATACGGCGTCGGTGCTCGGAGCGCCCCATCGCCAGCGCGGCACGCAGCGTCGATACATTGGCGACCTGTTGTGCGACGTCCGACGCGCGGGCCAGAACCTCTTGCTGGCGCTGCGGGTTGGAGAGCCGGAACATCAGTTCGCCCTTCTGCAGCAACGCGCCGTCGCGCACTTCCACCGCTTCGACGCGGCCGCCCTCGGCTGCATCCAGCATCACGGATTCGTAGGGCGCAGCGGTGGCGCGCAGCAGCAACTCGTCGCGAAACTGGCCGGCCGTTACCGGTGCGATGTCGAGCTCCGAGGCTTTCACCGCCAGCCCGCGCGGAACCGCTAGCCAGGTGATCGCGACTATCAGTACGGCGCTTGCGCTGGCGAGTGCCGGCTTGACCCAGCGGTGGCCGCGCGAGCGAGGCAGTACGCGGTCCATATTGGCGCCGGTGTGGGGCACTGCTTCAGCCTGGATCGGATCAGGGGCGTTCATGATTGTCAGCAGGTTTGTCGTTGCCCCTATCGCAAGCGTTGTGCCAATGCGCGATTTCACCGCCACACAAGACGTTCTTCGGTATCGCGCCGCCGCGGCGGGTGTTCGCTGTCCGCGCCCGGACAGCCCCAGGTGTACGGAAGCGGACAGGTGTTTGCGCCGCGCCGAGCGCTGCTGCTAGTGTCGGGGCCTGATCCCCGACGCTACCAGCCATGCGCAACGCGCCCATCCTGATCCTCGATGACGACCCCGATGTTGGCTTTGCCGCGCGCCTGATGCTGCAGCGCAAGTTCGGTGATGTCGTCGTGCTGACGGAGCCGCGCGGCTTGCTTGCGGAACTCGATCGCCTGCGGCCTGGCGTCGTGCTGCTGGATATGAACTTCACGCCGGGGCGAACCAATGGCGAGGAAGGCCTGCACCTGCTGAGCCAGATCGTCGCGCGTGCCGATGCGCCGCCTGTGATCGTGTTGACCGCGTATGCCGAGGTTTCACTTGCGGTAAACGCTGTGAAACGCGGAGCCTTCGATTTCATCCCCAAACC
Organism: uncultured Uliginosibacterium sp.; assembly: GCA_945957295.1. Taxonomy (GTDB): domain Bacteria; phylum Pseudomonadota; class Gammaproteobacteria; order Burkholderiales; family Rhodocyclaceae; genus Niveibacterium. The sequence goes on from CAMFLH010000006.1 coordinate 26,723, forward strand.
GTGGGACAACGCGAAACTCTGCGCCACCGTTGCAGCGGCGCTGTCGCAGCGGCCCGTTTCCTCCGTGACCGCGACGGACACCTTGCTTGGCGCGGCACCCGCGATGCAGAGCTTGCGCGCGATGATCGCGAGCGTTGCGCCGACCGATGCCAACGTGCTGATCCTCGGCGAGAACGGCGTCGGAAAGGAACTCGTCGCCCGCGCGATCCACGCCGCATCGCGGCGCAGCGATGGCCCTTTCCTGCCGGTCGATATGGGCGCCTTGCCGGAGTCGACGTTCGAAAGCGAATTGTTCGGACACCGCCGCGGCAGCTTTACCGATGCTCGGCAAGACAGGCCTGGCCGTTTCCAGAGCGCGCGCTGCGGCACGCTTTTTCTCGATGAGATCGGCAACCTCGCGCTTGGCAGTCAGGCCAAGCTGCTGACCGCGCTAGAGCGACGCGAAGTGACGCCGCTCGGTGCCGACCGCGCCGAGCCGGTGGACGTACGCATCGTCAGCGCCACCAACCTTGACGAAGCGCGCCTGTTCGATCCGCAGGTGTTCCGTGCCGACCTGCTTTACCGTATCAACACGATCGTGCTGCGGGTGCCGCCGCTGCGTGCGCGACGCGAAGACATCCTGCCGCTCGCGCAGCACTACCTCGCCCACTACGCCCGGCAGTACGGCAAGGACTTGCGTACCGTTTCGGTCGATGCGCAGCTAGCGCTGCTTGCCAGCCCGTGGCCGGGCAATGTGCGCGACTTGCGCCACAGTTGCGAGCGGGCGGTGATTCTGGCGTGCGGCGTGCAGTACGAGGTCGCCGATTTTGCCCTGGGTGCGACGACAGCTGTTCCGGCGGCAGGGGCCGATCCACCACTGCAGCTCGCCGACCGCGAGCGTGAGGCGATCGCAACGGCGATGCGCCGGGCCGACGGCAACATCAGCGAGGCAGCCCGGCTGCTCGGCGTCAGCCGCCCGGCGCTGTACCGCAAGCTGGAAAAACATGGCCTCTGAGCGGCGCAGCGCGGACGCGGATCGCACCACGCGCGGGCTGCGCGCAAAGGTGGTGCTCGCCATGCTGGTACTGGTGGCGAGCGCAGTGGTGGCGAGTCATCAGCTCAATGCGCCAAGGATCCTGGTGCTGTGCGGGCTCGTGGCGCTTACGGCCGGCGCGCTCGTGGCGCGAGCGCTTGGCCGTCTGCGCTTCGAGTGGACGCGCCCTCTGGAGGCGCCTGTTTCGGGCGATGCTGAGGCGATCCAGCATCAGCTGCTGGCCTTCGAGAGCTGGGTTGAGCACGCGCCGGTGGCGCTATGGCTGCGTGAAGGCGAGCGGCTCACGCCGATCAACGCGGCGGCGCGCCGGTTGATGGCACCGGGTCGCGCCGCCGCCGACCCTACTCTGGAGAAGGCCCTGCTGAATGCGACTGGCGAGCCACGCAGCGTGCTCAGTTTTGAGAGTGAGCGCGGCCTTGAACGCGCCGTGATAGCGCGCAGCGACCTGGTGATCGCGGGGCGTGCCCAGCAACTGGTGGCGCTGATGCCGATCGAATCGGAACTCGAAGCCGAGATGCTCGACGCCTGGCGCCAGCTGGTGCATGTACTGACACACGAGATCATGAATTCGCTGACGCCGATTGCATCGCTGTCGCGCACCGCACAGGAGATGCTTGCCGACGCCGACGCCGACGCCGACGCCGACGCCGGAGCCGATTCGCACCGTGATCTTGAGACGGCGCTGGACGCGATTGCACGTCGCGCGGCGCATCTGGCTGACTTCGTGTCGAGTTACCGCGATCTGAGCCGGCTACCCGCACCGACGTTGGCGCCGGTGCGGGTCGCGCCCCTGCTGGCGCGATTGGAACAACTCGTGGCACCGGAGTGGCGTGCTCGCGGCGGTGAAGCGCAATTCTCAGTCACGCCGGGATCGGTTGAGCTGATGGCGGATGCCGATCAACTGGAGCAGGCGCTGCTGAACCTGATCCGCAATGCGGCCGACGCCACCGCGCAGCTTTCGTCGCCGCGCCTTCAGGTGTTCGCCCGGTTGGTGCGCGGCGGGCGGCTCGCGATCGAGGTGATGGACAACGGCCCGGGGGTCGATGCGGGGCTGGAGGGCGCGATCTTCACGCCTTTCTTCACGACCAAGCCGAACGGGCTGGGAGTCGGGCTCGCCCTGGTGCGCAACATCGTGCATGGCATGGGCGGCACAGTGCGTTACGCGCGCCGGCCGGGCGACGGGGCGTGTTTTCGGCTGACGTTCTAGGGCCGCCTCAACGCCGCAGCAGTTTGCCCATTGTCACCAGTGGCATTTCGCTGAAGCCGATCTTGGCGAAGAAGCTGTGCGCGGGGGCGTCGATGCCGGTTTGCAGGTTGATCGAGCTGATGCCTTCTTCCAGCAGGTCGGCGCACATCGCGTCGATCAGGCGGCGGCCGACGCCTTCGCGTTGCCGCGTGCGGGCGACGCACAGTTCGCGCAGCGAGAAGAACCAGCCGTCGTTCCAGCGTTCGCGTGCGCCGAGCGCGAAGCCCAGCGGTTGATCCTGTTCCCAGATCGCGAAGCCGCGCGCATGCGGGTTGGCGGCGAGGGCTTCGAGCCGCTCGATCGCGATTTCCAGCGTCCAGCCATCTTGCCAGGGCGGAGCGTTGAAGACGTCGATGAAGATGGCGGCGAGCCGCGGGAGCTCGGCCGGCGTGATGGGGCGGGTCTGCATGGTGGCGGCCTGTGCCGGCGCGGCCGGCAGTATCGGGGGGAGCCCCGAGTATCGGTGGCTTACCCCGCCGGCCGCCTGATTCGCATCAACGCTCGGTGCTCTGGATTACCCGCAGTGCATTGACCAGCACGCCGACGGCGATCCCCAGCGTGAGGTTGCCGCAGATCGCCTCGAGCGGGCCGAGGATGCGCCAGGGCGCCTGCATCACGATGTCACCGTAGCCCAGCGTGGCGAAGTTCACCGCGGAGTGGTACAGCGCGGTTTCGAAGTCGTCGAACTGCCCGAGCGCTTCGAAGATCACCGCCCAGATCGTCAGTTGCAGCAGGAAGGTGAACAGCAGCGCGAAGGTCACGGCCGACAGCGTTTTCACGCCGCCCGCCAGCCTACCCTTCGCCAGCCAGCGCTTGCCAGGCCCCTCGACCATGCGGACGATCAGCACTCCGGCGGCGATCTGTACGACGAAGTTGGAGATGAAGCCGCCGCCCGCGACCACGATCAGCTTCATCATCATGGCGATTTACCCGAGGAACATCCTGTAGGCGGGGTTGTTCGTCTCGTCCGCATACTCGTAGCCGAGCTTGTCGAGGAAGGCCGAGAACTCGGCGTCGTCCTGCGGCGGCACCTGGATGCCCACCAGCACCCGGCCGTAGTCCGCACCGTGGTTGCGGTAGTGGAACAGCGAGATGTTCCAGTCCGAACGCATGTGGTTCAGGAAGGTCATCAGCGCGCCCGGCCGTTCCGGGAAGATGAAGCGCAGCACGCGTTCGTGGTCCGCCGCCGGGGCGTGGCCGCCGACCATGTGGCGCACATGCAGCTTGGCCATCTCGTCGTCGGTCAGGTCCAGCGTATCGAGTTCGTGCCGGCGAAGGGTGTCGACCAGCTTCAGTGATTCGGCGCGCGAATGCACCTGTACGCCGACGAACACATGCGCGGTCTGGCTGTCGCCGTAGCGGTAATTGAACTCGGTGATGTTGCGGTTGCCGAGCAGGGTGCAGAACTTGCGGAAGCTGCCGGCCTTCTCGGGGATCGTCACTGCGAGCACCGCTTCGCGCTGCTCGCCGATCTCGGCGCGCTCGGCGACGAAGCGCAGGCGGTCGAAGTTGGTGTTGGCGCCGGAGGCCACCGCCACCAGTGTCTTGTCGCGCAGCTTGTGCTGCGCGGCGTAGGCCTTGGCGCCGGCAATCGCCAATGCGCCGGAGGGTTCCAGGATCGAGCGGGTGTCTTCGAACACATCCTTGATCGCGGCGCAGATCGCGTCGGTATCGACCAGCACGACTTCGTCGACCAGCTCCTTGGCGAGGCGGAAGGTTTCCTCGCCGACCAGCTTCACCGCGGTGCCATCGGCGAAGAGGCCGACATGGTCGAGCTTCACGCGCTCGCCAGCCGCGAGCGAGCGCGCCATTGCGTCCGCATCGAAGGTTTCGACGCCGATGATTTTCGTCTCCGGACGCAGGCGCTTGATGTAGGCCGCCACGCCGGCGATCAGGCCGCCGCCGCCGATTGCGCAGAACACTGCGTGGATCGGTTTCGGGTGCTGGCGCAGGATCTCCATGCCGATCGTGCCTTGGCCGGCGATCACGTCCGGATCGTCAAAGGGGTGCACGAAGGTCAGCTTCTCGGCTTGTTCCAGCTCCTTCGCGTGGGCATAGGCCTCGTCGTACGAAGTGCCGTGCAGCACGACTTCGCCGCCGCGCGCGCGCACTGCGTCCACCTTGATCGCCGGCGTCGTCGCCGGCATTACGATCACGGCGCGGATACCCATCTTGGCCGCGGATAGCGCGACCCCTTGGGCATGGTTGCCGGCGGAGGCGCAGATCACGCCGCGTTCGCGCGCCTTCGGCGAGAGCTTGGCAATCTTGTTGTAGGCGCCGCGAATCTTGAACGAGAACACCGGTTGCATGTCTTCGCGCTTGAGCAGAATGCGGTTATGCGCGCGGGCCGACATGTTCGGCGCGGCTTCAAGCGGCGTTTCGATGGCGACGTCGTAGACGTTGGCGTTCAGGATGCGTTCAAGATAGTCGGTCTGCATGGTGGTTTCTGACGATGGGCGCCCGTCGGGGGGTGACGGAGTCGGTCAGGGTAGCAGGCGCTGCTGCAGTGCGCAAAGTTGGCATCGGGGCCAACAGCCTTGCAAACAAAGGCCAAATCCACGCCAGGCGGGCGCGGGGCGGCGCCCGCGCTGGCTATACTCGGTACAGGGCTCGCCCAAAGGCATCATTTGCGGACGCGGGCCGGGAGCGAGATGAGCGAGACGATCGGCAAGTGGTTGTGCGTATTCGTGCTGGCGGCATGTCTGTCGCAGCCGGTGTTCGCCTTGTCGTCGATCGCCTTCCACTACGGCGCCGACGCACCGCTCGACGAGCTCAAGGCCTTCGACGTGGCGGTGGTCGACCCGGATCACAACTTCGATCCAGTGGCGTATCGCGGGCCGGAGGCTTCGCCCAGCGGCAGCGAGTTGTTCGCCTATGTCAGCGTTGGAGAAGTGCAGCCTTCGCGTGCCTTCGCGAAAGACATTCCGGCGAACTGGCGGCTTGGCACCAACAAGACCTGGGCCTCGATTCTGATCGACCAGCGCGCCGCCGGCTGGCCGGCCTTCTTCGCCGAACGTGTGGTTGCGCCGCTGTGGGCAAAGGGCTGGCGCGGCTTCTTCCTCGATACGATGGACTCCTACCAGCTCGGTGGCACTCAGGCCGACCCGGCTGCCCAGCAGCGCGGCATCGTCAGCCTGATCCACACGCTGCGCAGCCGCTTCCCTGGCATCCGGCTGATCAGCAACCGCGGCTTTGAATTGCTGCCGCAGATCGCCGGCGATCTCGAAGGCGTGGCGGCCGAATCGCTGTTCCGCGGTTATGTGCACGATACCCGCAGCTACCGTGAAGTGCCGGAGGCCGACCGCGCCTGGCTTGGCGACCAGCTGCGCGCGGTACGCGAGCGCTGGAAGCTCGCGGCCATCGCGATCGACTACGCGCCGCCGACAGACCGTGCGCTGATGCGCGACACCGCTCGCCGCATCCGCGAGGCCGGTTTCATCCCGTGGGTGGCCGACGGCACGCTCGGCACGCTGGGGGTCAGCTCGGTGGAGGTGATGCCGCGGCACATCGCGGTGATGGTGGACGGGCGCGAGGCGACCACGCTGCACTACCGCTCTGCGCATCGCTTCGCCGAGATGCCGCTGAACTACTTTGGTTATGTCGCCGACTACTTCGATGTAAACAAGCCGCTGCCTGTTCTGGATCCTGGTCGCTACGCCGGCATCGTCAGCTGGTTTGGCGGGCAGTTGGCGCCAGAGTCGCAGGTGCGCTATCGCAAGTGGGTGCTGGATCAGATCGCGGCAGGCCTTCGCATCGCGGTGTTCGAGGGACCGGGCTTCGCGGCGGATGCTGCGTTTGCGCGCGCAACCGGCTTGGTCCGCGTACCGGCTCCGGTCGGCAAGCTGACGCTGGAACGCCGTCACGAGGCGGTCGGTTTCGAGATCGAGCCGCCGATGAATCGGCGCCGCGTGGTCGGCGTACGCATCGAAGATGGCGCCGGCGAGTCGTGGGCGCGCTTACGCGACGAGCAGGGGCGTCTTTACGATGCGGTGGCGATCACCCGCTGGGGCGGGTTCGCACTCGGCAGCTATGCGGTGATCGAGATCTCGACCACGCTGGAAGCATCGCGCTGGGTCGTCGATCCGTTCCGGTTCCTCAAGGCCGCGCTCGCGCTGCCCGATCTGCCGATGCCGGAAACGACCAGCGACGCGGGCCGGCGCATGCTGTTCGCGCATATCGATGGCGATGGCTTCCCGTCGCGTGCCGAGTTTGCCGGCAGCCCCTACGCCGCCGAAGTGATGGTCGATCAGCTGATCAGCCGCTATCCGATTCCACACGCGCTGAGCGTGATCGAGGCCGAGGTTGCGCCGGACGGGCTCTACCCGAAGGACAGCCCCGCGCTGGAGGCGATCGCGCGACGCGGCTTCGCCTTGCCCAACGTCGAGATCGCCACCCACACCTACTCGCACCCCTTCAAGTGGCGCAAGGTCGAAGCGGGTGACGCGAGCGCCGACGAGGATGCCGACTACCACCTCGACGTGCCGGGCTATGTGCCGTCGCTCGCGCGCGAGATCACCGCGTCGGCCGAATACATCCGCAAGCGCCTCGCACCGCCGGGCAAGCCCGTCGGCATCCTGCTGTGGTCGGGCGATGCGGTGCCCAGCGTTGCGGCGCTGGATGAAGCGGCGTCAGCAGGGCTGCTCAACATGAACGGTGGCAACACCCGCGCGACGGCAGCGAACCCGACGATGACCGAAGTCTCTGCACTCGGCGCGCGCCTTGGCGGCCGCTTCCAGGTGTATGCGCCGGTGATGAACGAGAACGTCTACACCAACCTGTGGCGCGGCCCGTTCTATGGTTTCCGCCGCGTCGTCGAGACCTTCCGCATGACCGGCGAGCTGCGCCGCATCAAGCCGATCGACATCTACTACCACACCTACGCGGCGAGCAAGCCGGCCTCGCTGCGTTCGCTGCGCGAGGCCTACGACTGGGCAATGTCGCAGACGACGCGGCCGGTCTTCCCGTCCGAATTCATTCGCATCGCGACGGACTTCAACCGTGTTGCGCTCGCGCGCGATGTGGTTGATGGCAGTTACCTGCTGCGCGGCCTCGGCACGCTGCGCTCGCTGCGTGCGCCCGCTGCGCTCGGCGAACCGAAACTGGCGGGCAGCAAGGGCCTCGCCGGCTGGGCGGCGGGTCCCGACGGACACTACCTGATCCTCGCCGACACGCAGGCGCGCATCGCCTTCGGGGCGGCGCGCAATGGCCCGCGCCTGGCTGGTGCGAACGCGGGCGTCAGCGCACTGGCCACCATGCCCACCGGCATGCGCTTCACGCTGCGCGGCCACGGCCCGCTCGAATTCGACCTCGCCGGCGCCGAAGGCTGCCGCGTCAGCGCCGGCCGCCGCGAACTCAGCCCGCGCCCGCTCGGCGCGCTCCAACGCTTCCGCCTCGACGATGCTGCGGCAACGATCGACCTTAGCTGTCGCGCGCGATAAGCGCCCGCACCTGCTGCCGCGCGGCGTGCTGCCGCTGTTCGTGCTGCTCGTGCTGGCCGCGCTGGGGCTGATGTATCCCTACACCACGCTGCTTGATCGCATCCTGAACGACACGCGCGGCGACGAACTCACCGTTGGCTACCTCAACGCGATGCTGCGCACCGATCCGCACAATCCGGAACTGCGTCTGCGGCTTGCGCGCCAGTGGCTCAGCCGCAACGACTTTGCCGCCGCCCGCCGGGTATTGATGCCGCTGCTGGCCGACGACGTGCCGAGGCGAATCGAAGCGCGCATGCTGCTGTGGGAGGTGGCGGAGCAGGAGTGGCGCAGGCTGGCCGCTGACGACACGCGGCGCGACAGCGTGCGGCGTGCGCTGCTGCAGGAATTGCACGAACTCGCGCGCTTGCCGGTGTCCGAGGTCGATCGCTTTGAACTGGCACGGCGCGCGCTGGAACTCGGTGATCGCGCACTGGCACTGACGATCTACCGCAACAGCGCAAACGGCGCGCTGCCGGTGGATTGGTTCGCAGAGCAGTCGCGCAGTTATCTGGCTGCGGGCGAGTACGAGGCCGCAGCCGAAGTGCTGATGATTGCGCGGCGCCGCGAGCTGCGGCCGCTCGCGGCGCGCCGGCTGTACTTCGAGGCGGTGGACGTGATGCGCCAGAGCGGCCGCGTGGCCGATGCACTGGCGCTGGCCGAGCGCGAATTGCGAGGGCTCGCCAACGACCCCGAGGTGCTCGAATACCTCACGCGGCTGGCGCTCGCGGCCGGGCGACCCGACATTGCTTCGAAGTACGCGCGGCAGATGCTCAAGCTCTCGCTGTTGCAACAGCTCGAACACGCCGCATGGGCGCGCCTGTGGGGCGATGTGCAGCTGCGCCTCGCGGCAGCCGAGGTCGAGCCCGCCACCGGTAACGGTACCCGCGGCGAACCGCGGTTACCCTTCGACGACCGCCGTTACACGCTGGGCTACGAAGTCTTCCTCGCCAATCGCGAACTCGACGAGGCCTGGCGCGTGGCCGCATCCGCGGTGCGCCAGGCGCCGGACAACGCCGCGTGGCGCCTGCGCCTGGCGCAGGTGTCGGAGTGGTCGGGGCGCCCGCAGGAGGCGCTGCGCCACTGGCGCTGGCTCGCCGAACATGGCGAGAAGGGCGAGGCCACCGACGCGCTGCTGCGCCTCGCCCCCGGCCTGTTCGACGACGAAGCACTCATCCTAGGCCTGCGGCAGCGCGTGGCGGAGCGACCGGGCGATGATCGTCTGCTCGGCGCGCTCGTCGACGCTTACGAACGCATCGGCGATCCCGAAGCGGCCATCGCCTATCTGCGCGAGATTTCACGCCGCCGCCCGGAGCGCGCCGTGCTGCAGGCACTGGCCGACATCGCCGAGCGTGCTGCTGATCTGCCGCTCGCGATCGCGACGCTGCGCGACATGGATGCGCGCTTCGGCGCCGATGTTGCGCGCGCCTTCAAGCGCTCGGGTTTTCACCTGCTGCGCGGCGAGCTGCGGGCCGCCTACGATGCGCTCGAAGCGGCGCGCGATCAGGCGCTCGCGAGCGACGTCAGCTACTGGCGGCGCCTTGGCAACATCGCGCAACTGCTGCAGCGCGACGACACCGCCGAAGCAGCCTACGCGCGCATGATCGGCGCCGGCACCGCTTCGGCGAACGACTACGATGTGCTGATCGACCTGCTGGCGGCGGAAGAGCCTGCGCGTGCCGCTGACCTCGCGGTGCAGGCCCGGCGCCATTTCCCTGCACCGGATCGGCTGCTGCGTGCGCTCGACCTCTACGCGGCCGCAGGCGCATGGCCCGCCTTCGGCCGTGTGCTTGGCGAACTGGATGCCGCGGCGCTGGCCAGCGCGCAGGCCGATCCGCGCTTCCTGCGCCTGCGCGCGCGCTACCTGCGCGAAACTGGCCAAGGCGCGGCGGCGCTGGATGATCTACGCCAGTTGCTGGCGCTCACGCCGCAGGACGCCGAAGCGCGCGAAGCCTTCCTGTGGCAGCTGATCGACCGCCGCGACACCACCACGTTGCGGCGCGTGTTGGCAAAACACGAGGCGATATGGGCACGCGACCCCGCCTTGCACGATGTACTGGCTGCGGCGTGGATGGCCTTGTCGCTGCCGCGCGTCGCGCTTGATCGTTACCTCGCGCCGCGGGCCGCAACGCACCGCGGCGACTTCCTGTGGATGATGAATCTTGCCGACGCCTACGAGCAGGATCAGCAGGCCGAGCGTGCATGGCGCTTGCGCGCCGCCGCTTGGCGAAACCGCAGCATGCCGGCCGCGAACGCCGACGTGGTGCCCGAGGCCGCGCGCCGCGCCGCCTGGGTGCGGCTCGCGAATGTGCTCAAGCCGGGCGACCCCGCGCTGGCCGCGCTGCGCGGTCTGCTGCGGCTCGATCGCGAGGCGGGCGCAGCGCTGAACCCGGCCAGCCGCGAGCTGGTGCTGGCGTGGTACCAGGATCAGGGGCTGCCCGAATCGGTGCGCGGCTACCTGTGGTCGGCCTACGCGCGGCACGAGCAATTGCCCTTGTGGGCGGACATGGCGGCCGCGATCAACGAAGGCGACATGGCACGCGCAGCGGCGCTGCAAGACCGCTGGGGCGGTGCCGTGTCGCGCTATGAGCAGATCACCGTTGCGCGCAGTCGTGGCGACGATGCGCTGGCCGCGACGATCGCCTTTGACGCGCAGGGTGAGCAGCGTGACGACGAGGCCTTGCAGCTGCAACTGGCCGAAGTGTTGCCAACGCAAGCGAACCGGGCGGAATTGCAGGCTTCCGCGGCTGACTATGGCCGCTTTGGCGCCGGCAGCTGGCGAGAGGCGGCTACAACGCTTTCCGGCGCAACGCAGCTCACACCCTCATTGCGCCTGAACCTTGTGGCGGGCGATACCGTAAGTGTCACGGACAGCGGTGTGGATGTGCCGGACAGGCGCTACGGCGCGCTCGGGCTCGCATGGCGCACGCGCGACGGCGTTGTGAAGCTCGAGCTTGGCAGCTACGCCGCTGTCGAACACTGGACCGGGCTGCGTGTAGCGCAGAGCGGGCGCCTGTTCGCGAATGCCGATTTCGGCTGGAAGCTTGCCTGGCGTGAGCCCGCGACCGAAACACTGGCGCTGCGTGCGCTAGGCTGGCGCGACGTTGCGGCGGCCGAAGCAGGCTGGGCGATCGATGCGCGTGATCGGGTGTCGCTGCAGCTTGAGTGGTCGCGCTATGCGACCCAGACTGCGCAGACGCTGGGCTATGGGCGCCTGCTGTCGCTCAACTTCAGCCACGCAATCCGGCAGCAGTCACGCGATCTCTTCGCGGAAGCCTTCGCTACCCGCTACCGCACCAGCAATGCCGATGTGCAAGCGAGTGGCCTTGCAGCGGCGGTGCCGATCGCCTCGTTGTTGCCGCAGGGCTATGATCTGCTGGGCTTGCGCCTGCGCAGCGACACGAGGTTCGCCACCGACTACAGTCGCAGCTGGCGCCCCTACGGCAGTCTTGGCGTGAGCTGGAACAGCACATCGGGCGTCGGCTTCGATGCCTCGGCGGGGCTGGCGGGCAGCGTGCTCGGTGGCGACCACGCCGCGATCGACTTCCGGCGCGAGCAGGGGCAGACCGCGAGCATCTCTTCGACCACGGTGCTCGGCATGCGTTACTGGATCGACTTCTGATGAGGACTGACATGAGGTTCAACCGGCTGCTCGCTTTCCTCGCGCGTTTGCTGCTGCTCGGCGCAGTGTGGGCCGTGGCCGCATGTGCCACGCTGGACAAGGCGCCGCCCGGCGACTTCGCGCGTGACGCACGTTGGGCGGTGCTGCCCTTCGTCAACGCCACCGAAACGCCGCTTGCCGGCCAGCGCGCCGCCAGCCTGGCCGCCGCCTTGATGCCCAGCCTCGGTGTGGCCGATGTGCGCGGCTACCCCGAGCGGCTGGAGGACGACAACCTGCTCGAACCGGGCCAGGGTTCGTCGCGCGACAAGGCGCTCGAATGGGCGCGCGGGCAGGAAGCGCGCTACGCACTGAGCGGCACCGTACATGAGTGGCGCTACAAGGTCGGCGTGGATGGCGAGCCGGTGGTGGGCGTGTCGGTTCAGGTGATCGATGTGGCCGATGGCCGCGTCGTGTGGTCATCCGTCGGTGCGAAGAGCGGCTGGAGCCGTGAGTCGCTCGCAGGGGTTGCGCAGAAACTGATGCGCGACCTGATCTCGCCGGCGCTGCGCGGACGCTGAGTGCCCTTGCGCGCAGTGTTCGGCAAGTTGCGCCGCTGGCTCGCGCCCTACCGGGTCGGCTACTCCGCGGCGCTCGAAATTCTGCTGCTGCCAGGGGTGGCAGTCGCCCTCGGTGTATGGCTCAACCCGGCCGATCCGTTCTTCAGCCGCGAAGAGTTCCCGTGGATCTGGCTCGCGCCGCTGGTGCTGGCGCTGCGCTACGGCCCGCTGGTCGGCCTGCTCAGCGCGGCGATGGTGTTTCTGCTGTGGTTCGGGCTGATCGGCTACAACACGGGTTGGCGCGCGCTGCCGAAGTCCTATTTTCTCGGTGGCCTGATTGCGGTGATGCTGGCGGCCGAATTCTCGTCCGTGTGGCGCCAACGGGTGCGTCGTGCCGAGTCGATGCAGGACTATCTCGACGAGCGGCTCGACGGCCTCACGCGTAACCACTACCTGTTGCGCCTGTCGCATGACCGGCTCGAACAGGAGCTGCTGTCGCGCCCGGTGTCGATGCGTGATGCGCTGACCGGCTTGCGTGCGCTGGTCGGCCAGGCTCAGACAGGGCAGGCACTGCCGGCCGCCAGCGAATTCCTGCGTCTGACTGCGCAGTACTGCCAGGTGGACCGTGCCGCACTCGTGCCGCTACGCGAAGGCAAGGCGCGCGCGGACGAGGCGGTGTTTCTCGGCGAGCCCTTCGAGGTGGTGGTGGATGACCCGCTGGTGCGGCATGCCGAGCGCGTGCGGGTGCTGGTGCACGTCGCAATCGAAAGCCTGCCGGAGCGGCTCGACAGCCGCTACATCGCGGTGGCACCGGTCAGCGATGCACGCGGCGAAGTGCACGCGCTGATGCTGGTGCAGGCGCTGCCCTTCTTTGCACTGCAGGAGGAAACCCTGCAGATGCTCAACCTGATGCTGGGGTTCTACGGCGACGACCTCTCCAGCACGCAACTCGTCACCGAGCTCACCCGTGTGTGGCCGGAGTGCCCGCAGCCCTTCGCGCTGGAGTTGCAACGCCTGATCCGGCTGCGGGTCGAATCGGCAGTGCCGAGCATGCTGGTGGCTCTGAGTTTCGCGCCCAACCCGGACCAGAGTGATCTGCCCGAAGCGGTGGCGCGGCAGCGGCGTGCGCTGGATGTGTCGTGGCTGGTGCGGGGCGCGCTCGACCAGCCCAGCGCGCTGCTGGTGGTGATGCCGCTGGCCGGCAGCGAGGCGGTCGATGGTTACCTCGCTCGCTTGTCGCGCTGGATCGAGAACGACCGCGGTATCGGCCTCGACGCGGCCGGCATCCGCAGCCGCTCGTGGCGGATCGGCGATGCCGCGGCGGCCGAGCTGCTCACCCATGTGCTGGAGGCCTGCGATGTCGCAGATCAAGCTCGCGATCTACGCCATCCTGCTTGAGCTCGGCGCCTGGGCGCAGATGCTCGAAAGCGGGCGCCAGTCCGATCTGGCTTTTCTTGGTTTCATGCTCACGCATTCGGCCGCCAGCGCGGTACTCGCGAGCCTCGCGCTGTTGCTGGTGCCGGGCGACTTTGCGCGGCCGCGCGCAGCGGTGTGGCTGCTGTTCTTCGCGCTCAGCGCGTGCATTCCGGTACTCGGCTTTATTGGGATCGGGCTTGGCCTGATCGCGCTGCCGCTGATGCCGGCACTGCGCGCGAAGCGGCGTTTCAACAAGGTCGCGCTGCCCGCGCTTGATCCGCACGAACGCCGCGATGCCACCGCCTTCCGCCAGGCCGGTCTGCGCCAGTTTCTCAACAACGATCGCGCGCCGGTCGATCAACGCCTGAAGGCGCTAGTGGCGCTGCAGAACGCGCCGGCGCAGTTTTCCAGCCCGGTGTTGCGCGACCTGCTCGGCGATTCGAGCGAGGACTTGCGCCTGCTCGCCTACGGCATGCTGGAAACGCGCGAAAAGAAGCTCAATGCGCAGATCCAGACCGCGCGTGTCGAGTACCTTGCCGCAGAGGAAGACACGGCTGCACGTCGGCGCGCCGCGCAGCAACTCTCCACGCTGTACTGGGAACTCGTTTATCAGGGGCTGGTGCAGGGCGATCTGCGGCGCCATGCGGCCGGTGAGGCCCTGCGCTATCTGGAAGAGGCGCTCAGCGAGGATGCCGACGCCGGGCTGCACCTGCGCCACGGCCATCTGCTGCACGAGCTCAAGCGCGCCGATGAAGCCGAGGCAGCTTACCGGCGCGCCGCCGAACTGGGCATCCCGCCGCCGCGCGTGGTGCCGTACCTCGCCGAACTGGCCTTCGAGCGGAAAGACTACCGCGAGGTGATCCGTCTGCTCGGCGGCCTGCGCGACTTCCGCAGCGTGGCGCGCCTTGAACCGCTGCTGCGCTTCTGGGGGGTGGCATGAGCGAGCCGGCTTTTCCGAAGGCCGAATCCGCCGACGTTGCCTTGCTGCTGGAAGGCACCTTCCCGTTCGTGTCGGGCGGCGTGTCGAGCTGGGTGAACCAGATCATCCGAGCCTTCCCCGAGATCCGCTTCGCGATCGTGTTTCTCGGTAGCCGGCGCAGCGACTACGGTGCGCCGAAGTACGCGCTGCCGGACAACGTGGTGCATGTCGAGACGCACTTCATGCACGACGATCTGGTGCGCCACGGCATCGAGGTGAAGCCCAGCAAGGGGGACGTGGCCGCATTCGCGCGCGTCACGATGCTGCACGAGACCTTTCGCCAGCATGGCCAGCACGATCTTTCTAGCTTCGCCGCGCTGGCGCCGGAGCTCGCGCCCGGCGGCTGCCTGCCGCTCGACGACTTCCTGCATTCCGAGCAGGCCTGGGGCGTGATCACATCGAGCTACCGGCGTTTCTGCACCGATCCGAGTTTCGTCGACTACTTCTGGACCGTGCGGATCATGCACCAGCCGCTGTGGATGCTGGCGCGGATCTCAAAAGAGCTGATTCCGGTACGTGCGCTGCATTCGGTATCGACCGGCTATGCGGGCTTTCTCGGTGCGCTGCTGGCTCGGTCGCGAGGCTTGCCGCTGATCCTTTCCGAACACGGCATCTACACCAAGGAACGCAAGATCGACCTGTACCAGAGCGAGTGGATTCAGGACAACCGCAACGTCTTCCAGCGCGATCCGTCCGAGCTGTCGTACTTCCGCACGATGTGGATCCGCTTCTTCGAATGGCTCGGCCGCCTGTGCTACGACGCGGCCGACCCGATCATCGCGCTGTACGAAACCAACCGCCTGCGGCAGATCACCGATGGTGCGGCGCCCGAACGCACACGCAACATCCCCAACGGCGTCGCGGTGAAACGCATGGCGGCGCTGCGCGACAAGCGCGCACCGGGCGTGCCGCCGGTGCTGTGTCTGATCGGCCGCGTGGTGCCGATCAAGGACATCAAGACCTTCATCCGCGCGATGCGCATCGTCGCCAACCGCATGCCCGAAGTGCAGGGCTGGATCGCCGGCCCCGAAGACGAAGACCCCGGCTACGCGCAGGAATGCCGCGATCTGGTCGCGAGCCTAGGGCTGGAGGACAACCTCAAGTTCCTCGGCTTCCAGAAGATCGATGAACTGATGCCGAAGATTGGGCTGGTGGTGCTGTCGTCGATCTCCGAAGCGCTGCCGCTGGTGATCCTCGAAGGCTATGCGGCCGGTGTGCCGACGCTGGCCACCGATGTCGGCTCCTGTCGTCAGTTGGTGTACGGGCTGGATGAGGACGACCGTGCGCTGGGTGCGGCGGGCCGCGTCGTCGGCATCGCCGATCCGCAGGCGCTTGCGGAGTCGGCGATTGAACTGTTGCAGCCGCAGGCCTGGTTCGCTGCGCAGGCGGCCGGCATTGCACGGGTCGAGCGTTACTACACCGATGACCTGATGTTCGGCCGCTACCGCGAGGTGTATCAGGACGCACTCGCGCGCAGCCCGTTCGCGCCCGAGGCTTCAGGCTGACATGGCGGGCATCGGCTTCGAGCTGCGCAAGCTGCTGCGCAAGGACAACCTGCTCGGCATTCTGCAGGCCTACGCCTACGCGGGCGTGATCGGCTCCGGCCCGTGGGTGCTCTCCATCGTCGGCATCCTGATCGTCGGCATGCTGTCGCACGCCGTGGTGGTGCCGAATTTCCTCGTCACGCAGTTCCAGGTCTCGGTGACCTACCTGATCGCCGCTTCGCTGATCTTCACCGGCGCTCTGCAGCTTGCCTTCACCCGTTTCGTGTCGGATCGCCTGTTCGAGCACAAGGACTCGCTGGTCTTCTCCAACCTCAACGGCATCCTGCTGGTCACGCTGATCGCGGCGGGCGGCGTTGGCATGTTGCTCGCGCTCACGCTGTTCTCCGGGCTTGCCGTCGTGTATCGGGTGCTGATGCTCGCCGGCTTCGCGCTGATGTGCGGCATCTGGATCGCGACCATCCTGCTCAGCGGGCTGAAGATGTATCGCCAGATCGTCGCGCTGTATGCGGTGGGCTACGGCATCGTGGTGGCATCGGCGCTGCTCGCACGCCCGTGGGGGTTGAATGGCTTGCTGGCGGGATTCGTCTTCGGCCAGTTCGTGATGCTGGCCGGCATGTGGATGCTGACGGCGTGGGACTTCCGTTCGCCGCAGCTGGTGTCCTTCGAATTCGCGCGGCGCGAATCGCGCTACCCCTCGTTGATGTGGATCGGGCTGCTCTACAACGTCGGTGTGTGGGCGGACAAGTTCATGTTCTGGTTCTTCCCCGATACCTCGGACCTCGTGATCGGCCCGCTGCGCGCATCGGTGATCTACGACCTGCCGGTGTTCATGGCCTACCTGTTCATCATCCCGGGCATGGCGGTTTTCCTTGTCCGCATCGAGACGGACTTCGTCGAGTATTACGACCGCTTCTACGAGGCGGTGCGCAGCGGCGGTTCGCTGGAATACATTGAAACGATGCGCGACGAGATGCTCTACGCGATCCGGCAGGGGCTGCTGGAGATCGCGAAGATCCAGACCATCGCGGTGCTGGTCGCGCTGGTTGCGGGGCCGACGGCGCTGCGGGCGCTGGGCATCTCGGAGCTGTACCTGTCGCTGTTCTACATCCAGACCGTTGGCGCCAGTCTGCAGGTGGGCCTGCTCGCGCTGCTCAACGTGTTCTTCTACCTCGACCAGCGTCGCATTATTCTGTGGCTGTGCGGTGTATTCCTCGCCAGCAATCTTGCGCTGACCGCGCTGACGCTGCGCCTTGGTGCGCCGTACTACGGCTATGGCTACGCGCTGGCGACGCTGATCGCGCTGGCGGTGGGGCTGGTGATGCTGGACCGCCGACTCGACCGCCTCGAATACGAAACCTTCATGCTGCAGTGAGCGGCGTCGGCGCAGGTGGCCGGGTGCGCTGGCCGCGCCAGTCCTCCGCCGTGATCGCATAGCGAAGATGGTCGCGCCAGCGGCCGCCGATCTTCAGGTAGCGCGGCGAGAAGCCCTCGCGCCGGAAACCGGCGCCCTCGACCAGCGCGATCGAGGCGAGGTTGGCGGGCTGGATGTTGGCCTCGATGCGATGCAGCTTCAGGGCGCCGAACGCGCACTTGAGCAAGAGCGGCAGCGCTGCGCGCGTCCAGCCGTGACCGATGTACGGTGCCAGCGCGTAGTAGCCGAGGTAGGCGTTGCAGAACGGGCCGTAGAAGATCTGGCTCAGGTTGAAGACTGCCGCTGGCGTGCCCGCGCGGCGGTCGAACGCGACGAAGCTCTGGAAGTCCGCGTCGGCACTGCGTGCGATCCAGCGGCTCAGCGCAACTTCGCTCGCATCCACACGCACCCATGGGTGGTGCAGGCGCCGGCTGCGCTTGAGTGCGCTCATCAGCGCGGGCAGGTCGTCCGGCAGCGGCGGGCGCAGGCTGATCCAGCGGTTGTCCGCGTGCGGCATGTCAGAATCGAGGTATGTCGTCTGTGCCATGGATGCCTCTGCTGATGCTGCTGGCTGCGCTTGCGTGCGGGCTCGCCGCCGCGCTTGCCGCGCTCGGCCTGTGGCAGCCCCAGGGCTGGCTCGCGGCGGATGGTGCCGCGCTGGCTTTGGCGGTGTCGAGCATCGCACTGGCCGGCAGCGCAGCGATTCCGCTCGTGATCCGCCGGCTCGCTGCGCCCGACATACAAGCCGATCAGTAAAACCCGGCTTCGCCTTCCGGGCGGGTCTTGAAGCGCTTGTGCACCCAGTAGTACTGCGCCGGCATGGTCAGCACATGGCGCTCCAGTTCCTGGTTCATGCGCAGCGTGTCGGCGTATTCGTCGTCGCTCGGGAAGTCCTGCCACGGCGCGCCGATTGTCAGTTCATAGCCCCGTCCCCACGGCAGCATGCGGATGATGCCGCTGAGCACTTGCGCGCGTGCCATGCGGGCGATGCGTGGCAGGCCTGGCACCGTGGCGGCCTGCACGCCGAAGAAGGGCACGAAGATCGAATCGCGCGGGCCGAAATCCTGGTCCGGCAGATAGAAGAAACCGTAGCCGCCTTCGCGCAGTTTCTTGATGACCGGGCGTACGCCTTCCTGACGTGAGAACAGCACCTGCTTGCCGAAGCGCGTGCGGCCATGCAGCAGCCAGTGCTCCAGCACCTTGTTCTTCTGCGCCGAATAGATGCTGACCCAGTTCACCTCTGTCGCCAGCCGCGTGCCGGCGGCATCCAGTGCGCAGAAGTGCGGCACCAGCAGTATTGCAGGCGTACCGCTGTCGATCACCGATTTGAGGTGTTCCAGCCCTTCGACGCGAACAAGGCGGCGGATGCGCTCGGCGGGCGCGAACCACAGCACGCCCCGCTCTAGGAAACTGCGCGCAACGTACATGAAGTGCGCGCGCGCAAGCCGCGAGCGCTCGCGCTGCGGCATCTGCGGGAAGCACAGGCGCAGGTTGGTCTGCACCACGCGCCGGCGCGGTACGACCAGCCAGTACAGCAGCCAGCCAAGTACGTTTCCGCACGCCGCCTGCAGCGGTAGGGGCTGCCAGTGGAACAGCCACAGGAAAGCGACGACGAGTCGACTCATCGGTTGGTCCCCCGGTCCTTCAAGATGGGCTCGCCGGCGGGGTCACACCGGGCGGGCACTTGTAGCGGTTGTAGCCCCACAGGTATTGCGCGGGGCGTGTCAGGCTGTCTCTTATACACATCTGACGCTGCCGACGACTAGTCGAGTGTAGA